>JAKEFJ010000064.1 GCA_022616665.1 Acidobacteriota bacterium
ATGGCATGCGGGAGTGAAAGCCAAAGCCGTGAATCGTGTGCACCACCACGCCCACGCCCGCCAGATGGGCGGCCCAGCGCCCCAGGATCCCGGCTTTCGAGGAATGGGTGTGAACCAGATCCGGCTTCAGCCGCCTCAGGAGCCGGGTGAGCTTCATCAGAGCCACGAAATCCCTGGCGGGATTCACTTCGCGCACCAGTTCCGGAATCCAGTGGGTTTGCAGGAGCGGAATGGCCTCGGCTTCAGCATCCAGAAGGCCGCCGGGTCCCGCCACCAGGCTGACCTCGAAGCGCCGGCGGTCCAGGTGCGATGCGGTGTAGAGCGTGTTCTGCTGCGCCCCACCCAGCTCCAGCAGGGTGATGATGTGGCAGATTCGGATTTTCCCTTGAGGAGCGTCGAGGTCTTGCATCACCCTCTGCCCCCCGCGGACACTCTCTCTCCCCCATCGAGCCGCTCTGCCGCCGCCCGTCCCTGCTTGAGCGCCGATTCCATGGAGCCGTATTCCCACGCTCCGAACCGCCCGGTTGAAATTACCCCGTAGCGCTCGAGGATCCGGAGGATCGAGGGCAGAGCCTGTTGACGGAAGTGATCGTAGACCACGTAGGCGGGATCCAGCACCAGAACCTCCCGGGCCACGATCCGATCTCCAGACCGGAGGATTTCCACCCGCCGCAGGGCTTCCAGGACTTCCTCCACCAGCGTTTCCTCATCCAGCGGCTCATCCCGCCGGCGGGCCACTTCTACGTAGAGCGAGGAGCAGCCGACCGGCGCCACCCCCGAGGAGTAATTGGTGGGAGACCCGACGCGATAAAAGGGAAACTGGGCCTCCGGGAAATAGACCCAATGCCCGGGCAGCACTGCAGGACGGTCCACTCCCAGGTTGATGTTCACCACCCGGACGGCACGCAGCTTACCGCGGGCCTTTCCCAAAGCGGGCTCGGGCAGCGGATTCAGCATTCTCAGGAGGCCATCCAGCGGAAGCGTCGAGAGCAATCGCTCGTAGCCAATCTCTTCCCCCGATTCCAGCCGGACCCGCCGTGCGAGCAGGTCGAGGGATCGCACTTCCGCTTTTAGCCGGATCTCGCCGCAGCGGGTCTGCAGTGCCCTGGGGATCGCATCGATCCCGCCGCGGCGCGGATAGAGGAATTGCGGGTTATATCCAAGCCCCTTCACCTCCATCCCCAGCGAGCCGCGCACCACCTCGTCGAGCGAGGGTCTGGGAATGGACCAGGAAACCCAGCCGCATTCCATTTCGTTCAAGTCCACCCGATAGAGCTTTTCGTTGTAGGGAAACAGGAAGTGGCGGGCTATTCCATCGCCGAAGGTGGAGAGGACCCACTCCCTGAAGTTGCTCTCCGGTCTTTCTTCCGACTCGCCGCGTCTGAGGAGCGCTTCCACGAATCCCAGCACGCATTCCCGGATCACCTCCCGGGGAAGTCCGTAGGTGTTCGCCTGGAACGGGTAGCCGGTGTAAACGCCCTTGGAGTAGATCAGCGATTTCCGCTCCACCGAGGCGAAGCACCGGGGAAGCAGGGAGTGGACCAGGTCGCGGATTCCCGGGTCCTTCAGATGCAGCAGGTGCCCCGTGCAGTCGAACGTGAAGCCATCCACCTCACGGGAGCGGCACAGTCCGCCCACCTCCCCCTCGCGCTCCAGGACCAGCGTCTCCTCCCTGGGAAGAGAGGCGGCCGCGGAAAGCCCCGCCAGTCCCGCGCCCAGGATGAGATTTCGCGTACCGATCACTCTCCACTCCTACAGGGTCATGTCGATCTTCTTCAGATAGAAGCCCAGCGCCAGCGCTACCCCGGTGGTGCCCGCCAGAAGCCAAACAGCCACCGTCGAGTCCACCAGCATCATGGCAATCGCCACCCCGCCGAGCACTACCGATGCCGCATAGCTGGCCGCCACCGTCTGCCGGGTGGTCAGGCGCCACTTCCGCAGTCGGAGGGGAAAATGATCGGGGCTCCCGCGCATGACGGGAATGCCGCGCCGCCATCGGATAAACATCACGAAGATCATGTCGAAGAGGGGCACGCCCAGGATCACCACCGGCGAGACGGAGGCCACCAAGTTTCTCGAGGTGTAACTGTTGTTCATGGCCAGCGCCCCCAGCATCAGCCCCAGGAAGAGGCTCCCGGTGTCTCCCAGGTAGATCCGGGCCGGCTCGAAGTTGTAGCGCAGAAAGCCGGCGAGGCTTCCCGCCAGGCCGGCGAGCAGCGTGCCTACCTCGTCCCTGCCGCTGCCCGCCGCGACACAGGCCAGGACCAGGGCCGAGATCAGACCGACTCCGGATGCCAGGCCGTCCATGATGTCGATGAGGTTGAAGGCGTTGGTAATGGCCAGCAGCCACAAGAATGAGAGGGGAAGCGCCACTGCCGGCGGGAGGAAGGTCAGCTTGATGGTCACCGACGCCTTCATGAGCGTCAGAATGGCCACCACCTGCCCGGCCAGCTTCACCGCCGGGCTCAGTGCCCCCAGATCGTCGATGAGCCCCAGGATCACCACGATGGCGCCGGCGAGCAGGATCCCCAGCACCTCCCTCCGGAACTCCACCGTGAGGGCCAGGGAGAGAAGGAAAGAGAGGTAGATGGCGATGCCACCCAGATAGGGCACCGGGGCCCGATGATTCTTCAGCTTTCCGTCTGGGCGATCTACGATGCCGAAACGGATGGCCGCCTGTCGCAGCACCGGCGTCAGGTAATGCGCCAGCCCCGCGGCGAGCAGAAACGCGCCGGCCATGCGGATCATGCAGCGGCCCTCCGGCCTTTCTCTTGCAACAGCTCCCGGTAAAGGTCGCTCCATCCCCGGACCATCCGTTGCAGTGGGAACTCTCGCCGGGCGCGGCCTTCTCCTTCCCTGCCGTAGGCCGCGCACCGCGCAGGATCCTCGAGCAGCGAGTGGATGCGCTGGGCCAGCAGGGCCGCGTCGCCTGGAGCGAC
>JAKEFJ010000065.1 GCA_022616665.1 Acidobacteriota bacterium
AGGAACTGGGAGAAGAGCGATGTCTCACCCAACAGGAGCCGGGTCACGAGAGCTCCGGCATCGAGATCCTCCATGGCTCCCACCAGCACCTGGCGGTCTTCCGGGAGGTAGAGAAACGCCTTGCTGCCGTCGCACACCGCCAGCTTGCCCCGAGGCCGCGAATACTCCCATCGCATCTTGCCGGGAGCCTTCAGATAAACGGTTCCGGCTTCTTCCTGCGGGCCCGCCAAGGTCCGGGACTCGAGCGTCTGGGTGAAATTCGCCACAATTCCGGCGGAGTCGCGGTAGAAGGACTGCACGCGGCGCACCAGAGCATTGAGCCCCGGGGACTCTTCGCCCCGTCCTGAGCTGGAAGCGAGAGGGAAAGCGAGAAGCATCACAATGTACGCACTTCGGCGACCATTCACGGCGGGCATTGTAGCACCCGCTTCGGATCGGGCCAACGCGCTATAATTCGAATATGATGGTTCGATTCCCCATCCGGTCCTCGCGTCTTTCCCTCACCGCCACCGCCTTTCTATTGCTCCTCGCGGCGGGATGCGACCGCGCTGCTACCACCGACGCGCCGCCTGCCTCGGCGGGCCTCGCACCACGCGCTCAGGCGCTCGAGCTGCTGCGCCAAGGGGAGCCACGCAAGGCATTGGACCTCCTCGAACGCCACCATCGCTCCGGCAATCCCGAGGATGCCATGCTCATCGGCGAGGCAGCACTGCGCTGCGGGCAATACGCCCGGGCCGCCAAGGCCTACCGCGAGGTTCTCGCCGCGCGACCCGATGACCTGCTTGCCAGCACACGGCTGGGGCGCATCGCTTTTCTGGAGGCAAGATATGGCGAAGCCCGCAAGCAGCTGGATTGGGTTCTGGCGAAATCTCCGGATCAGGTGGAAGCGCGGGCCTTGCGAAGCCGAATCCGACTCAGGCTGGGCGATCTCAACGGCGCGGCATCGGACGCCCGCCGCTGGTCGGAATTGGCCCCGCGCGACGCCGAGCCCCTGCGAATCTTGGGGGCCGTCCAGCTGCTCCGCGGCGATGCCGAGGGGTCCGTGCTGGTGCTGAAACGGGCCGTGGAGCTGGATCCGTCGCACCTCTCCTCGAGACTGGACCTGGCCAAGGCCTACAGGATGTTAGGGCAGAAGCGCCTCGCGGATGAAACGTTGCGGGAGGCGGGCCGGCTGGAGCGGGAACAGCGACGCCAGGCGGAACAGCGCGCCGAAGGCTCCTATCACCGCCTGCGCGCCCTGCAGATGATGGAAGCGGGAAAGCCGGAGCAGGCCGTCAAGAGCTTCGAAGACGCCCTGCAGCATGATCCGAAGAATGCCGACCTCCTCCTGGAAGCAGGAGAGGCCGCCCGCACGGCGGGGGAACTCCCCCTCTCTGAAGAGTATCTGGACCGGGCGGTCAGGTTGGCCCCCGGAAACGCCCTCATCCGGCGGGCCCGGGGCGAAACCATGCTCGCCTCTGGGGACCCGGAGGGCGCCTTGACGGACCTGCAGGAGGCGGCTCGATTGGATCCTTCCGATCCAGCCCCGCACCGCGCTCTGGCCAGGGCCTACGAGGCGCTGCACCGACCCGAGGCGGAGATGGAGAGGCAGCTGGCCGAACAACTTGAAAAAGAGGCGGCGCTTCCCTCCCCCGCCGGCACGTCCCCGTGAGAAAACTCCTTTGGCTCGCCATGTCCCTGGCCATTCCTGGTGGGAGCTGCGCTCAACAGCCCGCCTCCGGACCCCCCTCAACGCAAAGCCACACGGCACCTGCGGGCGCGGTGCTTTTCGAGGAGGTGACGGAGCGCTCAGGTATCGCCTTCCAGCACTTCACCGGCGCCACGGGAGAAAAGTACATGCCCGAAACGCTGGCGTCGGGGGTTTGCGCCTTCGACTTTGACGGCGATCACCTCCCGGATCTCTACTTCGTCAACGGCGCGCCGCTTGGGAAAGCAACCGCCACGCCGCCACCGATCGATCGTCTTTACCGAAATCGGGGCGACGGCACCTTCGAGGACGTCACGGGTACCGCCCTGCCGGGGGATCCCGGTTACGGCATCGGCTGCGCCGTCGGCGATGTGGACGGCGACGGTTGGGAAGATCTGTATGTCGCCAACTTCGGGGCCAATGCCCTCTACCGCAACCGCGGGAACGGGACTTTCGAGGACATCACCGCCGCATCGGGTACAGGCGATGCCTCTTTCTCCACGGGGGCGACGTTTTTCGATGCGGATTCCGATGGGGACCTTGATCTCTACGTCGTGAATTACATGGATTATCGTCTGGACGACAATAAGTACTGCGGTGAGATGAAACCGGGATACCGGGCCTACTGCGGGCCGGAGATCTACCCCGGCTCGCCCGACCGCCTGTATCGCAACGACGGAAACGGGCGATTCACCGACGTCTCACGGGAGGCGGGAATCGCCAATCCCGACGGACACGGGCTGGGGGTCGTCTCGGTGGATTACGACGCCGATGGCGACCCGGACATTTATGTCGCCAACGATGGCATGCCCAATTTTCTCTACCGCAACGACGGCGGAGGACGCTTCACCGAGATGGGGCTCCTGTCGGGCGCCGCTTTGGGGGACGAGGGCAAAGCCCGCTCGGGCATGGGCGTGGACGCGGGGGATTACGACGGCGACGGGAAGGAGGATCTGTTCGTGGCCAATCTCTCCTTCCAGCCCTCGGCGCTTTACCGTAACAATGGCGACGGGACTTTTTCCGAGAGGAGCTTCGTGTCGGGCATCGCCTCAGCCACCCAGCTCGTCACCGGCTATGGGGCGGGGTTTCTCGACTTCGACAACGACTCCTACCTGGATTTGTTTCAGGCCAATGGCAGCATGATGGACAACGTGGAACTCTATTACGACAACGTGACCTACGCCGAGCCGGGTCAGATTCTCCGCAACCTTGGAGACGGAACCTTTGAAGATGTCACGGCGACGGCGGCTCCCGATATTGCCCGCGCCTGCGTGGGACGCGGCTCCGCCATCCTGGACCTGGACGGCGACGGCCAACTGGACCTGGCGGTGTCGGTAGCGGCGGGAAAGGCGAGAGTATTTCGGAACCGCGGTGTGCCAGGGCGCCATTATCTGGCGGTTCTGCTGGAGGGGCAGCGCTCCAACCGGGATGGCTTCGGGGCGAGGCTCGTGCTTCGGGCGGCAGGACGGACCCTCTTCCGGGAAGCCCGCGGGGCCTCCGGTTACGCTTCCCAATCGGAGCGGGTAATCCATTTCGGCTTGGGATCCCTCGGCAAGGTGGATTCGCTGGAGATAAGGTGGCCCTCGGGCCGGGTGGATCGAATTTCCGCTCCGGAAGTGGATCGGCTGGTGAGGGTGAAGGAGGGCAGCGGGAGGGCCGAAGCGCTCAAGCCGGGACGGTAAGGCTCTTTCGATCGCACCAGTTGTTCACATAGCCCGTCAGGATCGAAGGGTCCCTCTCCAGCGGTTGCACTTGCCCGGCAGAGTCGGTGGCGCGTGCCACGACCTCGTAGCTTCCCGGCGGGGCGGTGAAGTCCTGGGACCAGAGCACCCAGGAATACTCGTTCTTGGCGGGAGAGAGATCCGCTTTCCTCCATTGCCTTCCGCCGTCGAGGCTCACCTCCACCTGGACGATCGACCGCCCCCCGGACCAGGCCGCCCCCGTCACCCGGTAAGCGCCCTTGCCCGCCTCCGGTCGGGGGAACACCCGGGCGATCTGCGATTTCACCCGCTGGCGCAAGATCTCCTCCATGCGGACGCCCTGCGGTGTCTCCCTCAACCCCACATAACGCTGGGTCTGGTAGAACCCTTGGTAGGGCTTGTTCACCACCGTCAGGCGGGCGAGCCATTTCACGTTCTGAACGCCGTAGAGTCCCGGAAGCAGGGCGCGCGCCGGATATCCGTGCTCGGGCCGGAGCGGCGCGCCATTCATGGCCATCACCAGCAGGCCGGGGATGCCCCGAAGCACCGGGATGGGAACGCTTCGCGCGAACTGCACCGGGATCGGGACCAGCTCGTCCAGCCCCGCGTCGGATCCTTCCATCACAACTTCCACCGCCCCGCCTTTTGGCTTGGCACGCTCCAGGAGCTTCCAGAGCTCGACGCCGCTCCACTCGGCGGTGGAGACCATGCCTCCTCCCACGGCGCTGCCGGAACATTCGAAGGTGGCTGGATAGGAGCTTCGCGACATCCGCTCCAGCTCTCCCAGGCCCAGAGAATAGGGTCGCTCCACCAGGCCCCCGATCTGGAGACGGTACTGGTCCGGATGGATCGTGGGAATCTCCAGGTGGCTGCGCAGGAAGAACTGATCGGTGGGTGTCAAGAAAGAATCGAGTTCCGCAAACGGGAAGCCGCGTATTTTTTCCGCCGAGCGCCCCTGCGGCACTCCCAGTTTCTCCGGCAGGGCCCAGGCGGCGCCACGGAAAAACCCCGAACCCGCGGCCAGCAGAGCGGCCCGGGAAGCGCTGACCAGAAAGTCACGCCGGTGGAAGAGGCTCATGGAGCAGCCATTCTAGCACCGGCCTTTCTCGCAGCGCCGCTTCTCGCGCAGCGTCCGGTGACCCAGGCCCAGACGAAATTGTGCCCCCCAATGGGACCGAAACAGTCGAGCATTTCTCCGCATAGGAAAAGGCCGGGATGACGCCGGCTTTCCAGGGTCCGCGGGTGAACCTCCTCCAGGGCCACACCGCCACCGGTCACTTCCCCCTTCCGATATCCTTCATCCGATGTCCAGGGAAGCTCATAGCGCACCAGGAACTCCAGCAGGCGCTTGCGCTGCGGGCGGCGCAACTGGGAAAGCGACGTGGAAGGATCCACCTGCGCCTCGGAGAGCAAGACCGCCGCCAGTCGCTCCGGGAGCCTGCTTCGCAGGAGGGTCCCCACTTTCCCCGCTCCCTCCCTCAGGGCCTTCTCCCAGGCCTCCTCAGGCAAGTCGCACCAGTTCACGCGGATGATTTCTCGGGGGCCGCCGCGCAGGCGCGACAGGACGGCACGGTGGGAGAGGTCCAGTACCGCCGGACCACTGTAGCCTCGATGGGTGAAAAGAAAGCCCCCGCTCACGGCCATTCGGCTCCCGTTGCCCAGGGATTCCAGCCGGACGTTCAGGGAAACGCCCGCCAAGGCCGCGTGTCGGGGGGGATCGGCAATCAGCGGAGTGAGTGCCGGATAGGTGGGGGAAATCGCGTGCCCCAACTGAGAGGCGATGGACAATCCGCCCCCGTCACTTCCCGTCGCGGGGACCGAAAGTCCTCCGGTGGCCATCACCACCGCCACAGCCGAAATCGTCTCACCGGTTGCAAGCCGCACGCCCCAGGAAAAGGAATCGGAAGGAGGACACAGCGCCGAGACCGTGGCGGCAAATCGGCATCTCACACCTTGCCGGCGACAGACGGCAAACAGGGCGTCGCGGACATCCCGGGCCCGGTTGGAGAGAGGGAAGAGCTTGTTCGTTTCCGGCTCGAGCGCCAGCGGAATCCCCAGATCCTCCTCGAAGAAACGGCGCTGCTCGGACAGTGGCCAGGACAGCAGGAGTTTCCTCAGGGAGTGGGGGGAGGAAGCCGTGACGAAGCGGGAAGGCTCCAGCGTGCCGGGAAGCACATTGCACCTTCCCCCGCCGCTGATGAGGATTTTCCGGCCACCCTCTTTGGTACGCTCCAGGAGGAGCACATCCCCGCCTTCGCGGGAAGCGAAAATCGCGGCCATGAGGCCCGCGGCGCCCGCGCCGATCACGACGATGGGATCGCCCGCCTTTCCCATTCCGTTCCCCTTCGCACCCTCCCGAAAGAGCCCAGCCAGCATAAGCTTGACACTCCCGGGCGAATCTCCAAGAATGACCGCGCTTCCCGGGAGAGCCGTCGTTGCACCCGCGCCACCAGGCCTGTCTCACATTTGCCGTCGCCTCTCTCATTCTAGTGGGGCCCTTCCTTTCATGCCGGCGAGTCCAGGAGGACCCGCGACTTGCCTCGACGCGCGCGGCCCTGGAAAAGGGGGAGGGCCGGCGGGCCTTCGACCTGGCCACGGAATATCTGAAGGAGAAGCCCGAGTCCGGCGAGGCGATGGATCTGAAAGGGCTGGCGCTACAGTCGATGGGACGCCCGGAGGCGGAGCAGGCTTTCCGTGAAGCGATCCGGCTCCTCCCATCCCGCCCCGAGCCCCGGGATCACCTGGCCGCCTTCCTGTATCAGGCTGGCCAGAGCCCGGAGGCCGCGCGACAGTGGGAGGAAGCCATTCGGGTGGATGCGGACTATGCCCCGGCCCACTACAACCTGGGGAATGTTTATCAGGCGCAGGGCAGGCTGGACGAAGCCGTTGCGCAATACCGAGAAGCGCTCCGGCTCAAGCCCGATCTGGCTCAAGCCAGGATCAATCTGGGCATCGCCCTGGTCAGTCTGGGCCGATTCCCGGAAGCGGAGAAGGAATTGCAACAGGCGGCGAAGCTCTTCCCCAACGATCCCGAAGCGGCCTTCAACCTGGGGGCGGCTCTGGTGTCCGCCCGCAAGACGGACGAGGGCATACGCCAGCTGCGGCGCGCCCTGTCGCTGCGAAAGGACTTCGCAGAGGCCCACGAGCGCATCGCCACTGCCTATTTTTACGACGGCAAGCTCGACCAGGCGGAACGGGAATTCCGTGAGGCATTGAGCATCCGTTCGGATTATGCCGACGCTCATCTGGGGCTGGGAGTACTTCTGACCGAGCAGGGGAAGGAAGACCAGGCGATCCGGGAATATGAGCAGGCGCTGGCCATCCAGCCCACGCATCACGCCGCTTCCATCAATCTGGCGCTGCTTTACGGCCGGATGGACAAGGCTCCACCGAAGGCGGTCAACCGGGTTGCGGCCTTCGAGATCTACCGGCGCGGACTATTGGACAGGAACTGGGATGGAGCCTGGCAAGTTCTCTCGGCCAGGTCGAAAGCCATCTACCTGGACGACCGCCTGCGATTTCGCTACGCCGCGCAGAGGGGATTCGACACCCCCCAAACTCGGGAGCGGCTTTCCTCCCCCTCGTTTTTTCTGCGCTACCTCGAGCCTCCGGCGCCCGATCCTTCTTCTGGACTGCCGTATGATCCGGGGCGGATGGGAGCTGTGATGGAGGGCCCCGATGGGGAGTGGCGGGTGGATCTCGTCGTCCTCTCGGGTCTTCCCACTCCGGATCCGCAGCGCTGATCACCGCCTTCCTCCGATGTGCCGTGCACGCTTTGGCGAGGTTTGACACCCCACGGTGCCGGCGCTAAGATACTTCGCTTTTTCCCCATGCCGGAGAGCCTCTTCCGATGAAACGCATCGTCGCCATCGCGACGGCCATGGTCTCCCTGGCTGCCATCATCTCCAGTGTCAGTTTCGTGGGTGGCGACGAGGTGGGCGTGCTGGACCCCAGGTTCGGGGATCCCGTCGTCCTCACCCGCGGTATCCACTTCCACCTGCCTTTTCTCAGTCGCGTCACGCACTACCCTCTGAGCCCCGTGAAAGTCGAAGCCGAATCCAAGCTGGAGACCCGCGACAATCTGAATTTCAAGGCGCGCTACCGTCTGGAGCAATCGTTCGACCCCGCGACGGTTTTGATCTTCCACTCCCGCCGGGGCGGTCGACCGCTCGCGGAGGTTCGCAAGCAGGTCACCCAGGACGCGGTGCAGAAGGCGGCCACCCAGCTGCGCGCCGACGAGGTACTCGGCGCGGCCACACCCGAGCGCTGGATGGCGGTCCTGATCCCCCCCTGTCGGGAGGACGGCATCCGCCCGCTGGGTATGACGGTGGAGCCCGTGGGGGCGCGTGCCATGGTGAACGCAACGCTGATTTACCTGCAGCGCAACCTTCCCGCGGCGGCCATGCATCTTGCGCAGATGGCGGTGGGCCTCTACCCCCAGGATGCCCTGGCGCACTATGGGCTCGGGCGCGTCTATGAAGCCCAGGGAAAAGGACAGGAAGCCGAAGCGGAGTACATCCAGGCGCTCTTCCTGGATCCCGCCGCCAAGGAGCCCATGGCCCGCCTGGTGGGCGACCTGCTGAAACGGAGGGAATTCGGGCGTACCCAGCGGCTGCTCTCGGCGGCGCTGGAGAAGGAACGAACCTCGGCGGCGCACTATAACTGGATGGGAATCACCATGCAGCTCCAAGCCCGCTACGACGATGCCAAAATCGCCTTCCAAAAGGCCGTGGAGCTGGATCCGAAGAACTCCGAGTATCGCGCCAACCAGGGTGCGCTCTTCCTGGCCCGCGGAGACTACAAAGCAGCGGAGGAGAGCCTCAAGGAGGCGATCCGACTCAATCCCGACTTCGCTCTCGCCCTATACAACCTGGGTGTGTCGATCGCCGAGCAGGGGCGCAATCAGGAAGCTCTGCCTTTCTTCGAGCAAGCTGAGAAAGTCGGCCCCGCCTCCGTCGGGCTCCTCAACGCCTTGTCACGGGCATACCGGGAGGTGGGAGATATTCCCAAGGCCGTTTCCACCATCCGGCGCTCACTCGCCATCAATCCGAACCAGCCCGAGCAACGAAATCTCCTCAAGCAGCTCGGAGCAAAAGTCTCCGGCTCGGCATCTTCCGCGAAGCAGCGCTGAGCTCTTTGCCTCGGGTGGGTTCAATCAGAGAAGGAGCGGGACGACGCTGTGGTAGTGCATCGTCTTCGCCTTTTTTTGGTAAAGGTCGCCGCCCAGGGGATCGAATACGTTGCAGACCTTCAGGTCACGCCCGTAGACATGCAGGCTGATGGCGGTGGCGGGAGTGTCGTTGGCAATCTTGTGGTACTCGACGGGCGGAATCAGGGCGCCGCACGCCCCGACCCCCGCGCGAATCACTTCTCCCGGGAGAAACCGGACGGTTTCACCCACCTCTCCCACCGGATCGAACCGGGTGACCTGGATGCGCCCTTCATAGACCCCTTCCACGCACCAGACTCCCGCGTGATCGTGGATAGCCGTGTGCTGTCCCGGTCCCCAGACCATGGCCACCAGGACAAAGCCATTTTGCGCGTCTTGATAAAGCAGATGGCGGGCGTAGCTCGAAGGATCCGCCGTTCGGCAGGCCTGCGGCAGCCAACCGGGAGTCTCCAGCAACCCCACCAGGTGCTCCTTGACGTGATAGACCTGCTCCGTCTCCCCGTGACCGGAAGCGAGAAGCGCTCTCAAATCACCGATGAATTTCCGCAGGGGGGGCGCCGCAGTGATTTCCGTTCTCATGATGAAGTCTCCTGCCCGCCGGCGGGATCAGAGCTGTATTGCAGCCTTCCGGCGCATTCGATATCGGACGAGGGTCCAAGCAGCGTAGGCCAAGAATAGCACACCCAGGATTGAGACGTACGTCCGAAAAATGCCCTGGAGCCGGTCCCAGGAAGTGCCGAAGCGGTGCCCCACCCAGGCAATGAGGAGAATCCAGGCCAAATTGCTGAGCGTGGCGCAAATAAAGGTGGCCCCCCGAGGCATCTTCCCCATCCCGGCGGCGAACAGGAAGAACCCCCTGAGCACCGGCAGGAACCGGTTCACGAGAACCATCCCCACCCCGAACCGTTGAAAGTACCGCTCCAAGGTCGGAAGAGCGGCGGCCGCCAGGCGGGATCGGCGGATGAAAAAATAGGAGTGCCCCAGCCTGTCGCCCAGAGAATAGGCGACCTCCGCCCCGAGCATGCTCCCCCCCAAGGCCGCTACCAGGACCCAGGCGAACGGCAGGTCGCCGTGCCCGGCGAGGAAGAATCCGAACAGCATCAGGGTGTCGCCGGGCAGAGGGGGGAACAGATACTCACCCGTTCCCGCCGCGGCGACGAGGAGCAGACCCAGATACGGGTGGCCGAAGCGAAAAATTGGGTCCAGTGATTCCATGGCTTGCCCCGTCAGAGCTTCTCGACGAAATCCCCGAGTAATGGGTTGCGCCACCGCTCACCTTCAAAGGCTTTCAGGATGCACGCCACCATCAGGGCCAGGATCCCGAAGCTGGAAGTCAGAAGCAGAAGCAGGAAGAGCAATCCGAGGACCCAGTGGAAATGCCACAGGACCACGTTGATCAGGATCATGGCGAACAGCGTCGTGAGCGAAACGCCGAACAATAGGAGCCCCTGGCGGGCGTGCCATTGGACGAAGTCCTTGCGGGCCGTCAGAAAGGGAACCAGCGCCAGGATGCCCAGGTAGGAGAGCACCAGGAGGATTCGATCCTGATCGTCCAGAGGAAGCTCGGGCGGCAGCGGGGGAAAATCGTCGTCCACCTCATCGATAGGACTCGAGGGAGAAGATTCCCCCGCCCCGTCATTGGGTTGGGGCGCCGATTCATCGAAATCGTCTTCGTTACGCCAATCTTCCATGCGCGGCCTTTATAGAATACCCCTTTGGGCCTGTCAACGCTGTGCTAGACTTCCTTTCCCCAAAACCAAGAATCGCTTCCTCGCGGGGTGCCGCCTGGACGAGTTGACTCCCATGTTGCGCCAGTACCACCAGCTCAAGAAGGAGCATCAGGACGCCATCTTGATGTTTCGCATGGGGGATTTCTACGAGATGTTCTTCGACGATGCCCTGTCGGCATCCAAGGTGCTGGAGATCACCCTCACCTCGCGAGGAAAGGGCACCGCCAATGCCACTCCCATGTGCGGTGTTCCCTATCACGCCGTGGACGGCTACGTGGCCAAGCTGGTGCGCCAGGGATTCAAGGTGGCCCTGTGCGACCAGGTGGAGGATCCGCGCAAGGCGAAGGGGTTGGTGAGACGGGAAGTGGTCCGGGTCGTGACGCCGGGCACCTTTCACGATGCCGCGCAGATGGCATCGGGGGAGCATAATTTTCTGGCGAGCCTGATCCTGGAGGGTGAGGGAATGGGCCTGGCTTACCTGGATCTCTCCACCGGCGATCTCACGCTTTCCGAGCTGAGGGGAGCCGGCCTTTGGGAGAATCTGCTGGACCAGATCGAGCTTTTCTCCCCCCGCGAGATTCTGGTGCCCGAGGGCTCCGATCTGGCGCGCCTCATTCCGGGAGTGTTGCGCATCAAGGCGGTGGTCAATTCGGCTCCTCCCTGGGCGTTTTCCAGGGACAGCGCCACCCGGGCCCTGTTGAGCCTGACCGGTGCAGGGTCCCTGGCCGGGTTCGGCTTGGAGGATCGGTTTCTGGCGGTGTGCGCCGCCGGCGGCGCCATCCAATACCTGAAAGACACCCAGCGATCGGACTTGCAGCACCTGCACCGGATTTCCTTCTACGCCGAATCCGACCGGCTCGTTCTGGATGCCACGACGCGCCGAAACCTGGAGATTACTTCCAACCTTTTCAACGGCGGCGTGGAGAATTCCCTGCTGGAGCTGCTGGACCGCTCGGTCACGCCCATGGGCTCCCGCGCATTGCGCGATTTGCTGCTGCGTCCTTTCGCGCGCCTCTCGCACATCGAGCCACGGCTGGACGCGCTGGAGGCCTGGACACGTCACCCGCTGCAGCGAGACCGCGCCCGAGAGTGCCTGGGCCGGATTCGGGACATGGAGAGACTGCTCTCCAGGATCACTTTAAAGGCGGCCAGCCCAAGAGACTTCCTCGGCCTGCGCGATTCGCTGCTGGCCCTGGCGCCCCTCAAGGAGGAAGTCCGCGGCGTGGCCGGTTCTCCCCTGATCTCCGAGCTGGAGTCGAGGGTGGATCCCCTGGAGGAGATAGCCCGACTGCTGTCGTCCGGCATCGCGGAAGATCCACCGGCGCTGCTGCGCGATGGCGGCTATATCCGGGACGGCTTTCATGCCGAGCTGGACCGCCTGCGCTCCATTCGCCGGGACGCGCACGGATTCCTGGCTTCCCTGGAGGCTCGGGAACGACAGCGGACGGGCATCAGCTCTTTGAAGGTCCGATACAACAAAGTCTTCGGCTATTACCTGGAAGTGTCCCGCTCCAACCTGGGATCCGTGCCGGCAGATTACGAACGGAAGCAAACTCTGGTGGGCGCCGAGCGCTTCATCACCCCTGAGCTAAAAAACTATGAAGAGCAGGTGGTTACCGCCCAGGAAAGGATAGACGAGCTGGAGGCGGCGCTCCTGGAAGAGATTCGCCAGAAAGTGGCGAGCGCAGCGGTGGCCATCAAGTCCACTGCGGTGGCGGTGGCTGAGATCGATCTTCTGGCGGGCCTGGCAGAGACCGCTACGGCATTAGGGTATGTGCGGCCCAAGCTGCGATCCGACGGCATCCTCAGGATTCGCGGCGGACGGCATCCGGTGGTGGAGCGCCTGCAATCGGAGCAGCGCTTCGTTTCCAATGACACAGACCTGGACCCGGAAGATCGTCAAATTCTCATCATCACCGGCCCCAACATGGGAGGCAAATCCACCTACCTGCGCCAGGTGGCGCTCATCGTGCTCCTGGCCCATGCGGGTTCCTTCGTTCCCGCCGCGGAGGCTGAAGTCGGCATCGTGGACCGGATCTTCTGCCGCGTGGGGGCTTCGGATAATCTGGCTCGGGGACAGAGCACCTTCATGCTGGAGATGCAGGAAACGGCCAACATCCTCCATCACGCCACCCCCCGAAGCCTGGTCATCCTCGACGAGATCGGTCGCGGGACCGCCACTTTCGACGGGCTCTCGCTGGCCTGGGCGGTAGCCGAATTCCTTCATGAGGAGCCCCGTCTGCGCCCCAAGACGATTTTCGCCACCCATTACCACGAGCTGACCGAGCTGGCCCTCACCCTTCCCCGCGTCCGAAACTGCCGCATCGCGGTGCGCGAGTGGAACGACGAAATCCGCTTCCTCTACCGGGTCGAAGAGGGAACGGCCGATCGTTCTTATGGAATTCAGGTGGCGCGGCTGGCGGGACTTCCCAGGGAGGTGATTCAGCGGGCCGGAGAGATTCTCTGCAATCTGGAAAAGAATGAGCTGGATCGCGAGGGGGTTCCACGCCTGGCTGGAGAAAAGGCCCGCCGGCTTTCGGAGCCCGCGCAGATTCAGCTTTTTGCTCAAGAGCCCGATCCGGTGCGGGATACCCTGCGAGCTCTACGGACGGAAGAGATGACGCCGCTTCAAGCCCTCAATCTGCTCTCGGAGCTGAAGGCAATGCTGCAACGCCCTAGAAGCTGACCAGTGCGTCTTTTTCGTCGTTGTAGATGTCGAAAACCTGCTGCAGCTTCGTCAGGGAGAGGAGGTCCGACACCCTGCCGGAAGGATTCAGGAGCTTGAGTTTGGCACCCGCCTCTGCCGCACGCTTGTAGCACGCCACCAGCTCTCCGATGCCCGCCGAATCCATGTAGGTCACGCCATTGAGGTTCAGCAGGATGCTCTTGTTGTCGGATTCCAGGAGCTTGTTCACTTCATCGCGCAGGACCACATCGCCTTCGCCGATGGTGATCTTGCCCGAGAGATCCACCACCGCAACCTTTCCTACCATCCGTACCTTGGTCTTCATTGCAGCTTTCCTCCTTGTCTCATCGGGGCGCCGGCCGACGGTGTCCGTCCGGGGCGCTTCTTATCCAACCGCTTCTCCATGCGCACTTCCGTGCCTCCCGACGGGAGGCGGGTAAAGGTCACGTCGTCCACGAAGGCATTCATGAAGAAGATGCCTCGGCCATGGTTGTGGTAGACATTCTCCGGCGCCACGGGATTCTCAACCCGGCGCGGATCGAAGCCCCTCCCCTGATCCCGAACCGCCACCACCAGCCTGGAGGCTTCCACCCGGAAGAGGATCAGGACGTGCTTCCCTTCTTCCAGCCGGTTGCCATGCTTGATGGCATTGGCAACGGCTTCGCGTACCGCCAGGCCCAGGTTAAGCGCCGCGCCGCGTCCCAGTCGAACCACGCGGCAGAGATCCTCCGCCATTCGCTGGACCAGGTCGATGAACTCGTACCGGCTGTCAATCTGAACGCGGATTTCCCGCGCAGGTGTATTTTTCCTCACGGCGACTCAAAGGGACAGTGGGCTCAGGCCCCGTGTCCGGCGCTGAATCTGCCCTCGCCTTCCGCCGCCACAAGGCGGGTCATGCTAGTCGAAAGCCGACGACCGAGTCAACCGGCGGGCCCGGGACTGGCGGGGAGAAAAGTCGGTCTGGTTTCCCGGGGACTACTGGAGGCTCTTGGGAGTGACCACCGGCCTCAGGATGAGCTGGTCGCTTCCGGTGTCGTTGACCTGAACCGAGGCTGCCGCGTCGAAATCCAGGACGATTCCGGTGGTCTCATCTTGCACCACGGTGAAATGAATGGGCACATCGACCTTGCCGGACTCGATCTTCAGGGGCGCTGTGGTGGCGTCCAGGTAGACCAGCTCGGCACTGGAAACCTCGAGCCGGATTCGCGAGTAGTTTCCCGTCGGGACTTCGTCGGTGCCCAGAAGGGTTGTCGCACCCCCGGTTAG
>JAKEFJ010000066.1 GCA_022616665.1 Acidobacteriota bacterium
CGGGAATGGCTGACCGGCAAGCTGGTGCCGCTGGTGCTGTGGAGTCTTCTCCTGGCCTTTCAGATCAGGGCCCTGGCCAACAGCTCCGCCGCAATGGCCAGGGCAGGGTTACGGGATGACCTGGCCTTGGAGGTTGCCCGTCATACCCTGACGCTGGCATTTCTCCTGCTCGTCCTCGCCGCCTACGTGACTCGGCTTCGCGCCGTATCGCACGCGCAGGGGTTCCGAGAGCGGGTGCTGCCGATGCTCGTTTTCATGGCGGGCCCGGCGGGCATTATCGTGCTCGAGTGGCTCGACCTGGCCCCCCGGTTTCAGACCCCGCGGATTGCGGTGGCCCTCTCGGTGGCAGGCCTGGCTCTCAGCCTGTGGGCTCTCTGGCATTTGCGGTCCTCGTTCTCCATCCTGGCCGAAGCACGCACGGTGGTCCGCAGCGGCCCATACCGTTTCATCCGGCATCCACTCTACTTGGGAGAAGCCATCACCATGCTGGGATTGTGCCTGCTCCAGGGGACCGTCAGCGCCCTGTGCCTGTGGGCCGCGGTCAATCTCTTCCAGGTCGTGAGGGCCCGGATCGAGGAAGAGAAGCTGGCCCGGGAGTTTCCCGACTACCAGGTTTATCGGCGTCAGACCCGGTTCATCCTTCCCGGCATCTATTAGGGGGCCGCGGGGTGAACTGGTCCTTTCGCTTGGGCACGGTGCTGGGAATTCCCATCAGGGTCCATTTCACCTTCCTGATCCTCCTGGCCTTTTTCTCATTCAGCGAAGCCAGCCGATCGGGGGCCAGCGCGGGGCTGCGCAGCCTCTTCTTCATGGTGCTGCTCTTCAGCTGCGTGCTCCTGCACGAGCTGGGGCACTGTGTGGTGGCGCGCCGCTTCGGGGTCACCATTACCGCGATCACCTTGTATCCCTTCGGCGGCATTGCCGTTCTGAATGAAATCCCCCGGGAGCCGGCGCGGGAAATTCTCATCGCCATCGCCGGCCCGGTGGTGAATTTTTTCATCGCAGCGGGCCTGTTCGTGAGCGTGGTTTTCCTCATGCCTTCCGAACACCTGGAGCTTTCCGCACTCACAGGGGCGGACCTCCTGGGAAGCCTCTTCTCCGCCAACCTCCTGCTGGGACTTTTCAATCTCATTCCCGCCTATCCCATGGACGGTGGGCGAATCCTGCGCGGCATCCTGGCGAGCCGGATGCCCTATGCCACTGCCACCCACTGGGCCGCCCGCATCGGAAAAGTCTTCGGCGGGCTTTTCGTTCTGGGTGGAATCGTTCTCCAGGACTGGTGGCTCCCCGTTCTCGGGGTGTTTCTTTACATCGGAGCCAACTCCGAAGAGCAGGCCACGCTCCTGCACACGGCGATGGAGGGGCTGTCGGTAAAAGATCTGATGATTACCGATTACCTATCCGCCTCCCCCGCGGACACCCTTTCGATGGTACTGGGCCGCTCTTTCCATACGTTTCAAGAGGACTTTCCGGTTCTGCGGGATGGCAGTTTTTTGGGCGTGCTCACGCGGGGACGATTGATCGAGGCGCTGCGGGAAGAGGAGGGGGATCGCTTCGTGCAGAGCGTCACTCAACCGGTGAGCGGCTGGGTATCGCCTGCGGATCCCCTGCGCGAAGCCCTGAAACGAATGAACGCGGAGCGCGTCAGCCTGCTTCCGGTGCTGGAGGAAGGCCGAATGGTGGGGATCGTGACCCTGACGGGAATCCTCCGGGGCGCCTCCGTCCTCGCAGGCCGTCCTCCGGCGAGGTGAGCTCCGACTGAAAGCCGCCGAGCCCGCTCCCTACTTCTCCCACGGATAAAACCCGGCGCCGCTCTTCTTGCCGAGTTTTCCCATCCGGACCTTGTCCCTCAGGATCTGCGGCGGCTCGAAACGAGATCCTCCCAGTTCCCGGTGCAGCGCCTCGGCGATGGAGAGGCGCACGTCCAGCCCCACCAGGTCGGAGACCCGCAGCGGCCCCATCGGATGCCCGTATCCCAGCTCCATGGCCTTGTCGATGTCCTCGACGACAGCTATTCCTTCCTCCAGCATGCGCATCGCCTCCAGGCCCAGTGCCACGCCCAGCCGGGATGTGGCGAAGCCCGGGGAGTCCTTCACCACGATGGGATCCTTGCCCAGCTTGCGCGCCACTCCCAGCGCCGTCTCCACCGCCGCGTCGGAGGTCGCCTCCCCGCGGACCACCTCCAGCAGCTTCATCCGATGCGGGGGATTGAAGAAATGCAGCCCGACGACCCTTTCCGGGTGAACCGTGCTGCGGGCGATGCGGGAAAGGCTCAGGGAGGAGGTGTTCGAGCCGAGCAGCGCGGACTCGGAGCAAATCCTTCCCAACTCTGAAAACAGCAGCTCTTTGAGCTCCATCCTCTCCGGAATCGCCTCGATCACCAACTCCGCTCCGGCAGCGGATTCCTGCAGGGACGACTTTGCCGAAAGCCGCGAGAGCGTTTCCTCCCGTTCCCGCGCCGAGACCTTTCCCCGCTTCACCCCTTCTTCCAGGCTGGAGCGGATCTTCTCCAGCGCGGCATCCGCCACGCCTGGAGTTCCATCAAACAGGCGCACCTCGAAACCAGACTGGGCGGCCACTCGAGCGATGCCGTGTCCCATGGTGCCCGCGCCCGCCACCGCGACCCTCTGGATTTCCGCTGCCCGGACCACCGCCATGCCGCGTCCCTCCTTCAGGACTTGAACAGCTTCTTGAATTTCTCCCGCGCCAGCTCCTCGGGCGACTTCGCGCCGCTGGGAGCGGTCCCGGCGGAGGCGGCGAAGTCGAAGTAATCGCAGAAATTTGCCCGCTCCTTGTCCGACACCCATTCCGCCACTACCTCGCGACACTGGTTGTGTAGGGCCGGATCGAAATGGCGACAGTTACGGCAGCAATGCAAGTCCCTGCCGCACTGCGGGCATTCGTCGGTGCGCCGGACTTTCTCCCCAGTTTCGATGGCTTGGCCGCAGGAGTGACAATTTCCCATCCATCCTCCCAGGCGGGCATTCTATCAAAGGCCGGACCGCTCCCTCGCAGCCGTGCCCCGGCGGGCCTCACTCGGCTCCGACCTCGGGACAACAGCGGTGTGCTATCATCCCCGCGGCGTCGGGTACGGGGCGACAAATCCATGCGCGCTTTCATCACGTTCGAAGGGATCGAGGGCTCGGGAAAGACCACCCAGATCCAGCTCCTGTCGGAAAAGCTGGAGCGGA
>JAKEFJ010000067.1 GCA_022616665.1 Acidobacteriota bacterium
TCAGAAGTGTTCACATTTCGAGCTCCATGGGGCCCAGCGTCACGCTGGACACCGCCGCCCTGGAATCCCTGGTGTAGCGCCGGCTCGGTCGACCGTCGATTTAAGGAGAAGCAAGTGGAACGTGGGATGAAAGAGCAGCATGTGGAAAGCCTCCGGAAACAGCTGGAGGGGGTGAAGAGCGCTTTCCTTTTCGGCTACCGGGGCCTCACCGTGAACCAGGTGACGGATCTCCGGGCCAGGATTCGGAAGACCTCCTCCACTTACAAGGTTCTCAAAAATCGGCTTGCCTCCCGGGCCTTGGAGTCGACCCCGCTCGCCCCCTTGCGCGAGCACCTGAAGGGCCCGCTGGCCTTGACCTTTCATCCCAAAGAGCCTGTGGCCCTCGCCAAAGTCCTCAACGATTTTGCCAAGGATAATCCCCAGCTGGAGTTCAAGGCGGGGCTGATGGAAGGGAAGGTCCTGGGGGCGCCGGACTTGCAGGCGCTGGCCACGCTCCCCACAAGGGAGGTCCTGATCGCCCAGCTGCTCGGACAGATGACCTCGCCGCTCGCCTCGTTCCAGCGGGTGCTGCTGGCGCCGATGAGAGATTTTGCGTGCGTCTTGGATCAGATTGCCTCAAAGAAACAGGCCGGATGAGGTCGAAGGCAGTCCTTCACTGAAGTTCCGGCCGCAGGCGCCGGGAGCAGTTGGGGACGGAAGCGAATCGAAAAACGGATCGGGGCTCAAACTGGAGGAAACCATGCCCGCCATCACCAAGGAAGATGTCAAGAATTACCTGAAAGAAGCCCCCATGCTGGAGATAGCCCAGCTGGTTAAGGAGATCGAGAGCGAATTTGGAGTCTCGGCCGCATCCGCCATGCCCATGATGGCCATGCCGGCGGGCGGCGGCGCGGCGGCGGCTCCTGCCGAGGAGAAGGACTCTTTCACGGTGGTGCTGACGGACGTAGGCGACAAGAAGATCAACGTGATCAAGGCGGTCCGCGAGGTCACCAGCCTGGGACTGAAGGAGGCCAAGGACCTGGTCGACGGAGCTCCCAAGACGGTGAAAGAGGGAGTCTCCAAAGCTGAAGCCGAGGAAATCAAGAAGAAATTCGCCGAAGCCGGAGCCAAGATCGAGCTGAAATAGCGCCGGGCGCAGAATTCGCCCCCGGGGAAGGAATGGACCCGACCCGGGGTTGCCGAGCGTGTCCCGAAGCGCGCCGCCCACACCTGTAATAACAGGAGCCAACGAAGTGGATCATAACGCCAGCAACAGCTCCCGAAGCGAGCGGCTCAACTTTTCGAAGATCCATACCTCGATCCCCATCCCCAATCTCATCGAGGTGCAGAAGCATTCCTATGAGCGGTTCTTGCAGATGTACACCGCCCCGTCGGACCGGGAAGACACAGGCCTGCAGGCGGTGTTCAAGTCCATCTTTCCGATTTCCGATTTCCGGGGCACCTCTTCCTTGGAATTCGAGGAATACTCCATCGGGAATTGGGAGTGCAAGTGCGGCAAGCTGGAGGGCCTGCAGCACCTCCGCATGGCCTGCTCCAAGTGCAGCAAGAAAATCGCCGTCCCGAACCCGAAAGTCTTCAGCGTTCTCTGTCCGGATTGCGGGCATGTAAACGAGAACCGAATCAGCATCTGCGACGTCTGCGGAGACCCGGTCTCGCTGAAATTCAAGTACGACGTGCAGGAGTGCCAGGAGCGGGGGATGACCTACACCGTCCCCCTCAAGGTCAAGATTCGCCTGAAGGTGTTCGAGAAAGACTCCGCCACGGGCAACAAGGAAATCCGGGACATCAAGGAACAGGAAGTCTATTTCGGTGAAATCCCCCTGCTCACCGAGAACGGCACCTTCATCATCAACGGCACGGAGCGGGTCATCGTCAGCCAGCTGCACCGTTCTCCCGGGGTTTTCTTCCAGTCCAACCACAACCGCACGGTATTCATGGCGAAGATCATTCCCTACCGGGGCAGCTGGGTTGAGTTCGAGTACGACGCCAAGGACATCCTCTACGTTCGCATCGACCGGAAGCGCAAGTTCTTGGGGACGATCTTCCTGAGAGCGCTGGGACTGAAGACCGACGAGGAGATTCTCCGCACCTTCTATCGGGTCGAGCGGCTGTCGCTGGATACCAAGAAGATCCTCTGGGACGTTTCGCCGGGCCTCGCGGGCCGCAAGTCCAAGATCGATGTAGTGGATCCGAAGACCGACGAAGTGATCGTGGCCAAAGGAAAGAAAATCCGCCGCGCCATGATCGCCCATATGGAGAAGGCGAAGATTCGATCCATTCCCGTCGATCCCGAGGCCTTGGAAGGGGCCTACGCCGCCGCCGACATCATCGACATGAAGACCGGAGAGGTTCTCCTGGAGGCCAACCAGCCCTTCACCGAGGCGCTGCTGGTGAAAGTCACGGCGCGGGGAATCGAAGAGGTTCGGCTTTTCTTCCCGGGAGAGGACGAAGTGGGCAACATCCTCTCCGAGACGCTGCGCAAGGACACCATCAAGACGCAGGACGAGGCGCTGGTGGAAATCTACCGACGCCTGCGCCCCGGCGATCCACCGACCCTGGAAGGCTCCCGCAATCTCTTCGAAGGAATGTTCTTCGATTCCAACCGGTACGATCTGTCCCGGGTGGGACGATTGAAGTTCAATACCAAGCTGGAGCTGGGGGAAGTTCCCCTCGACCGCCGGACCCTGTCGCGTGAGGACTTCTGCAAGGTGCTCCAGTACCTCTACCGGCTGCGCAAGGGGCTGGGCAGCCTGGACGACATCGACCACCTGGGAAACCGCCGTGTCCGGGCGGTGGGCGAGCTGCTGGAGAATCAATTCCGCATCGGTCTCGTGCGCATGGAGCGCGCGATCAAGGAGAAGATGTCGGTCTATCAGGAGATGACCACGGCGATGCCGCACGACCTGATCAATGCCAAGCCGGTCATGGCGGCGATTCAGGAATTCTTCGGGTCATCCCAGCTCTCCCAGTTCATGGATCAGACGAATCCTCTCTCCGAGATCACCCACAAGCGGCGCCTCTCGGCCCTGGGACCGGGAGGGCTGTCGCGCGAGCGGGCGGGATTCGAGGTGCGCGACGTTCATCCCACGCACTACGGCCGGATTTGCCCGATCGAAACGCCGGAGGGCCCGAACATCGGGCTGATCTCGTCGCTCTCCTGCTACGCCCGGATCAACGAATTCGGGTTCATTGAATCGCCCTACCGAAAAGTGGAGAAAGGGCGGGTCCTGGATTACTACCGGGTGCTGAGCCGCGGCTCGTCCCACCTGGAAGTGGCACAGGTGGTGTCCGGGGAGGAGAGGGATGAGGAGCTGAAACGCCTCAAGAAGGTCACCGGCAGAAAGATCCGGTTTCCGGAGTTCGAGCCCCACCCCTTCTACCTCACGGCGTGGGAGGAGGACAAGGCAGTCATTGCGCAGGCCAACGCCGAGATCGACCGGGACGGAATGCTGGTGAACGAGCGGGTCTCGGCGCGCGTCGCCGGCGAATTCAAGCTGGTGCACCGGGACGAAGTCCAGTTCATCGATGTCTCTCCCAAGCAGCTGGTCTCGGTGGCCGCCTCCCTGATTCCGTTCCTGGAGAATGACGACGCCAACCGGGCGCTCATGGGATCCAACATGCAGCGCCAGGCGGTCCCGCTCCTCAGGGCGGAATCCCCCTTCGTGGGAACCGGCATGGAGGAAATCACCGCCAAGGATTCGGGAGCGGTGGTGTTGGCCCAGAGGGATGGGGTGGTGGATTACGTGGACTCTCAGCGCGTAATCATCCGCGTGACCCACGACGGCACCATCCACGCCCGAGAGGGCGAGGACTTCGGCGCCGACATTTACAGCCTGACGAAGTTCAAGCGCAGCAACCAGAATACCTGCATCAACCAGCGGCCCATCGTGAAGGTAGGCCAGGAAGTCCGGCGGGGCCAGGTGCTGGCGGATGGCCCGTGCACGGATCGCGGCGAGCTCGCCTTGGGGCGAAACGTGCTGGTGGCCTTCATGCCCTGGCGCGGGTACAACTTCGAGGACGCCATCCTGGTGTCCGAGAAGCTCATCACCGACGACTACTTCACCTCCATCCACATTGAAGAGTTCGAAATCGAGGCCCGGGACACCAAGCTGGGGCCCGAGGAGATCACCCGGGACATTCCCAACGTCAGCGAGGACTTCCTGAAGGATCTGGACGAAAGCGGCATCATCCGCATCGGCGCCAACGTGAAGCCCGGCGACATCCTGGTGGGCAAGATCACTCCTAAGGGAGAGACCCAGCTCACTCCGGAGGAGAAGCTGCTGCGGGCCATCTTCGGGGAGAAATCGGGAGACGTGCGGGACGCGTCGCTCACCACCCCTCCGGGCATCGAGGGGACGGTGGTGGACGTCAAGATCTTCTGCCGGAAGGGCGTGGAGAAAGACGGCCGGGCCCTCGCCATCGAGCAGGATCAAATCTTGCGGATGGAGAAGAACCTCAACGACGAGATCCGCATCCTCAAGGAGGAGAACCGGAAACGAATCACCGAGCTGCTGGATGGGAAGAAGCTCTCCGCGCCGCTCAAGGAAAAGCGGGGCCGCAAGGAGCTCCTGCCCAAAGGGGAGGTTCTCACGGCCGATCTGCTGGCCAGCCTCACCGTGGACGACATGCTGCGGGTGGAGGTGGACCACAAGAAGGCGGAGCAGCTGGAAATCGCCGAGATCGGCGAGCGCACCGAGCGGCGGGTGGAGATTCTCCGAAGGCTGTACGAGGAGAAGATTGCCCAGCTGAAGAAGGGTGACGAGCTGGCCCCGGGCGTCATCAAGATGGTCAAGGCCTATGTCGCCATGAAGCGCAAGCTCAGCGTGGGAGACAAAATGGCGGGACGCCACGGCAACAAGGGGGTCATCGCCAAAATCCTGCCGGTGGAGGACATGCCACGGCTCCCCGACGGCACGGCGGTGGAAATCGTCCTGAACCCACTGGGGGTGCCTTCCCGGATGAACGTGGGCCAGATTCTGGAGACCCACCTGGGATGGGCGGCCAAAGCCCTGGGTCTGCGCTTCTCGACTCCGGTCTTCGACGGGGCCAGGGAAGGGGAGATCAAGGAGCAGCTGGAAAAAGCCGGCCTGCCGCTCTCCGGCAAGACCGTGCTTTACGATGGGAAGTCGGGAGAGGTATTCGAGCAGAAGGTCACCGTGGGGTACATCTATATGATGAAGCTCTCCCACCTGGTGGATGACAAAATTCACGCCCGTTCCATCGGACCCTACAGCCTCATCACCCAGCAGCCGCTGGGAGGAAAAGCCCAGTTCGGAGGCCAGAGGTTTGGCGAAATGGAGGTGTGGGCCCTGGAGGCCTACGGAGCGGCCCACATCCTGCAGGAGCTTTTGACGGCTAAATCGGATGATGTCTACGGACGAACCAAAATCTACGAGGCCCTGGTGAAGGGGGAGACCACGGTAGAGCCGGGGCTTCCCGAGTCCTTCAATGTGCTCATTCGCGAGCTTCAGAGCCTATGCCTTGATGTGCAACTTCTCAGCGGGGGTGAAAGATGAGCCTGGCGGCCGAGGGAATCCGACCCCTGAGCAAGAGCTCACCCTTTTCCGACAAAGCACGAACGATCAACGATTTCGAAGCCATCCGCATCTCCCTGGCTTCGCCGGAGAAGATCCGGTCCTGGTCCTACGGGGAGGTGACCAAGCCCGAGACGATCAACTACCGCACCTTCAAGCCCGAACGGGATGGACTGTTCTGCGCCAAGATCTTCGGTCCCACCGTCGACTGGGAGTGCCTGTGCGGCAAGTTCAAGCGGATGAAGCACCGGGGGGTGGTCTGCGACAAGTGCGGCGTGGAAGTCACCCAGAGCAAGGTGCGCCGCGAGCGGATGGGGCACATCGAGCTGGCCTCCCCCGTCTCCCACGTGTGGTTCTTCAAGGGGCTGCCCAGCCGCATCGGGCACCTTTTGGACATCACGCTGAGGGATCTGGAGCGGATTCTCTACTTCGAAGCTTACGTGGTCATCGATCCGGGGAGCGCTCCGCTCAAAGAGAAGGAGCTGCTCACGGAGGAGCGCTTCCGCCAGGTGCGGGAGGAGCACGGCATGTCCTTCACCGCCATGATGGGCGCGGAAGCCATCAAGAAGCTTCTGCAACGCGTCCGGGTGGAGGAGCTGGGCGTGGAGATGAGGGAGCGGATGAAGACCGAGACCTCGGCCCAGAAGAAGCTCAAGTACGCCAAGCGGCTCAAGGTGGTTGAGGCGTTTCGCCGATCGGGGAACAAGCCGGAGTGGATGATTCTGGATGTGATTCCCGTCATTCCCCCCGAGCTGAGGCCCCTGGTGCCGCTGGACGGCGGGCGATTCGCCACGTCCGACCTCAACGATCTCTACCGCAGGGTCATCAACCGGAACAACCGCCTGAAGAAACTCCTCGAGCTCAAGGCGCCGGAAGTGATCATCCGCAACGAAAAGCGGATGCTCCAGGAGGCCGTGGATGCACTGTTCGACAACGGGCGTCGGGGGCGAATCCTCCGGGGCACCAACAACCGGCCCCTGAAGTCCCTGTCGGACACCCTCAAGGGGAAGCAGGGCCGATTCCGCCAGAACCTGCTGGGAAAGCGGGTGGATTACTCGGGCCGCTCGGTGATTGTGGTGGGCCCCGAGCTGAAGCTGAACCAGTGTGGGCTTCCCAAGAAGATGGCCCTGGAGCTGTTCAAGCCGTTCATCTACAACAAGCTCGAGCAGGAAGGACTGGTCTCCACCATCAAGGCCGCCAAGGAGATGGTGGAGCTGCAGAAACCGCGGGTGTGGGACTTCCTCGAGGAGGTCATCAAGGAGCACCCGGTGCTGCTGAACCGTGCCCCGACGCTCCACCGCCTGGGAATTCAGGCATTCGAGCCCGTGCTGGTGGAGGGAAAGGCCATCAAGATCCATCCGCTGGTGTGCACGGCGTTCAACGCGGACTTCGATGGCGACCAGATGGCGGTTCACATTCCTCTGTCCCCGAAGGCCCAGATCGAGGCGCAGGTCCTCATGCTCTCCACCCAGAACCTGCTGTCGCCGGCCAACGGTCAGCCCGTGGTGGTGCCCACTCAGGACATCGTGCTGGGGATTTATTACCTCACCAAGGAGCGGCGCAACGCCCGGGGCGAGGGGAGGATCTTCAGCTCGGTGGACGACGTCCTGCTGGCTCTGGAGTCACGCGAGGTGGACCTGCTGGCCTCAATTCGCCTGCGCTACACGGGCCAGCTTATGGATCTGACCACCGTCTATGACGATCAGGACGTGCTGCACACCGATGTTCAGGAAGTGGAGCGCCAGATCATCACCACCACCGTGGGACGGGTGCTGTTCAACGATCACCTGCCCGAGGGGGTGCCCTTCATCAACGGCATCTTGAAGAAGAAGGGGCTGGGCCAGCTGGTGTCGTATTGCTACCTGAGGCTGGGGAGCGAGAAGACGGTCCGGATGGTGGATGAGGTGAAATCGCTGGGATTCCTGTACGCGACAAAGGCCGGGGTTTCCATCGGCATCGACGACATGGTGATCCCGGCGAGCAAGACCCGCCTGGTGGAGGAAGCCCGGCGGGAGCAGATTGCTGTGGAGCAGCAGTATCTGGACGGTGCCATCACCAACGGCGAGCGGTACAACAAGGTCATCGGCATTTGGTCGGAGGTCACGGAAAAAATCTCCGACGAGATGTTCAAGGAGATGGAGAAGATCGACAAGAGCGGCCGGGAATTCAACCCGATCTACATGATGGCCGACTCCGGAGCCCGAGGCTCCAAGCAGCAGATGCGGCAGCTGGCCGGAATGCGGGGGCTGATGGCCAAGCCTTCGGGCGAAATCATCGAAACGCCCATCACCGCCAACTTCCGGGAAGGCCTCAACGTGCTGCAGTACTTCATCTCGACTCACGGAGCCCGCAAGGGACTGGCGGACACCGCGCTGAAGACCGCCGACTCCGGCTACCTGACCCGGCGGCTGGTGGATGTCTGCCAGGACGTGATCATCAATGAAGAAGACTGCCAGACTCTGGACGGCATCTACGTCTCGGCCATCATCGAGGGCGGCGAAGTCATCGAGCCTTTGAGGGACCGCATCGTGGGCCGGGTGGCGATGGAAGACATCGTCGATCCGTTCACCGGGGATCTGATCATCCGGACCAACCAGGAGATCACCGAGGACTATGCCATCCTGATTCAAGCCTCGGGGATCGAGCGCGTCAAGATCCGTTCGGTGCTGACCTGCGAAAGCAAGCGGGGAGTCTGCATCAAGTGCTACGGCCGCAACCTGGCCACCGGGCGGATGGTGGAGCTGGGCGAAGCGGTGGGAGTCCTGGCGGCGCAGAGCATCGGCGAGCCGGGAACTCAGCTCACCATGCGGACGTTCCATATCGGCGGAACGGCGAGCCGCGTCTCGGAGCAGTCGACGGTGGAGTCGAAGAACGCCGGCATCGTGCGCTTCATTGGCCTGGCCACCGTGCAGAACAAAGACGGGGACCTGGTGGCCATCAACCGCACGGGAATCCTGGTGGTTCAGGATCCCAAGGGACGCGAGAAAGAGCGCCACGCGGTCGTCTACGGCGCCACGGTGAAAGTCACCGATAGCCAGGAAATCCAACCTGGAACGCTCATTCTGGAATGGGATCCCTACACTTTTGCCATCCTCACCGAAGCGGGGGGCGAGGTCGAGTTCAAGGACCTTGTGGAAGGGGTCACCATGAAGGAAGAAGTGGACGAGGTCACGGGATTCGCCCGACAGGTGGTGCTGGAGTCGCCGGACGAAAAGCACCAGCCCCAAATTCTCATCCGCCAGGACAAGAAGATCCTTCGCCGCTACCTGCTCCCATCCCGGGCGCTCCTCATGGTCACCAACGAGGCCAAGGTTTACCCGGGGACGATCCTGGCGAAGATTCCTCGGGAGACCACCAAGACGAAGGACATCACCGGAGGCCTGCCGCGCGTGGTAGAGCTGTTCGAGGCGCGGCGACCGAAGGAGCCGGCGGTCATCTCGGAAGTGGATGGCACCGTGAAGTACGGTGAGGTGGCCAAGGGGATGAGGAAAATCTTCGTGATCACCGACGAGGGGGAGAGCCACGAGTACAGCATCCCCAAGGGTGTGCACATCAACATCCAGGAAGCGGAGCGGGTAAAGGCCGGAGAGCCCTTGATCGACGGGCCCATCAACCCGCACGACATCCTGCGGGTCAAGGGCCAGAGCGAGCTTCAAGATTATCTGGTCAATGAAATCCAGGAGGTCTACCGGCTGCAGGGCGTGAACATCAACGACAAGCACATCGAAACGGTGGTCCGTCAGATGATGCGCTGGGTGAAGGTGGAGGAAGTCGGCGACACCGATTTCATCATCGAAGAGCAGGTTGACAAATTCCGATTCCAGGAGGAGAACGGCAGGGTGAGAGGACAGGGATCCGACCCGGCCCGGGGACGACCTCTCCTGCTGGGGATCACCAAGGCGTCGCTATCGACGGAGAGCTTCATCTCGGCGGCCTCCTTCCAGGAGACCACCCGCGTGCTCACGGAAGCCTCCATCAGCGGCAAGGTGGATCATCTCAGGGGCCTCAAGGAAAACGTGATCATGGGCCGCCTCATCCCGGCGGGCACCGGGATGGACCACTACCGGCGCATCACCATCGCGCCCGACGAGCCTCAGGTGGTTGAAGAGGAGCCGGAGATCCCCGAGGAAATCGCCGCCGCGCTGCCGCCCGCGGCGGAAGAGCAATTTCTTTCCGCCCGGGGGGACAAGGGGGCCGTCTAACCCCTTGACAGCGTTGGAGTCGTTTGATAGCATCTGCGGGTTTTTTCGCCCAAGCTGATTTTTGTCCAGCCCGGCGGGAACGCCCCCAAACAGCAACGGACTGGTTTTCCAGGAGTTCCGGAGGGTTTTTCTTTGCCCACGATCCAGCAGTTGGTCAAGCATGGTCGGGAGCTCCAGCGCGGCCGCACGAAAAGTCCCGCGCTGCACGCGTCGCCCCAGAAGCGTGGGGTCTGCGTGCGGGTTTTTACCTCCACGCCCAAAAAACCCAACTCGGCGCTGCGCAAGGTGGCCCGGGTGAGACTGACGAACGGGATCGAGGTGACGAGCTACATCCCCGGAGTGGGGCACAATCTCCAGGAGCACTCCATCGTGCTGATCCGGGGGGGACGCGTGAAGGATCTCCCGGGGGTGCGATACCACATCGTGCGGGGCACGCTGGACTCCATGGGTGTGGAAGGGCGAAAGAAGAGCCGATCGAAATATGGAGCCAAGCGGCAGAAAGCCGCGGGCTAGAGGATTCGGGCGCCCGGGCGCCGCATGAAGGAAGTGCTGGAAAATCATGCCGAGAAGGAAAGTCGTCGCCAAGCGTGAAGTAATCCCGGACCCGCTCTTCCAGTCCCAGCTGGTCACCAAGTTCATGAATTGCATCATGGAGCGGGGCAAGAAGAGCACCGCCGAAGGGATTTTCTACGGCGCGATGGAAGTGATTCGGGACCGCACCAAGGATGACCCGGTGAAGATCCTCAAGAAGGCCGTGGACAACGTGAAGCCCATCCTGGAGGTGAAGTCCCGCCGGGTGGGAGGAGCCACGTACCAGGTGCCGGTGGAGGTCAACCCCTCGCGTCGGCAGTCCCTGGCCATCCGATGGCTGATCCAGTACAGCTCCGAGCGAGGGTCTGAAAAGACCATGCGCCAAAAGCTGGCGGGGGAGCTTCTGGACGCCGCCCAGATGCGCGGCAACGCCGTCAAGAAGAAAGAAGATACCCACAAGATGGCGGAGGCCAACAAGGCCTTCGCCCACTATCGCTGGTAATCCGGGCTCGAGAGGCCGCGCGTCCTCTAAGGCACCTGAGTGCGGCCCCTTGGCGCTGCCCGCTGGTCGTTTTTCTGAAGAGGCATCAAAGTGGCAAGAAAGTTCTCGCTGGAAAAAACCCGCAACATCGGCATCATGGCGCATATCGATGCCGGGAAGACCACCACCACGGAGCGCATCCTCTATTACACAGGCCGGATCTACAAGATCGGCGAGGTGCATGACGGGACCGCCACGATGGACTGGATGGTCCAGGAGCAGGAGCGCGGGATCACCATCACGTCTGCCGCCACCACCGCCGAGTGGAAGGGGTATCGAGTCAACATCATCGATACTCCGGGCCACGTGGATTTCACCGCGGAGGTGGAGCGCTCCCTGCGGGTCCTGGACGGGGCCATCGGGGTTTTCTGCGCGGTGGGTGGGGTGGAGCCGCAGTCGGAAACGGTATGGCGGCAGGCGGACAAGTACCAGGTGCCGCGGGTCGCCTTCGTGAACAAGATGGACCGGCAGGGCGCCGACTTCGATCGCTGCACCCGGATGATGGTGACCAAGCTCAACGCCCGGCCGGTCCCGATTCAGATTCCACTGGGGAAAGAGGAGAACTTCCAGGGGGTGATCGATCTGCTGGGGATGAAGGCCTATCGCTGGAAGATAGGCGGCGCCGATGAGGAGTTCGAGGAGATCGCCATCCCCGCGGAGTACCAGAAGGAGGCGGAAACCGCCCGCGAGAAGCTGGTGGAAGCTGCCTGCGAAGAGAGCGACGAGCTGCTGGCGCGCTACCTTGCCGGCGAAAAGCTGCACGAGGCCGAGCTGAAAGCGGCTCTCAGGCGAGGGACTCAAGCGCTCCACTTCACCCTGGTCCTTTGCGGAGCGGCGTTCAAGAACAAGGGGGTGCAACAGCTTCTCGACGCGGTGGTGGACTACCTGCCGTCGCCTCTGGATGTGCCTCCCATCACCGGGATCGTCCCGGGCTCCGGAGCCGAGGAGAAGCGTCCGCCCGACGACAAGGCTCCCTTCGCCGCGCTGGTCTTCAAGATCATGACCGATCCCTATGTGGGGCAGCTGGCCTTCATCCGGGTCTATTCGGGACGGCTGGAGAGCGGCACCCAGGTGCTCAACGTCAGCCGTGACAAGCGGGAGCGCATCGGCCGGCTTCTCCAGATGCATGCCAACGAGCGGGAGGAGATCAAGGAAGTCTACGCCGGAGACATTGCCGCGTGCGTCGGGCTCAAAAACGTCACCACCGGCGAAACGATTTGCGCGGAGAATGCACCCGTTCTTCTCGAACCGATGGATTTTCCCGAGCCGGTCATCGCCGTGGCCATCGAGCCGAAGACCAAAGCGGACCAGGAAAAACTGGGCGGGGCCCTGGCCAAGCTGGCTCAGGAGGATCCTACCTTCAAGATCAACACGGATCCGGATACCGCCCAGACCATCATCTCGGGAATGGGCGAGCTGCACCTTGAGATCATCACCGACCGCCTGGTGCGCGAGTTCAACGTGGGGGTCAACGTCGGGAAGCCCCAGGTGGCCTACAAGGAAACCATCCGCAGCAAGGCCAAGGCCGAGGGAAAGTACATCAAGCAGACGGGAGGCCGCGGTCAGTACGGTCACGTGAAGATCGAGCTGGCGCCCACTCCGCCCGGCGGCGGCTTCGTCTTCGAGAACGAAATCGTGGGCGGATCGGTTCCGCGGGAATACATCAAGCCGGTGGAGACGGGAATCCGCGAGGCCATGCAGCACGGAGTTCTGGCAGGCTTCGAAATGCGGGACATCAAGGTCAGCCTGGTGGACGGCTCTTATCACGAGGTGGACTCTTCCGAGATGGCCTTCAAGATCGCCGGATCCATGGCCTTCAAGGAAGGCGCCGTTCGGGCCCGCCCGGTGCTCTTGGAGCCGGTCATGTCGGTCGAGGTGGTGGTTCCCGAGCAGTACATGGGAGACGTGATCGGGGATCTGAATTCCCGTCGGGGACGAGTGGAGCACATGGAAGCCAGGGCAGGCACCCAGGTCATCGCCGCCAAGGTTCCGCTGGCCCAGATGTTCGGTTACGCAACGGACTTGCGATCCCGGACCCAGGGCCGTGCGACCTACACCATGCATTTCAGCCATTACGACGAGACCCCGAAGAACATCAGCGAAGAGGTCATCGCGCGGATTCAGGGAGCCGCCAACACTTAGGACCCGGAGTTGCTGCCTTGTCGGCCGGGGCGAGGGCCGACCCAGGAAGGAGAAGGATGTCCAAGGAAAAATTCGATCGATCCAAGCCGCACGTGAATGTGGGAACCATCGGTCACGTGGACCATGGAAAGACGACGCTGACCTCGGCCATCACCA
>JAKEFJ010000068.1 GCA_022616665.1 Acidobacteriota bacterium
AAGATCAAGGAGTACGACATCCACGCGCGGTCGATTCCCGCCGAGGTGGTGGGCGGAGATCTGTTCGATTACATCCCCATCTCCGACGGAGTGCTGGGAATCGCCATCGCCGACGCCTCAGGGCACGGCCTGCCGGCGGCGCTGCAGGCGCGCGACGTCATCATCGGCCTGCGCATGGGGATGGCGGAGGATTTGAAGATCGTCAAGACCCTGGAGAAGCTCAACAAGGTCATCAACAGGTCGGCCCTGGCGTCCAAGTTTGTGTCGCTGTTCTACGGCGAGCTGGAGAGCAACGGCAATTTCATCTACAGCAACTGCGGGCACCCACCTCCCCTGCTTTACCATCGGGATCGCTTCGTGGAGCTGAAAGAAGGAGGCCCGGTGCTGGGACCCACGGTGGGGACGAGATTCCTGCGCGGTTACGTGCACCTGCGCGCCGGGGATTTGCTGGTTCTCTACACCGATGGCATCTCGGAGGCCACGAACGCCGCCGACGAGGAATTTGGAGTGCCTCGCATCCGCAAGGCGATCGCCGACAACCTCCATCGCTCCGCCCCCGACATCGTGGATCGCCTTTTCAAAATCGTGCACGAATTCTCCGGCCGCACCACGCCCCACGACGACCAGACCGTGGTCGTCGTGAAGCCCCGGCAAACCTGAGCGACGGATCTCATCCAAACGAGACGGATCCCGGTGGAGCAGCAGCGGATGCCGCTACAATCCAACGCGTTCGCGATCGCCGGCCACCTGGAAGCCAGCCTTGGTGAGGTCGCGGGAGGCGCCGCTCGCGGAATCGAGGGCGGGGTTGGTGTGATTGAGGTGGATGAAGCGAACCTTTGCACGCTGCTCGGGCGGAAGGGGCGCGAGGAGAGCCAGGGTTTCGACCATGAAGGGGTGGGGAATCTCGGCCATGTTCCGGCCCGGGATCTCACCTTCTCCATAAAACGTCCCATCCAGGTAGGCCACATCCACGCTGGACAATGCCTCCGCCAGCGGCGTGCTCCACTTGGCCCATTTGTCGATGTCGGGAAGGTAGAGCACCGCTCGCGACGGCCCTCGAATCACGAAGCCCACCGTCTCGGTGTACTCGTCTCGGTGGGGAACCAGCAGGGGTGTGACCGACAACCGGCTATTCAGGATGACAGGTCCAGCCGCATCCAGCGAGCGTAGAGTGATGTTCCCCAGCTTCAGCAGCTGGTCCCAGGGACCGGACGTCTCGAGAAATTTCCGCATCCTGGGCATCGCATAAACCGGCACCCCTTTGGCCCCCATCACTTCGCGCCCGAGCTGCATCAAACCGGTGTAGTGGCCGATGTGGCCATGGGTCAGAAAAATTCCATCCAGGCCGGGGCTGGACGCCGCCGGAGCGATTTCGTCCAACACGCGCAATTGCTCCCTGAAATCCGGCGTGGCATCGATCAGCCAGCGCCGGCGGGTGCCCGGATCCACGATGGCCAGCGAAGCCACGCTCCGGCGCCGTGGAGGGCTCGCCCACGCCTTCTTGCAGCATTCCTTCGTACACCCGGCCTGCGGATAACCGCCGTCCTGCGCAATCCCCAGGACCACCGCGAAAGGAAAATTTTCAGACGCCGCAGTCGCGGGTCGGGTTTGAGCGGCGCCGGCCAACCCGATTCCGAGAAGAAGAGTCAGCCAAGCATCGCCTCTCAAAATGCCTGCCCGATGGAGAAGTTCCACTCCCCCGGCGACTCCCCCGGCTCCCGGTTCAGCTTCCAGCCGTATTCGAGCCGGAAAGGCCCGATGGGCGTGTCGATCCGTATTCCCAGTCCGGAAGCCCACCGCAGCCTCAGCGGGAAGAATTCCGGCAGCGTGCTCGTCACGTTTCCAGCGTCCACGAAGACCACCCCGCTCAGCACCCTCCAGATCGGATAGCGCAGCTCTTCATTGATGACGATCAAGGTCTGCCCGCCCAGGGGGTTGCCGGTGATGGGATCCTTGGGCCCTACCTCGTCCCGGTCGAAGCCGCGCACCGTCGTGTCGCCTCCGGTAAAGTACCGCTCCGAGATCGGAATCTCCGTGGTGCTTCCATAGGGAATTTCCAGGCCAACGCGCAGGCCCTGGGCCCAGACGCCCCAGTCGGCAACCCTCTTGAACCACGCTCCCAGCCCGAAGAACTTCACCATATCCAGGTCGGAGCCGAGTGCCTCGGGGAACAAGCTGACATCCAGGCTGTCGAAGTTCCCTTTGCGCGGATTGAAGAAATCGTCCCGGCTGTCGTGGGTGTACGAAAACGACGGTCCCGACAATCGCAGGTTCTGAATCCCCGCTTCCGCCGGCGACACCTGGAGGTCGCTCACGTCTACGTCCTTGATGGTGTAGCGATAGAAGGTCCGGTCTTTCTTGGAGTGCTTCTTGGAAACCTGCAAGGTGGTGCCCACGGTTTCCTCGGTGAAGCTCGGATTTTCCTGAAGAGCCCAGTAGACGGTGACGAGGCTGTCCATGCGCCGGTTGAAGATGTAGGGATCCTTGAACAGGACCTGGGCCCGGCTGTCGATCTGGCTCCCCCGCAGAATCAGCGACAGGGTGCGCCCGCGCCCGAACAGGTTGGTGTTGGTGATGTCGTAGATTCCCCGGATCCCCTCCTGCGAATCGTAGCCCGCACCCACCGATTGGATCAGGTTGTCCGCCTCCGCGACGCGGATGAGGATGCCGGGGTGATCGGGATCCGTCCCTTCCGTTTCGATGAATTCCACGCTCTGGAAGACGCCGAGCCGGTACAGCGCCCGCTGGCTCTTGAGGATCTCATCGCGGCTCAAGGGATCCCCAGGCTTGAAGGTCAGCTCCCGCTCCATCACTTCCGTGCGCGTCAGGAGGTTTCCCTCGACCCGAATGTCTCCCACGTAGCGCCGCTTCCCCTCTTCCACCTTGTAGACGAGATCCGCCCCCAACGGCCCCGTCAGCTCGTAGGTGACCTTGGTTCCCACGTAACCGGCCCGATCGTAGGCGAGCCGGATCTGATCGGCCCCGCTTTTTACCTTGGCCCGGACGTACAGGCTGCCGGACATCACCGGGAGCTCCTCCAGCAGCTCTTCGGAGTCAAGACTCGCGTTCCCCTCCACCTCGACCGATCGAAGGCGAACCGCCTCTCCTTCGGTGATCTCGAAGCGCAATTGGGCCTGCGTTCCGTCGGGACTGAGGAGGAT
>JAKEFJ010000008.1 GCA_022616665.1 Acidobacteriota bacterium
ATGGCAGGGAGCGCTGCGAAATGCGCCGCCGGCTGTTCCGCCAGAACAAGGTGGATTTCGTGGAGCTCTCGACCGCCATGCCCTATGACCTGCCCCTGATCCGGTTCTTCAGGGAACGGGCCCGGAGGCTGCGATGAGGTCCCGCGCCTTTCTGGCGGCCTGGCTGTGCTGCTGGGGAGCTCTCGGTGCCTTCGCACAGGACGCCAGTCCGGTGAAGCTGCAGGTCGTTCCAAGCGTGAGCCGTGCCACGGTGGGAGATCGACTGCTGATTCGCGTGGTGGTGGAGCTGCCCCCGGGAGTGACCATCACACCCCCGCTCCCGATTCCGGGTGAGGGTTCCTTCCTGAGCCTCGACCCGGTCAAATCTCCGGACGGACAGGCAGCTCCCAACGTTTTCTATTTTAAAGCTCAGGCCTTCGAGACCGGCAACGTACAGATTCCAGCGCTGAGCGTCGAGTGGAAGAAGGCGGATGAGAGTGGAACCGCCACCTCCCAGCCGATTCCCGTGGAAATCGTCTCGGTGCTGAAAAGCCCGCAGGAAACGCCGGCCGATCTGAAACCGCCCGCCGAAATTCCGCCCCCCCCGTTTCCGTGGCTCTGGGCCATCCTGGGCGCGGTGTTGCTGGCCCTGGTCTTCGCCCTTGCCGTCTGGCTGCGCCGACGGAAGAAGCCCACAGTAGCCGTGCCCGCCCCTGTGGTGCCGCTGCTACCGCCCCACGAGCAGGCCTACCGGGAGATGGAGCGGCTCCTTGCGGGTTCCCTGTTGCGGGAGGGGAAGATCAAAGAGTTTCATGTGGAGCTTGCCGAAATTGTGAAGCGATATCTGGCGGCCCGCTTCACGATCGACGCCTTGGAGCGGACCAGCATGGAGGTGTTCGAGGACTTGCAGCGGGTCCGGGTCGGCTCCGAGCCGCTGGCGGTGGCCCGGGAATTCTTCGGGCACACCGATTTGGTGAAATTCGCCAAACACCTTCCGGTTGCGGATGAGATTCGCCGCAGCGTCGATCGAGCCTACCGGCTGGTGGACCAGACGAAGCTTTCCACCGTGCCGGACAGCACCCAGGGGGAAGCGGCTCCCGCCGCCCTGGTGGCGGGGAGCGCCGGATGATCTGGCAATTCAAATTTCTTCCGGCTCTTTACCTGCTCCTGCTTCTGCCCCCGCTGGTGGGGCTTTACCTCTGGCTGCAGCGCCGCGGCAAGTCCTCTCTGCAGTACTCCGACCTCACCCTCTTCGCCAAGCTCCGCCCCGCGTGGTCGCTGCGCTGGCGACACCTGCCGTTCACGATGCGCTGCGCCTGTCTGGCGCTGTTGGTGGTGGCGCTGGCCCGCCCCCAGTCCGGGCACACCGAGGAGGAGGTTCTCACGGAAGGGATCGACATCATGCTGGCCCTGGACAACTCGGGGAGCATGGCGGCGGAGGATTTCAAGCCGAAGAACCGGCTTTATGTCGCCAAGGAGACCGTCGCCCGGTTCGTCGGCGGGAGACTGAACGACCGAATCGGCCTGGTCAGTTTCGCCGAGAAGAGCTACACCCGCTGCCCGCTGACCCTGGACTATGCCGTGCTCCAGTCCCTGCTCAGCCAAGTCCAGCTTGCCCCCCGCACCGAGGACGGAACGGCCATCGGCATGGGATTGGCTACTGCCGTGAACCGTTTGAAAGACTCCCGGGCCAAGAGCCGCGTGATCGTGCTGCTCACCGACGGCCGGAACAACCGCGGCTCCATCGATCCGGCCACGGGCGCGGCGCTGGCGGAAGCGCTGGAGATCAAGATCTACACCATCGGAGTGGGCACCCAAGGACAGGCCCCCTATCCGGTGGACGACGGCTTGTTCGGAAAGCGCTACGTCTACCTTCCGGCCGACATCGACGAGGACAGCTTGAAATCCATCGCCGCCAGCACCGGGGGCCTCTACTTCCGGGCCACCGACACCAAGAGTCTCGAGGAAATTTTCCGCCGCATCGACCGGATGGAGAAGACGCGCATGAAGGTGAAGAAATACACGCGCTTTCGCGAGCTCTTCCCTCTGTTTCTGATACCCGGCGCCCTGCTTTTTCTGACCGAAGTGGCGATCTCTCAAAGCCGCCTGCGCCGGCTGCCGTGAGGAGGCGCTGCCATGCCATTTGGTGAGCCCCGCGCTTTGATGCTGCTGCTCCTGATCCCGCTGCTGGGGGTTTTGCTGGGAGTGGTGCGCCTGCGCCGGAAGAGGTTGCTCCGGCGTCTGGGGCAGGAGGAGTTGGTGGCGCGGCTCCTGGAGACGCCCGGGGCGCCGCGATGGGTGATTCGCGTTGCCCTCATCCTCCTGGCAGGAACGTTTCTGGCGCTGGCCCTCGCGCGCCCGCAGTGGGGCGCGAAGGTGGAGGAGGTCCGCCGCAAGGGGGTGGATGTGATCATCGCCATGGATGTCTCCTCTTCCATGCTGGCCGAGGACGTGAAGCCCTCCCGTCTGGCCCGGGCGCGCGAGGAAGTGGCTACCCTCATCGACTCCCTGGAAGGGGATCGCGTCGGGCTGGTCGCGTTCGCCGGGGAAGCGACCGTGGCCTGCCCCCTGACGCTGGATTATTCGGCGGCCAAGGTGTTTCTGGACGTGCTGGATCCGGCGCTGGTTCCCGTGCCCGGCACCGCCATCGCCTCGGCCATCCGCAAATCCAGCGAGGCCTTCGGGAGCAAGGAGAAGCGCTACAAAGTCCTGGTGCTGATCACCGACGGCGAGGATCACGAGAAGGACGCCGTCGCGGCGGCGCGGGAAGCGGCGGCCGAGGGAGTGGTTATTTATACTCTGGGAGTCGGATCGGGAAGCGGCTCGCCCATTCCAGTCCGGGGGACGGATGGCAGCGGCGGCGGGTACAAGAAGGATCGCGAAGGGAAGATCGTCACCTCGCGGCTGGACCCGGTGAAGCTGGCCGAAATCGCCGAGGCAGCCGGAGGGCG
>JAKEFJ010000069.1 GCA_022616665.1 Acidobacteriota bacterium
CAGCGCGGCGTTCCCGCCGGCCGGGTGGACATGAGCGATCGTGGCAGGGTCGCCAAGAGGAAAGTCGGGGATCTTCCGCCGCTTCGGCAGCGGATGGAGTTCGAGCTGGGGCGGCTCTTGGGATTCAAGCTGGACGCTTCCACTCCCCTGGCCGACGCCCTGATACGCGGCTACCGGGAGCCGGGCCTGTATCTCAACAGGGAGCGAATCGGCGCACAGGCGCTGCCTCTCGCCCGCGCATGGCTGGCCGACTATTTGATGCGGGTGGAGGGAATCCAGGAGATCCACTCTTCTGACGAGCTTTCCCGGGGAGAGGGGCCCGAATCGGCGCGCTTGAGCTTTTACCCGAACCGCACGGGCGATCTCCTGGTATTCCTCGCGCCCGGCTGGATCGAATGGGATGAAGATGCGGGCACGAGCCACGGCCAGCCGCATGACGCCGATGCCCGCGTGCCGCTCCTGGTGTGGGGCGCAGGGGTGGAGCCCGGCGAAGACGGCTCGCAAGTGGACATGGCGCGAGTCGCCGCAACCCTGGGCGCGACGCTGGGACTCGACCCAAGAGGCCTGGATGACCCGTCCCCGCTTCCGCTGCGCGGACCTCCCGTTTCGAAATGATTCGCAGCGCTCCGCGCGAACGTCCCTGGATCTCCTGGCTCTATTTCCTTCTCTGCGCTCTGGCCATCTTCCTGACCATTCCCTTTGCCCGGGTCATCCGCGCGTTCGTAACCGAACAGTGGGGGCGGCTGACCTTCGCTTACGTGGTGGTGGCCTGCGTGCTGGTCGTCGTGGCCTGGCTTCTCCGGAGGCTGCGGCTGCGCGGCGAGTACTCGACGGCGCGGGCGGTGTGGGTCGTGGCGATCGCGGCGGTCTATCTGGGATGGACGGCGCTGTTGGCGATGGAATCGCCGGAGGAGGCAATCCACTTTCTCGAGTACGGCCTGCTGAGCCTGCTGGCGTATCGGGCGCTGAGCCACGAGGTTCGAGACCCCAGCATTTACGTCGCCGCGGTTCTTCTGTGCAGTGTCGTCGGGACGGTCGACGAGACCATCCAGTGGCTGACGCCCGGGCGGGTCTGGGCGCTCGAGGACATTGGGTTGAACGTCGCCTCGGCGGCCCTGACTCAGCTGACCCTCTGGCGGGGAATTCGCCCCGCATTGATCGAGGGCCGCGTCAGTTCCAGCTCCTGGCTGAGGCTCTGCCGCCTCACAATGGTGGAACTGGTCCTGGTCGGGTTGTCGCTCGCGAACACCCCATCGCGGATCGCCTGGTATGCCGCGCGCGTTCCGATCCTGGGCTACCTGCTCCACCAGGAGGGAGTGATGACAGAGTACGGATACCGATATCGGGATCCGGAGATTGGCGTCTTCTACTCCCGCTTCACACTGGAGAAGCTCCGCGAGCTGGACGCGCAGCGGGGAGCCGCCTCCGCCGCAACCCTGGACGCCTACCGGGACCGTTACCCTGAGTTTCTCAAACGGTATTCCCCGGCGGTGGATCCCTTCGTCCATGAGGCCCGCGTCCATCTGTTCCGCAGGGATCGCTTCGTGGAGAAACTGCGGGAGACGGGTGGCGACGTGGGCATGGTGAGGGACTTCAGCACGGTAGCTCACGGCGAGAACCGAATCCTGGAGAAGCACTTCCCGGTGACGCTGGCGGCATCCGCCTACGTGCTTCCCGCCGATCAGATCGCCAGGCTCGCGGACCGCCGCGACCGGGAAAGACTGTACGTGAGCCCGGTTAGCATGCAAGTGATCACCTGGACGGGGGAGCGGCCGCTCAGGCTCGGGATTCTCGGGATGATATTGGCGCTGGCTGTGACCTCCCGGCTGCTGTCGCGATAAGATTCCAGGCATGGCCGCATCAGCCAACGCCATCCAGCAGGTGACACCATGAGCAGGAATGTGCTGACGCGCCGGAAATTTCTGGGGACGACCCTGACGGGCGCCGGGGCGCTCGCCTGCGGGGCGCACAAGGCGTCTCGGCTCCTCCCCGAGCCGCCCGGTGGATCGCGCCTCCGCCTCGTCTTCTTCACCGACATCCATGCCCGCACTGAGTGGGAGACTCCCGAGGCCATGGCAATCGCCGCCGAGGCCATCAACGCCTGCAAGCCCGACCTGGTCATCGCCGGCGGAGATCTCATCACCGACGGATTCCAGTCATCCGCGGAGACCGTGGCTCCCCGCTGGGATGCCTACATGAAGATGCACTCGGCCATCCGCTCGCCCATCCATCCCGTCCTGGGGAATCACGACCTGGTGGCTGCCATCCCGGAGGACGGCACGCCGCCCAGCGCGGATCCTCGCGCCATCTACCGGGCCAAGATGGGCCTGGAGCGGACCTGGTATGCCTTCGATGCCGGCGGCTACCGCTTCTTCATCCTGGATTCGGTGCAGGTGACCGGGGACGAGCTGAAGTTCGAAGGGCGAATCCCGCAGGGGCAGCTGGATTGGCTGCGAAGCGAGCTCGCCGCGCTGCCGGATCAACGGCCGCTGGTGGTGGTGACGCACATGCCGCTGCTGACCGGTTTCTATCAGGCCACGGAGGGGGCGACCGCGCCGGCTCCCCGAAATCGCGTGGTGGTGAACAGCAAGGAGGTGCTGGCGCTGTTCGAGGGGCGCAATCTCTTGCTGGTGCTCCAAGGGCACCTTCACGTGAACGAGCGGGTCTGGTGGCGGGGAACCACGTTCATCACGGGAGGGGCCGTCTGCGGCAAGTGGTGGCGGGGTCCCTGGCAAGGCACCGAGGAAGGCTTTGGAGTGCTGACGCTTGCAGGAAGCCAGGTCGGGTGGGAATACGTCGACTATGGCTGGGACGCCAAGCGCCCCTAGGCAGCGGAGCCCATCGTTCCCGATCCGCCAGCTTGTCCTTCTGACCCTGCCTGACCACTGATAGCGCACACGACCGCGTCTGCCCCTTTGACGCAAGTCGGGAAAGCCGGACTAGC
>JAKEFJ010000070.1 GCA_022616665.1 Acidobacteriota bacterium
CCGCTGGGGGCCTATGAAACGCTGCGTTATCAGCAAGCCTCCGATTCCGGCCATCACGGATTCCTGGGCGGGCTGTTCGGCGGAAGCACCACCACGACAAAATATGCCGGCCGAAACGTCAAGGTGAGCGGCACGGAAGGGACCTCGATGCATGCCGACGTGGAGGTACAGCTCCCGTCCAAGGCCGTGGAGGCGACCTTTAAGAATCTCGTCGGCTCGATCCGTGGCGAGGCGGCTCAGGGCAAGCTCGTTTTCGACAGCGCCAGCGGCGACATCACGCTGGACAAGATTCGGGGAGAGATCAAGGCGGACACCGGATCCGGAGACGTGAAAGCCTCCGGCCTGGAGGGAAGCTTCCGCTGCGACACCGGGAGCGGCAATTGTGACCTTACCGGCTTCAAGGGCGACGAAGTCAGTTGTGATGTGGGTTCGGGCGACATTCTCCTCCAGTCGGTCTCCGCCAAGCGCCTGTCCGCCGACACCGGAAGCGGAGATGTCCGTGTGGAGGAGGCCGATGTGGAATCCTTCGACGCCGATACCGGAAGCGGGGATGTGACCCTGGAGGCTTCAGGCTCCCGGCTCGTCTCTATCAAAGCCGACACCGGAAGCGGCGATGTGGTCTTGCGCCTATCGCCTCAAGCCTCCTTCGAGGCTCTGGCGGACCAAGGAAGCGGCGATCTGCGGGTGGCTTACAAGGATGCCGAGCCGATCGTCAAAGGTCGTGAGGTGATAGGTTATCGCAGAGGTGATTCCAAGATTCGCATCAACGTCAACACCGGCAGTGGCGATTTGGAAATCGAACCGCTCCGCTGACGGCTTTGGAGAGCCGCTCGTGGAAATCCGGCAGGCCCTGGGGGACGACGAAATCGCCATCGCCCGGGGCCTGTTTCGCGAATACGAGGCGGAGCTGGGGATGGATCTCTGCTTCCAGGGCTTTGAGCGCGAGCTCGCCGGCCTTCCGGGTGATTACGCTCCCCCTTCGGGCCGGCTCCTGCTGGCCTGGATGAATGGCCAGCCGGTGGGTTGCGTGGCCCTGCGCAGAATCGAGGAGGGAGTCTGCGAGATGAAGCGGCTCTATCTCAAACCGTCCATGCGCAGGGGTGGAGCGGGCCGCTTGATCACTTTGACCCTCATCCAGGAGGCCAGAACGCTGGGATATCGGCGCCTACGCCTCGACACCCTTCCGGTCATGAAGGCCGCCATCGCGCTCTATCGCTCTCTCGGGTTTCAGAGCATCCCCCCCTACCGCCACAATCCCATCGAAGGCGTCCTCTACCTGGAGCTGGACCTCGGCACTGCGGAACTCCCGACTTCCGCAACGAAAGTGCCCTGAGGGGTCATCCCTCACGAAGCCCCCCCGATCCGTTGAAAACTTCTCCGGGATGTGGTCTGCTTCCCCGGCACACGGGAGTCCCTCTCTCTCCTTTGCGCTCCCTCGCCACCGGAGGTAGGCCATGAGCCGCCCGCGCAAGCGCTACCAGCTCCCCGGCACCTCCCCGGGAACCCTTCGCAAGCCCGAGGTCAGCAGGGTGTCCAAGGTCACTGTCCGGGTGATGGATTACAGCCCTGCGGCTGTGGACGAGCGGGAATTGGGCGCCGTGGAGGAATGCTTCGCCCTGCGCGACACTTCCACCGTCACCTGGATCGACGTGAACGGACTCCAGGACCTGGATCTCATCCAGCGGCTGGGAAACCATTTCAGATTGCACCCACTCGCGCTGGAAGACGTCCTGAACACCGGTCAAAGGCCCAAGCTGGAGGAGTTCGACGAGCACTGCTTCATTGTGATGAAGGAGCTTCGCTTCGACAGCGCGGTTCAGGCGGAGCAGATCAGCATGTTCCTCGGGCAGGGTTGGGTCATCACCCTCCAGGAGGCGCCCGGAGACCCGTTCGGGCCGGTCCGCGAGCGAATTCGCAAGGGGAAAGGTCGCATCCGGAAATTGGGAGCCGATTACCTGGCCTACGCCTTGATCGACGCCCTGGTGGATGGAGCGTTTCCCATCCTGGAGAAACTGGGGGAGCATCTGGAAGACCTGGAGAAGGATCTGGTGGGCAATCCGAATCGCAAGCTTCTGCAGGAGATCTATGGGCTGCGGCGGGAGCTGCTCTATCTGCGCCGCGCGATCTGGCCCCAGCGCGAGGTCATCCACGCGCTGCAGCGTGAGGATTCGCACCTGGTGCAGCCCGAGACGCGTGTCTACCTTCGGGATTGCTACGATCACACCATTCAGATACTCGATCTGCTCGAGACCTACCGGGATCTGGCCGCGGGCATGCTGGATCTCTATCTCTCCAGCGTGAGCAACCGGCTCAACGAGATCATGAAGGTGCTGACCGTCATGTCCAGCATCTTCATCCCCCTGACCTTTCTCGCCGGCGTGTACGGGATGAACTTCAATCCCGCCGCCAGCCCCTGGAGCATGCCGGAGCTGAACTGGGCCTGGGGTTACCCGACGGTGCTGGCGGTCATGCTGGGGGTGGTGGGAGGGATGCTGTACTACTTTCGCCGCAAGCGCTGGCTCTGAGAACCGCGGCGCGGCTCATTCCTTGTCGAGTCGCTTTCCTGTAGCCCAGGCATCCAGGAACTTGGCGACGGGCGAGTCGATTTGAAGTCACCGGGATCCCGCTTCAAATTCTTCGGCCATCGCCACCTCATGCGGACTCCCCACGTACAACGGCACACGCTGGTGGATCTGGGTGGGCTGGACCTCCGAGATGGGCCCTCTGCCGGTGGAGGCTCTGCCTCCCGCCTGCTCCACGATCATCCCCATGGGTGCGCACTCGTAGAGGAGCCGGAGCTTTCCATGCGGCTTCTTCGGGTCGCGGGTGTCCGCCGGGTAGAAATAGATCCCCCCCTCCAGGAGGATGCGGTGCACGTCGGTGACCAGGCATCCGCTGTAACGGGTGGAATAGGGGCGCCCGTCCGACTTCTCTGGAGTCTGCAGATACTCCAGAAATTTTCGGGTACCGGGATGGTGATAAGCCCTTTGTCCTTCGTTGGTCGCATAGACCTTGCCGCGTTTCGGAATCTGCAATGATGGCATCGTCAGGATGAAATCCTCGCTGTCGGGATCGAGACTGAAAAGGTGCGCACCCGATCCCGCGGTCAGGACCAGCGTCGTGGCTGGGCCGTAGTTCAGGTAGCAGGCTGCCGCCTGGGTGGATCCCGGCTGCAAGAGTGACTCCCGGCCCAATCCCCCGTCGGGCGGCACCCGCTGCACCGAGACGATGGTGCCCACACTCCCGCCGGTATCCACATTGGAGGAGCCATCCAGCGGATCGAACAGGACGCTGTACGGCGCCCCTGGAAATAGGACTAGGGGCTCTTCCATCTCCTCGGAGGCCACCAGTGCCGCATCGCCCGCCGAGCGGAATGCCTCCACCAGAATCTCGTTTGCCAGGAGATCCATCTTCTTGACCACCTCACCCTGCACGTTCTTGTCGCCGGTGATTCCGGTTTCTCCTGAAAGACCGGCGCGCCGCAGCTCCCGGGAAATCCGCTTGCCTCCCGCAGCGGCAGTGAGAAGGACTTTGGCGAGATTCGGTGGAATTCCCGACCCAGACAGGAAGCGGGACAGGCTGGTCTGAGCGTTCATGGGTCAAATCTCCCGAAAGCGCTTCCCCTCAGGACCAGTTTTCCCTGGGCGGCCGCTCCAGATGCCATCGGGTCCGGTCCTGGTAGGCCTTGGCGATGGCCAGGATTCTGTTCTCCTCACCCGTGCGGCCCACGAACTGGATCCCCAGAGGCAGGTGCTCCGCCCCGAAGCCCATGGGCACCGAAACAGCCGGGATGCCGCAGCAGTTCCCCGCCCCGCCCACGGGATCGTCCCCCGCGAAGACCTCCTCCAGGTTGGCCGCCAATAGTGAGGCGACTCCCGGAAGCGTGGGAGCCACCAGGGCGTCATATTTTGCCAGGACCTCATCCAGCGAGCGCTGCAGCTTGCCGCGCAGGCGAAGCGCCCGCAGGTAATCGCGCGCATAGACCATGGTGCTGGAATACCCGCCAAGCCTCGAGCCGGGATCCGAAAGCTCTGCGACACGCCCCGATTCGATGAGATCTTCGAAAGCGCTGGCCACTTCCGCCACGATGAGAGTGCCCGCCGTGGCCCCGAAAGGGAAATCGGGCAGGGTCACGTCTTCAAGGACTGCGATACGACCCAGCTCCTTGAGCGCCGCGTCGAAGGCTGCGGGCACCTCCGGCTCCGGCTTTTCCCAGGCCTTTCTCACCACCCCCAGGCGCCACTTCTCCTTTTTCCCGAACGGGGCGTAATTCCAGGGCTTGGGAATGGTGCTGGAATCGGCCGGATCGGGGCCGGCGATTTCCGAGAGGACC
>JAKEFJ010000071.1 GCA_022616665.1 Acidobacteriota bacterium
ACGGTGGAGGTGGCTTCGGAAAATGGAGCCATCCGCCGCATCGGGATGCTGGATCCCCTGGGAAATCGCATGGAATACCGCTTCGACGACGTCCGCGTGCAGAAAAACCTCCCGCAAAAGCTGTTCACTTACCAGATTCCCCGCGGAGTAGAGATTCAAACATTCGGCGGAGGTCGGGAGATCGCGCCCCCCTCGCCTTGATCTGCCGGAAAGGCCGGTGCTACAATCCGCCCCTCTTTTCATCGCCTGATGGCGGGCCGCGCATGGCGCAGGAGAATTCTTTCGACATCGTCTGCAAAGTGGATCTGCAGGAGGTGGACAACGCCATCCAGCAGGTCATGAAGGAGATCCGCACGCGCTACGACTTCAAGGGAAGCAAGAGCGACGTGCACCGAGACAATCTGGAGATTCAGCTGCTCGCCGACGACGACTACAAGCGTCGCAGCGTGGTGGAGATGTTGAGCCAGCGGCTGGCGGCTAGAAAGGTCTCGCTCAAGTGCCTCACCTTCTCCAAGCCGGAGGAAGCTGCCGGCGGCGCGCTGCGGCAGACCGTCGCGCTGCAGCAGGGGATTCCCACCGAGCAAGCCAAGGAAATCGTGAAGATCATCAAGGGAACTGGCAAGAAAGTTCAGGCCGCGATTCAGGGGGACCTGGTCCGGGTCAAGGGAAAGAGCCGGGACGAGCTCCAATCGGTCATGCAGATCCTTCGATCCAGCTCACTTCCCATCGAGATGCAGTTCGAAAATTATCGCTAGGGGGGCTCCATGCGCCGAACCGGAAGAGTGCTGGGATGGGGAGCGCTGGCGGCCGTTCTGGCCCTCGGCCCGCAGGCGTCGGCACAGGATGCGGAGGGCGGTCCCGGGCTTATCGTGATTCGCGGGACGATTCGGGATCAGTCGGGAGCACCCCTGGCCGACTACCCGGTTCGTCTCATCAAGACCAAGACCACCCTGCGACTTCTCCACTTCAGCACCGGGAGCCGCCAGGAGGAGTACGGGCGGACTCAGACAGATCCGCAGGGCCGATTTGAGCTCAAGGTAGCTCGCGATCCTCAGTTCGATTACTTCTACCTGCGCTTCTACGATCCCAAAACCTTCGACCCGGTCCGATATAGCGTCCCGGCCGACGTGGACATCACCAAAACTCTCAAGACGAAACCGGAGTTGGAGGTGGATTCGGTAATTCTGAATCACCCCGACTGGTCCAAGGTCGAGTCTCTCCTCTCCGAGTTCGGCGCCCAATCCAATCGGGGGAAGATCCTCAGGAGCCTGGGCCTGCCCGAGAGGCGCCAGACCTTCGCAGATTCCCCCGGCAAGGAGTCCTGGTGGTACTACGCCAAGGGACTCTGTTACCAGCTGCAAGGCGACCAGGTTCTCAAGATTCGGAATTTTGATCCGGTTCTTCCTCCGCGGCCTTCGGCCTGAGGCGGGAAAGCCGAGTGGAGCATCCCTTGAAGGAGATGACCCGCACCATGCCGCCCGGCCTGATTTTCTCGGACATCCTGGGCTTGGTGGGGCCGAAGCTGGCGGCCGTGGAAGCGGAGGTGGTGCGCAACCTCCATTCAGATATTGGTGTCATCGATGAGCTGGGAACGTACCTTTCCAACGGCGGCGGCAAGCGAGTCCGGCCCCTGCTCCTGCTCCTGTCGGCACAGATGTCCGGATATCGCGGCGAGAAGGACGTGCTTTTTGCTTCCGTTTTCGAGTTCATTCATACCGCCACGCTGGTTCACGATGACGTGATCGACGGCGCGACGATCCGGCGCGGCCGTTCCTCGCTCAACGCCCAGTGGGGGAACGGCCTCACGGTTCTCCTGGGGGATTATCTCTACATCAAGTCCATGTCCATGGCACTCACTGCCGACGACCTGAGGATCATCAAGATCCTGGCGGATATCACCCTGAAGATGATCGAGGGGGAGCTCATCCAGAAGCGCCGCCAGGGTGAGATAGGAGTCACGGCAGAGGAGCACCTGGATATCGTGCGGCGCAAGACCGCCTGCCTGTTTTCGGGTTGCAGTCTGGTGGGAGGCCTGTTGGCAGGGATCGGAGCGGAAAAGGAAGAGGCGCTGCAGAGCTTCGGATTGAACCTGGGAATGGCTTTCCAGCTGGTCGACGACGTGTTGGATTTCGCCTCCGACGAGAAGACTCTGGGAAAACCCGTCGTCTCCGATCTGCGAGAGGGGAAAATGACCCTCCCGTTGATTTACCTTCTGGAGGCAGGGGACTCCGAACATCGGAGCAAGGTGCAGACCGTTCTGGACGATCGGGATTTTTCCAGAGTGCGAAGAGAGGAAATCGTGGGGCTCGTGCAGGACCGCGGAACCTTGCAGCGGACCCGGGACCTCGCCCGGCAGTACGGGGAGAAAGCCAAACGCGAGCTTCGGAGATTCCCCGATGGCCTGGCGCGCAGCGCCTTGGAGACCCTGCCTGACCTGATCCTCGCCCGCGATCGCTAAAGTCTTACTTGAGATCTTGATCATATCCCCGGTTCCACAATTCCTTGTGAGATCACCGCCAAATCCCCACCAGATCCTGCGTTACGTCCTTTACACCCCCCCTGTTTTCCGCTAATATCCCGCGCCGTGATGGCCTCGGGAAGCCCAGGAGGGCTTACGACCCGAAGGCTTCCGGAGAGCTGGATGTTCACCCTGGATCGCATGGAAATTCACGGTTTCAAGTCGTTTTTCGTGCGGACCGCCTTCGAATTCAAGCCCGGGATCATCGCCGTGGTAGGCCCCAACGGTTGCGGCAAGAGCAATATAGGCGATGCCATCTCCTGGGTCCTGGGAGATCAGAGCCCGCGCTCCCTGCGGGCCGACCGGATGGCGGACGTGATCTTCAACGGAAGCCAGACCCGCAAGCCTCTGGGCATGGCCGAAGTCACTTTGAAATTCATGAAGACCAACGGGGGACCCGAACCGTCAGAGGAATTCGTCGTCACCCGCCGGCTCTATCGCGACGGAAACAGCGAGTACTGCCTCAATGGAGTCCGGTGCCGGCTCAGGGACATTCAGGACATGCTGATCCGATCCCAGGTTGGCTCGCGACTCTATTCCGTCATCGAGCAGGGAAAGGTGGACCTGATCCTCACCTCGAAGCCCAAGGATCGCCGCGCGCTGTTCGAGGAGGCGGCGGGAGTGCTTGGGTACAAGGCCAAACGACGGGTGGCTCTGGGGAAGCTGGAGGCCACCCAGGACAATCTGCTGCGCATCCACGACATCCTCACCGAGGTGACCAAGCAGACCTCCTCGCTCAGGCGGCAGGTGGCCCGGGCCAGAAGGTATCAGCGGCTGCAGCAGACGATTCGCTCCCGCAGAGGCGTGCTGCTCTGCTCCCGCCTCGAGGAGCTGGAGCGGGATGCCCAGCGCGCCCTGGATGCGCGGCGCGCGCTTACGGATCAGGAGGCTCAACAATCCACCTTGCTGTCGAAGAGCGGGGCCGAGGTTGAGCAGCTCCGCCGGCATTTCGAGGAAGCCGATGAGGCAATACGCCGGGGGCGCGAGCGCCAGCATGAGTTGATCCGGGCCCTTGATCGGGACCGGATGCAGCAGCAGCGCTGGGGCGAAGAGAAGGAAGAATCACTCAGGGCCATTCTGCGCTGGAGCGGCGAGGCGACTCAGCTTCACGCCAAGGTGACGGAGAAGGAGACCGACCTGGCGCAGCGCGCCTCCCAGGCGGAAGCTTCGCAGCTGGCGCTGCAAAACCTGGAGCAGACGCTTCAAGCCCGGGAGGATGGGCAGCGCCGACGGGTGGAAAGCGTCGAGCGCTTTGAGCAGGACTCGGAAGCCACCCGATCGGAGCTTCTGGCGATCCTGGATCGCCAGGCGGAGGAACGCAGCCGTCGGGAGAGTATCGAGCGAGAGCTCAAGCGCCTGGAAGCCCGGCTTCAAGAGCTTGCAGTCGAGCTGGCCGAGGCCGCCCGGGAGCACGAAGGAAAGAGAGTGGAGCTCGACGAGATGTCGGTCATGGTGGCGTCCAGCACCTCGAGGTGGGAGCTCGCCCGACGGGAGCGGGAGGTCTCCGAGCAGGCACTGGCCGCCGAACAGGCAGCGCTGCAAAACCTGTCGCTCAACCGGGAGACCCTGGCCGGCACGATCGCACAGATTGAAGAGCGTCTGAGGGCGTTGGAGGAAGCGGAGCTGAGCGACGGGGACGATGGCAGAGCGCGCCAATCGATACTCGCCCTGGCGTCCGAGGGGCGCATGAAGACCCGGGGCCGGGCGGCGGATGCACTTGAAGTGGAGCCGCGCTGGCTGGCGGCCGCCGAGGCGGCGCTGGGAGATTTGCTGGGTGCGGTGGTGGTGGAGGGCCCGTCGGACATTCTTGAAGCGGTCCGGCACTTGCGCGAGGGTGGACGGGGGCGGTGCGGCTTCCTGTCCGCCGGCCGATCGAAATCGCCGCTCAACGCGGTTCCCCCCGAGCTCCTGTCGGACTCACGCTGCATGGGTCCTCTGGCGGAGAAGGTCGCCCTGAAAGGGGAGCTGGGGGAAGCGCTGCGCTGCGCCCTGGCCCCAATTCTGGTGGCCCAGAGCCTCACCGATGCCCTGGAGCTGCACGAGCATTACCCGCACTGGAGCTATGTGACGGTGGACGGGGACCTGGTGCATTCTGCCGGATTGGTTCAGGGGGGCGCTGCGCCACCGGATGGAAAAGGGATCCTCACCCGGCGCCACCTGCGGGAAAGCCTCTCCCAAAAGCTGTCCGCAGCCAGGGAGGAGCGGGACCGTCTGGACGGCGAGCGGGAGAGCCGGGAAGCGAATCGCCGCCTGCAGGCGGAGCGAACGGCTCTCCTCGAAGAGAAGCTGAGGGAGAGAGACCGAGAGGTGGTGGAGTCGCGGCTGCGGCTGGCGCAGCTGGAGGAGGAGGTCCAGCGTGCGCAGCGCACGCTGCGCATCGCCTCGGAGGAGCAGGAGTCCGTGAATGGCCAGGCGCGCGATCAAGCGGCGGAAATATCCAGCCTGCTCGAGGCGCAATCGGCAACCGCCGCCCGGCGCAAGGAGCTGGAGGATCGCATCGCCGCCGGCACGGGAGTCCTGGCTTCGCGCCGCGAGGAGATGACCGCCGAGGCGGAGTCGCTGGGCGCCTTCCGATCCGAGGTCGCGTCGCGACGGGAGGCGATTTCCAAGGAGGCCGAGGCGCTGGCCTCCTGGAAGCAGGCGGCGGCGGAAGAGCGGGGAAGGTGGGAACGAGCCAGGAACGAGGCCGGCACGGCCACGGCGCGGGTCCAGAGCCTCGAGGCCTCTCTCAATACTCTGGCGGTGGCTCTGGGCGGCGCAGAAAAGGAGCGCGCGGAGCTGGCATCGAGGCTGGAGTCGATGGAGCTGGCGGCAGCCACGCAGAAAAGCGAGCTGCTGTTGGCCGAGCAACGGGAAAAGGCGGCCCGCACGGCTCTCGACGAGCTGCGAGGCCGGTCCTCCCTGGCGGAGGTGGAGGTTGCCCGGCTGGATGTGGAGCACAAGCACCTGGAGGCCAGCACCCGGGAGGAGATGTCCCTCACTCTGGATGCCCTGCGGGCCCTGCCGCTTCCCGAAGGGGAATTCTCCGCTGCCGCCATCGAAAGCGAAATCACCGACCTCAAGGGACGGCTGGAGCGCCTGGGCGCCGTAAACCTGGCGGCGCTCGAGCAATATCAGGAAATGGAGCAGCGACATGAGTTCCTGGCGAAGCAGAAGAAAGATCTGGAGGATTCGATCGAGTCGTTGAACGACACTATCCGGAAGATTAACCGCACCTCGCGGGAGAAGTTCCTGGAGGCATTCGAGAAGATTCAGGAGGGCTTCAACAAGAGCTTCGTCACGCTCTTCGGAGGGGGACGGGCCGAATTGCGACTCATGGAAGACGAGGACGTCCTGGAATGCGGCATCGAAATCATTGCCTCACCCCCTGGCAAGCGCCTGCAGAACATCTCTCTCCTGTCGGGTGGCGAGAAGGCCATGACGGCGGTGGCGCTGCTGTTCGCCCTGTTCCGCTACCGTCCTTCTCCCTTCTGCGTGCTGGACGAGGTGGACGCGCCCTTGGACGAGGCCAATGTGGGCCGATTCACGCGGATGCTCAGGGAGCTCACCCCGGAGACCCAGTTCATCCTCATCACCCATAACCGCCGCTCCATGGAAGCGGCCGATCTTCTCTATGGGATCACCATGGAGGAGCCGGGGATCTCCAGCGTGGTCTCCATGCGCCTCGACAACTAG
>JAKEFJ010000072.1 GCA_022616665.1 Acidobacteriota bacterium
CACCGCCTCTATTCCTGCTGAACGCATCCTTCCTCTGCTGAAACCCAGCCGCCGTCTCTGATCCCGGATTCCCAAGCCTCGTTGACTCGTCTTGTGCCCGTTGGCGGATGCCCTCGATCGCCCGCGGGCGAAAGGTGACACTGTGAAAAGAACAGCGACAGCCCTGCCGCTGCTGCTCTGGGCATCGTGGAGCATGGCTTCCGAGCCGTCGATTCTCCCGGTAGCAAGTCCCGCCGATCTTTTGCGGGAAGCGGCTGCCAGCAACCCCGCCATCCTCGCGGCGCAGGCGCGCCTCGAGGCGACCCGCCACACCTCCTCGCAAGTCGAGGCGCCTCCGGATCCCGAGGTGAGCGTTGCCTACACCAACGACACCCTCACCCATTTCACCCTGGGGGAAAGCGAGTTCTCGGTTCTCGCTCTGAGCTGGACCCAGGAGGTTCGCGCATCCGGAAAGCGCAAGCAGGCCGGGGAGGTGGCCCTGCGCTCCTCGGAGGCGGCGGAAAGTGAAGTCGAGCGTGTCCGGCTCGAGGTGCTCTCCAACGTGAAGAGTATCTACGCCGATCTGCTCCGGCTGGACCGGACGGCGGCCATTCTCGAGGAGATTCGCGGTGTGCTGGGGTCCCTGGAAGAAACGGCCCGGCGCCGGTATGAAGTGGGCGAGGGAATCCAGGAAAGCGTCCTCAAGGCACAAACCGAAATCCTCATCCTCGAAGCCGAATCGACGCGCCTGGCGCAGGATCGCAAGGAAACGGAGGCCAGGCTCAACGCGGCCGTGGGGCGCTCCGCCGACACCCCCGTGGGCCCGGCGGAGATTCCGCTCAGGGGCGAGCTTCCCGAGGACACCATGCTGCTGGCGGGAGAGGCCGTCGCCGGATCCCCGTTAATCGGCGTGCTGGAGGCGGAGGTCCGGCGCAGCCAAGCCAGCGCCGAGCTGGCGAGACTCGAGGAAAAGCCCGATTACATCTGGTCCGCCAGCTACCAATACCGGGGTGACCTGGAACCCATGGTGATGGGGATGTTCGGCGTGCGGCTCCCGTTCTACAAGGCACGCAAACAGGCCCAGGCGGTGGCGCAGGCCGAATCGGAACTCACCGCCGCCCGCCAGGATCTGGCGAGCCTTGAAATTCAGACCCAGTCCGCCGTCCGGGAGCTTTCTGCCCGCGTGCGGCGCGCGGAAAGACTCCTGAGCCTCTACAGCCAGGGAATCCTGCCGCAGGCCGCCACCACCCTGGAGTCGGCCCGCTCCTCCTACTCCGTGGGGCGGATAGGCTTCCTGGATCTGCTTAGCGATCTCAAGGCGCTCCTGGAGGCCCGTAAGGACGAAGCCTCGCTCGAAGCGGAACGCACGCAGGCCCTGGCGGCGCTGGAGCCGCTCGTGGGACGGCAGCTGCTCGAAGCGCCGGAAGGCGGCGACGCCGCGGGAGGCAGCCATGCGTCCCTCCGTTAAGTGGATGCTGGGGACCCTGTTCGTCCTGGCGCTGATCGCGGTGGGGATTGTCGCCGGGATTCGCATCCTCGGCCCGGCGGGCGAGTCCGTCGAGAACGCCAGCCCTGGCGGAGCCAGCCAGCAGACGGAGGCCCGCTACCACTGTCCCATGCACCCGACCATGGTTTCCGACAAGCCGGCGGATTGCCCCATCTGCGGCATGAGGCTCGTCCCGATAGAGGAGTCGGAACCCGAGAGGCCGCCCGCTCAGACGCAGCCTTCCCAGACCCAGCCCGCGCAGCCCCGGAAGGTCATGTACCGCTCCACCATGAATCCCGCTGAAGTCTCCGAATCCCCCGGCAAGGACTCCATGGGGATGGAGATGGTCCCCGTGGAGGTGGAGGAAGGCGGCGTCGGAGGCGTGGCAGGGCTTGCCTCCGTTCAGATTCCGCTTCGCAAGCGCCAGCTCATCGGCGTGAGGACAACTGCAGTGGAGCGGTCCCCCGTAATCCGGAAGCTTAAAACGGTGGGGCGCATCATCCCTGACGAGACACGTCTCCACCATATCCACACGAAGGTGGAGGGGTGGATCGAGAGGCTGAACGTGAACGCCACGGGCGAGCCCGTCCGCAAAGGCCAGCCGCTCCTGAGTCTTTACAGCCCCGAGCTGCTGGCCACGCAGGAAGAGCATCTGCTGGCGCTCAAGGCACGACGGGACCTGCCGGAGGGGGCGCCTCCGGACGCGGTCCGCCGCGCCGACGAGCTCGTGGGAAGCTCGCGGCGCCGCCTGCTCCTCTTCGACATGACGAAGGGGCAGATCGACGAGCTGGAGGAATCAGGCGAGCCGCAGCGGACGGTCGTTCTCCACTCGCCCCTCTCCGGCATCGTCATGCAGCGCTACGTCACTCACGGGGAGAAGATCGACCCGAGCATGCCGCTCCTGGACTTGGTGGATCTTTCCGAAGTGTGGGTCATCGCGTCCATCTACGAGTATGAGCTGCCTTTCGTGAAGGTAGGGCAGAAGGCGCGCATGACTCTCTCCTATCTGCCAGGAAAGGCCTTTGAGGGGAGGGTGAGTCTCGTCTACCCGATCCTGGAAAGCGCCACGCGGACCGTCCAGGTCCGTCTCGAATTCTCCAATCCCCGCCTCGAGCTCAAACCCGAGATGTACGCGGACGTGGAGCTGCAAAGCGACCTCGGGGAGCGGCTCACCGTCCCGGAGAGCGCCGTCCTCTCTTCCGGTACCCGGGACGTCGTCTTCGTGGAGCGGGGTGAGGGGTATTTCGACCCGCGGGAGGTAAAGGTGGGTCTCAGGCTGCCCGATTCGGTGGAGATCCTCGCGGGGCTTCAGGAAGGGGAGAGCGTCGTGACCTCCGCCAATTTCCTGGTCGACTCGGAATCAAAGCTCAAGGCGGCCCTGGAAGCCGCCGGAGCACCGGCGGGCAACTCTCAGACCACTCCGACCCAGACCGCACCCGGCCGGCCGCAGACGGCGCCGGCCCACCGGCACTGAGGGAAGCGCCATGGTCGAGCGGATCATCGAGTTTTCAGCGAGGAACAAATTCCTCGTCCTGGTCCTGACGGCGGTGGCCGTGGCCCTGGCCGTCTACGCCATGCGCAGCGTGCCGTTGGACGCCATCCCGGACTTGTCCGACACGCAGGTGATCGTCTACTCGCGCTGGGACCGCAGCCCGGACATCCTGGAAGATCAGGTCACCTATCCCATCATCACGGCGCTGCTGGGCGCGCCGAGGGTGAAGGCGATCCGGGGGTTTTCGGATTTCGGCTTCTCCTACGTCTACATCATCTTCCAGGACGGAACCGACATTTACTGGGCCCGGAGCCGCACTCTCGAGTATCTGAGCAAGATCCTCCCGCGCCTGCCGGAAGGGGTGCGCACGGAGCTGGGCCCCGACGCCACCGGAGTGGGCTGGGTCTACCAGTACGCCCTGGAGGATCGGTCGGGGAAGCGCGATCTCTCCGATCTTCGATCATTTCAGGACTGGTACCTGAGGTACTGGCTCCAGAGCGTCCCCGGCGTCGCCGAGGTGGCCTCGATCGGGGGCTTCCAGAAGCAGTACCAGGTCAATGTGGATCCCAACGCCCTCCTTTCCCTGAAGATCCCCCTCACGCGCATGATCGAAGCAATCCGGCAGGGGAACAACGACGTGGGCGGCCGCCTGGTCGAATTTGCCGGGGCCGAGTACATGGTCCGGGGGCGCGGCTATGCGCGATCCATCTCGGACATCGAGCAAATCGTCGTGGGAGACGATGGGAAGGGGACGCCCATTCTCGTGCGGGACGTGGCCCGGGTGGCCATGGGGCCCGACATCCGGCGGGGCGTCGTGGACCTGGATGGACAGGGCGATACGGTGGGCGGAATCGTCGTGATGCGCTACGGCGAGAACGCCCTGAACGTCATCGAGCGGGTGAAAGAGAAAATCGAGAGCATCCGCCCCTCCCTGCCGCCTGGGGTCGAGTTGGTGGTCACCTACGACCGCTCCGAGCTGATAAAGCGGGCCATCGACAACCTGAAGGAAGAGCTCCTTCTGGAGATGATCATCGTCAGCCTCGTGATTCTGGTCTTTCTCTGGCACATCCCCTCCGCCATCGTCCCCATCGTCACCATCCCGGTCTCCGTGATTCTGGCCTTCATCCCCATGTACTTCATGGGGATCACGTCCAACATCATGTCGCTGGCGGGAATCGCCATCTCCATCGGCGTTCTGGTGGATGGCGCAATCGTGGAAGTGGAGAACGCCTACAAGAAGCTGCAGCTCTGGGAGGCGGGAGGGCGAGTGGGGGACTACCACGCTGTGCGGCTGAACGCCCTGAAGGAGGTGGGGCCCTCGGTGTTCTTCTCGCTGCTGGTTATTGCCGTGGCATTCATGCCCATCTTCACACTGGTGGATCAGGAAGGGCGCCTGTTCAAGCCGCTGGCTTACACCAAAAACCTGGCGATGGCCATCGCCGCCGTGCTGGCCATCACGTTGGATCCCGCCATGCGCATGCTCTTCACCCGCATGGATCGGATGAATTTCCGCCCCCGCTGGCTCTCCTGGCTCACCCATCAGGCGGTTGTGGGAACCTACTACCCGGAAGAGAAGCATCCCATCAGCCGGATCCTGTTCCGCCTCTACGAGCCGGCGTGCCGGCTCGTCCTGAGGTTTCCCGGGACAACCATCCTCGCCGCACTGCTCCTGGTGCTGACGTCCGTCCCTGCGTACCTGAGCCTCGGGTCCGAGTTCATGCCGCCGCTGGACGAGGGGAGCCTCCTGTACATGCCCACGACCCTGCCAGGGATCTCGGTGACCGAGGCGGAACGGCTGGTCCAGACCTCCGACCGGATCATCAGGGAAGTGCCGGAGGTGATCCGCGTTTTCGGGAAGGCCGGCCGCGCCGAATCGTCCACGGACCCGGCTCCTTTCTCCATGCTGGAGACGACAATCCTCCTGAAGCCGCACGACCAGTGGCGCACCGTCAAGCGCTTCTACTCCGACTGGCCCGAGCTCCTCCAGAAGCCATTGCGGCACATCTGGTGGGACCGGATCACCAGAGAGGATCTCATCACCGAGTTGGACGGCAAGCTCCGCTTCCCCGGGGTCACGAATGCCTGGACGATGCCGATCAAGAACCGGACCGACATGCTCACCACCGGAATCCGCACGCCGGTCGGCATCAAGATCTACGGAGCGGACTTGAGCGTGATCGAGAAGATCGGGGCCGAAGTGGAAAACACCATCCGTTCCGTCCCGGGCACGCGGAGCATCTATGCGGAGCGCACGGCCGGAGGATACTTTCTGGATTTCGACCTGAAGCGCGAGGAGCTGGCCCGCTACGGGCTGAGCGTCCAGGATGCCCAGATGGTCATCCAGTCGGCCATCGGGGGGGAGAGCGTCACCACCACGGTGCAGGGGCGCGAGCGCTACGGCGTGAGCGTCCGCTACGCGCGCGAGATGCGCGACAGCCTGGATCGGCTCCAGCGTGTCCTGGTTCCCACGGCCTCGGGGGCCCAGATCCCTCTGGCCCAGATCGCCGACATCCGGATGACCACGGGTCCCGCCATGATCCGGGACGAGAACGGAATGCTGGCGGGCTATGTCTACGTGGACCTCGCGGGGCGCGACGTCGGCGGCTTCGTGGAGGACGCCAAGAAGGCAGTGGCGGCGAAGGTCACGGTCCCCACCGGGTACTCGATCCAGTGGAGCGGGCAGTACGAGAACATGCTGCGGGTGAGAGAGCGGCTGAAGATCGTCGTCCCCATCACCGTGTTCCTGATCTTCATGCTCCTGTACATGAACACCAAATCGGCCGTGAAGGCTGGTATCGTGATGATGGCCGTCCCCTTCTCGGTCATCGGTGCGGTGTGGCTGCTGGTTCTGCTGGGCTACAACGTCTCCATCGCGACCTGGGTCGGGATGATTGCGCTCATGGGTCTCGATGCGGAGACGGGAGTCTTCATGCTTCTCTTCCTGGATCTCTCCTACTACGACGCGGTCCGGGCGGGGAGGATGAGGACGCGCGAGGAGCTGCGCGAGGCGATCATCCACGGCGCGGTGAAGCGGATCCGCCCCAAGATGATGACGGTGACGGCGGCCTTCATGGGGCTGATGCCCATCATGTGGTCGTTGGGCACGGGAGCCGACATGATGAAGCGCGTCGTGGCGCCGATGATCGGAGGGCTCTTCACCAGCTTCATCCTGGAGCTGCTGGTCTATCCTCCCATCTACGAAATCTGGAAATGGAATTTCGAGCTGAAGCGCGGGGCGGTCGACCCGGCGGATATCCCCCTGCCCGAGCTACGGGCTCATTAAGCGTGGGACAGGCGTTACTCTTGAAAGACGACGTCCGGCACCTGTGGAGAAGCCGGGATCGGGAACTGGAGCAAGGCGATGGAAACGAAAGAAGGTAATTCAAGACCATTCGAAAACCTCATGGATTGCGTTCGACGGTTCCGAATCTGCTACGAGGTCTGGCCTGACTATGAGATGGTGGGCGGCGAGAAGCGGCAGATCGGGCTCGCCCTCGAGCTGTCGGGAACCCACGAACCGGGGATCGAGAACCCGGAGGCAGGCTGTGTTCACTGCAGGAAGCTCTTCGTCGCCATGCGCAAGATCGCGGAGGCGATCCTCCCCCCGGAAGGCCGTCCTTCGCGTTATGAAATGGATCCTTACGATCAGTCGATTCACCACTCGCACGCTCGCGGGGATCGTCCCGATGTGAGCCTGACGATACGGATTTTTCATCGGGAGGACTTCGAGAAGCCGCTTGATGCGTGTCAGGAGCGTTGCCTCTCGGAGATGCTGCGGCGTCTTAAAGAGCTCGGGGCGGGCGAGATTCGCTGGAGGGAAGACCCGGGAGCAGGATCGTGAACGTGTGTCGCCCCGCAGGATTCCAATCGAGCAGAAGGAGGAAGAAGCCATGGCTGCAAGTCGATGGCAGGAGGTTTCTGAGGAAGTGGGGCGCCTCTGCGACGCCCTGGAGAAGGTTCCGGAGGCGTGTGAATGTGGCGACGCCGAATCCCACCTGGAGGGCGGTTGTCGCTGCTGTCACGGGCATGCTTCGGCCGGGACGATTTCGCCCGGTCGACCGCATTGTGGAGAAAGAATCGAGCAACTACGCGCCGACCTGGCGCTCCTGTGCGAGGACTTCAAGCGAGCGGCGGGACCCTTCCACAAAGAAGCCACAGGAGAAGGACGCGGGCAGCTCAGGCGCGAACTACTCCTGGTGGCGGGAGACCTGTCGCGGATGATGGCCGCTCTCGAGGACCTCGACCGGGCGGTAGTGGGGTTTCAGCGGACTTGCTCCCTCTCCGACATGAAAGGAGTCAAGCGACATGCCGCGGCGCTTCTCGTGCACTGCAGGAAGGTGGACGCGGAGCTGGCGCGGAGCCCGTTCGACGCGGCCGAGATGGAACCGGAGGAGTAGAATGTTCTTCAAGACGGCCCTAGGTGGACCGCCTTCGGGAGCCCCCAACGATGCGCTGCGTCCCGATCTCGTTCCTCTTGGCGGTTGTGCTCGTCGTATCCATTCCGGGCTGCGCCCGGCAGGCCGAGCACTGCTGGGTCTGCGAGCGCGAGATTCACGCGTCCGTGCGCGCCACCCTGACGCTGGCCGACGGCAGGAAAGTCCATGCCTGCTGCCCCAGGTGCGCTCTGCACTACCAGGAGGAACCTGGCAACTTGGTCAAAACGATTTCGGTGACCGACTACTCCTCGGGACGCACACTTCCCTTCGAGCGGGCTTTTCTCCTGGAAGGCAGCGACGAGACTCCCTGCGTCCACCATCCACCCGTCCTGGACGAGACCCACATGCCCATGCAGGCCTGTTACGACCGCTGCATGCCCAGCCTCATCGCCTTCGGGACCGATTCAGGCGCCCGCGTGTTCCTGTCCGAGCACGGCGGGACGCTCTATGCCCCAGGTACCTTTCCCGGGCTTTCCTCTGCAAACCAGTAGACTTTCCGGTCATTCGTCGTCGACGGAGTTTGATGCCGTTGAGATCCCGGGAGCCCAGGGCACGGAGGATTCCGGATTCGAAGCCTCGCAAGGCCTCCTTTGGATCGGGCTTCCGGGTTCGATTGAGCTTTGGGCGCGCAATCCGGTTGCTCCCTTGCGAGCGTGGAGCGGAGCGACAGACAGGTATTGACGGCCGGAGGAATTGATGCGAAAGAAGCTGTGGATGGCGCTCCTCCTGGTGCTGATTCTCCTGGCAGGCACCGCATGGGCTCTTTGCGCCTATCTCTCCCACGGGCTGAGCGCCAGGGACACACCGCTGCCCATCGAAGCCTTCGTGGCTCGAAGGCTGCGTCACTTCGCCATTCCTCGGGAAGGGCGCTTGACCCGAAATCCCATCCCCCTCACGCCCGACGCGCTGGCTGAGGGGATGGCTCACTTTGCGGATCACTGCGCCGGTTGTCATGCCAACGACGGCAGCGGGGAGACCGAGATGGGGCAGAATCTCTATCCCAAGGCTCCCGACATGAGGCTTCCTGAGACCCAGAGACTTTCCGATGGCGAGCTTTTCTACATCATCCAGAATGGGGTTCGATTCACGGGCATGCCGGCCTGGGGGACTGGTCGTCGTG
>JAKEFJ010000073.1 GCA_022616665.1 Acidobacteriota bacterium
GATCTCTTCGGCGGCATAGCCGAAGATCCGTTCGGCGCCCTGATTCCAGCTTATCACGATGCCATCGAGGGTCTTGCTGATGATCGCGTCGTCCGAAGATTCCACGATCGCGGCCAGGCGGGCGCGGGTTTCCTCCGACCGCTTGCGGTCGGTGATGTCGATCACGAACCCCTGATAGTACTGGCCCCCGCTGGCATCGCGGACCATCCGGGCGTTTTCCGAAATCCAAATGATGCGCCCGTCCTTGCGATAGACCTGCGATTCGAATTCCCAGACATATCCGCGTTCCTCCATCAGGCGGGCAAATTCCGCGCGGCGGCCCGGGTCCACGTAGAGCTGCCGGCCGATGTCGCTGATGGCATGGATGAGTTCCTGGGGAGACTCGTATCCCAGCTTGTGGGCCAGGGCGGGATTGACGGTCAGATACCGCCCGTCCAGCGTACTCTGGAAAATGCCCTCAATGGCGCTTTCGAAGATCCCGTAGTATTTCTCCTTCATCAGACGGAGCTCGGCCGTCCGTTCCGCCACCTGCTCTTCCAGCGTTTCGCTCAAGTGGGCCAGCTTGCGCACGGACTCCCGGAACCCCCGGTAAGTCATCTCAAAGGGCACCAGGCTCTCGGAAAACAGATCCGTCGACGCCGCGACGGTCCCGGCCGTCTCCTCCGGTGCGTGCTGGTCCAGGAGGACCGACGCGAGCGTCCGGTGTTGCAGCTCGATCATTTCCAACACCCCGACCCCTTCGGCCAGCGCGCGGCGTCCCAATTCATAGGCACGCTGCAACGCCGCCTCCTCCCGATGCGCCAGGTACTGGTGGAGGGCGGCGACATAGTCCTCCACGAACTGCTCGACGACGTTCTTCACGGGCTCCGTCACTCCACGGGATGCTTCATGCGCCGGCGGACCGGCGCCCCGCTTGTCTCCCGGATCCAGGTCCCACCGCGCTACCGCTTCCATTTTTTCACGGAGATCGTCGTGCCCCGACCGGGCTCGGACGCGATGCTGAACTCGTCCATCAGCCGTTTCACTCCCGGCAGTCCCAGACCGAGGCTTCCGGAGGTGGAAAACCCATCCTCCATGGCCTGGGAAATGTTCGTGATACCCGGTCCATGGTCCTGCGCGACGATCGCGATGCCGGCGCGCCCGTCCCGTTCGGAGGGCTTCAACAGGATTTCGCCCTGCTTGGCATATTGAAGAATGTTGCGCGCCAGTTCCGAAATGGCCGTGGCAATCACAATCGCATCAGTCAGGGGGAACCCGAGCCGGTTGGCCAACAGACGGCCCTTCTGGCGGGCCTGCACGACGTCCAAGTCCGCATGGATCGAAATCTTCTCCGGCTGCCCGATAGGCAGGGTCTCTTCGGCGTGCCCCACGGGTCGGTTCATAACGGTACACCTTTCTCTTGGCCGGACAGAAAGCGGGAGGTTCGACGGGGCCGGGGGGCCGGGCAGATCCCTCGGTGGCCTCTGAGCCGTGGACCGTCCGAGGATCTCGCGGTAGGGGCCCACTGGTCCCGATGTCGGGCTAGGATTCCACATTGATGACCGCTCCCTGGTCAGCCGGCGCAACTGGAAACGTCAACGGCCTGATCAAAAACGAAGGCCTCTGACCTGCAGGTCAGAGGCCTTCACCTGACAAACAGGAGACTGGCCCTCGGTCGATGGCATGGCAGCTGCGCCGCTCAGGCGCTCTGATTCCTGCGCCGACGCCATGCTCCAAATCCTGCCAGGCCCGAACCCATCAGCAACAGAGAGGCCGGTTCAGGCACCGGCGCCGCGATGATCCACGTGCCGCTGCCCACCGTAGACCCGTCCCCGTACGCGATTTGGGTCAGGTCGAAGGTGACAGGAACAAATTCATTCAACTTCACGCTATAGCCGCCCTGCGACCCGGTTGCAGGTATGGGTCCGCCTTCCCAGGTCCAGTAGTTACCATCCTGCATGAAGGTCCAGCCGGCCGGTGCCGCACCGGTACCAAAGTAGTCGCTGGCCACCTGGAACTTGCCGATCCCGCCGGTGATGATGTCATTGAACACCGTGTAGGTGTAGGTTCTGGTTCCGAGGACCAGATCATCGTACACCTTCGAGACCGCTTCCCACATGACCGTCCCCGACGTGTCCCCAATGGAGAACGTCGCGCTGGGGCAGCCCTCGCCAAAACAACCCGTGATGATAGTACCGCCCATGGAGGTGTAATCTCCCCTGGACGAATGCACCAGGACCGGGTCTGCAAGGACGTTCCCGATACCCAGTGTCAGCAGAGCAAGGCCAGCCAAGACCAAGCCTGCATAGAGTGCCCGGTGATTCCGCATATGTCCCTCCTTGGTAATGAGTTGCTGCAGGCCCTTTACCTACGTTCCAGTCTCCTGCCGTCTTGCTGAGCACACACCATGCCAGGCGTGAAAGAACGGATAAACCAGAGCTTCTCTTCAGGCGGACCTTGCCGGCAGGCAGGACTGTCAGGTTTTCCGTCGAAAGAAGGAGCTGTGCAAGCATGCCGGGAAGAAGGCTGTCAGAATTTCCGTCAGGGGCGCCGGAAGCGAAAGGCCATCGGGCCGGAGCGAGAAAATGTCGGCATGGCATCCTGCTGATTTCATGTCTATTTTTCGGTCCATCGGGTCTTCACTCGCCGGCCCAAAGATGGGAAGGGGTATCTGTCTAAATTTCCGTCACCGACCGGGCTTTTGGTTTTTGGCGAACGTTGTAGGTGTTTGGCTGTCGGAGGAAATGAGTTCAGAAGGAAAGTTCGAGTCTCAGGGAAGCCAACTGGCCGAGTACGGTGTCGATCTTGTCCTGGACGGTCTTCCGCCAACTCGCCAGCTGCTGGGCCGTCTGGACCGGATCCTTCAGCGGCACATCGGCGGGCGCCACCGGCAGGCCGGCCAAGCCGAGATCGGGCTGATGGGCCAGGTCGCGGAAATCCACCAGGGCCTTGCCCCGCCAGGGATTATAAAGAGGATCGCCGAACAGGACCATGCGCCAACTGACGTATCGGGTGGAGAGATAATAGGCTTCGACCAGGCTGTACCGACCCGTCAACAGGAACCCCAGAAACTGACTCGGCGGTGGAAACGCGTCCACGAAGGGTTCGCCGGTCGACCCCAGCGTGACGGTGATCCCTCGTTCGAGCGCATTCTTGCACCAGCCGGTTTCGCGGGGGTCGTGAATGCTGATGGCTTCGGCGGAGGCAATATGGTAGCCCACTGCGCCAGGCCGGAAGGTGAAGGCGTCTTCATAGGCCCGCAACCGATACCAGCCGATATAGACCGCCACGTCCGGGGCCTCTCCCGGCTGGCTGAACCGGCGCTCCGTATTATCCAGCACCACCGCATAGGAAGTTTTGCGGCTGAACAAGTCTGCCGCGTCGCGGAGACTTTGGTCGTAGAAGCCGTAGCTGAACTGGGCGTCCGGCTCCCTGCCCTGGGCGTCCACGTATACCGTCCCGGAGAGACCCTGCCGTTCGGCCGCCAGGGCATTGTCCACCAGTTGGCGCGCCAGTTCGGGCGTGGGCGCGTCCAGCCGGCTGACCATGAGGACCGGTAAACGTGGCGCGGTGTGGGTAGGGGGCCTCGTCCACAGCCGCTCGTGTTGCAGCGGGTTCATGGTCCGCCCAGCCAGCGCATAGGCACCCGGTTCCCACCACAGGAGGCTGAGCTCGCTGTCAAAGCTGGCATCGGCATCCTGGCCGCCGAACGCCTCCAACTCCACCTTCGCGTAGCGCACCACCCCCCGGAGACCGAAGACCACTTCGGCCAGCTGGTAGGCTCGCTCCCGATTCCGGTCGTTCGGCATTTCGGTCAAGGCGCCGATGATCGCCTGGGCGGAACCCACCAGGCGGCGGAGCCTGTCCAGCATGATCCCGCCATCTGGGGGCTCGGCCTTGGCGGGACGGACGCTGTGCAGAAAGGCGTCCAGGCCGCCGAACTGCAGCGTGCTGCCGGCCACGACGGAGGTCCATTCCTTGGTCTTCTCCGCGCCCGGCGGCCGGCGGGTGAGACGGCCCGCCGCGCCCCGGATCTCGTGGATCACCTGCTGCAGCTGCAGCTCGTCGGGATCAGACTGGGGCCGGACCGAAGAGGGGGAAGGCGGAAGCACCTCCTCGCCCGGAGCCACCAGGCGGAGCGCCGCGCCGAGTTCGGCCAGGCGCGCCCGGGCCCGGGCCAGCCGTTCCGACGCGTTGCCCGCCCACTGCTTCTGTTGGCTCGTGAGGCGAGGGGCCGTCACCTGGAGGGGGATGCCGTAGGTAGTCACGACGGCGCGTATGCGGTGGGCCAGCTTTCTGGCTTCCAAGGCCCGCCGGACCGGCCGCAGCACCAGTCGATCATAATTCTCCCTGGAGATGCTCTCTCCATGCGGCAGATCCAGCTCGATGATATGATCGGCAGGAATGCCGCGCCGGTCGGCATAGTGTTCCGCCACCGACAGGCTGTCCGCATCGTTCTGATTGGTCAGGATGACGATCTGGGAGGCCGTCAACTCTGCGGCGGCCGGTCCGACCCATCCCCCCCAGGCCAATAGGGGCAGGCCCCACCGAACCACGATGGAGAAGGCGAGGCCGGGGAATGCGCGCTTCATGTCATTCAGAGCATTCCCCTCTAGATTTCCTTCAACGCCTTGAGGGTCTGCCGGGCTTCCTCGGCACCGGGAAAACTCCGGTTGAGCTTGAGGGAAAGCTGGAGGGTCTTTCGGGCGGAGACGTTGTCACCATATTTGTAATACGCCATGCCCAGATGATACTGGACGAGGGGATTGTCGGGCATTTTTTCAGCGGCCTCCTTCAGGAAGCCGATCGCGCGCAGATAGGCGTTTTTCTTGTAATACACCCAGCCCAGCGTATCGGCGATGCTGGGATCCTGGGGCAGCTGTTCCCGGGCGTTCCGCGCCAGGGACAGCGCCGCATCCACGTCGCCCCCCTGCTCGGCGTAAATCCACGCCAGGTTGTTGGCCGCCGGGGCAAATTTCGGGTCGAGCTTCAGGGCATCCCGATAGTGGACTTTGGCTTGCTCAAAGTTCTGGCGCCGCTCATGGAGCATGCCTAGGAGGGAGTGCGCCGAGGCCAGCTGGGGATTCTTCTGAAGCGCCGCTTCGTACTCCTGCATCGCCTCCTCCAGATGTCCGGTACGGTCGTAGAGCTCGGCCAGATTCATGTAGGACAGGGGCAGGGCCGGATCAAGCTGGACCCCCTGCTTGAAGGCTTCTTCGGCCCGCGCATGATTGCCGGCTTGC
>JAKEFJ010000074.1 GCA_022616665.1 Acidobacteriota bacterium
AGCCAATTCCGAAGTCCTTAGGCTCCACCAGCAGCAGGGAGGCCAGTCCCCCCAAAGCCAGGATCGAGGCAAGCCAGGAAAAGAACATGCGCTGGCGCTAGCCCCCGATCTGCCACATCCTGCGCCCGGAACCGGAGTCCGACTCCCGTTCCAGCTCCACGCACCCCCCGACACCCTTGTTTCCCACGGCGCGGCGCCACACCGCCTCAAGCTCTGCCTCCGATGCTCCCGCACGCAAGGGCCCGCGCAGATCCAGCTCTCCCTGATCGAAGAGGCAGTTGCGGATTTTCCCATCCGCCGTAATCCTGAGCCGATCACAATGGGCACAGAAGGGTTCCGTGATGGGATTGATGAATCCCACCTCTCCGGAACCATCGGCAAAGCGAAAGGTCCGCGCCGGCGAGCTGGGATCGCAACGCTCATCCGGGATGAGGCGGTGGCGGCGCTCAATCCTCGCCTTCACCTCCGCCCCGCTCACCAGGTGCTCCCTCCCCCGGACCGGGCCACCGCCGATGGGCATCAGCTCGATGAATCGAAACGAGAGATTCAGGCCGCGCGCCCAGTCCACCAGTTCCTCCGCCTCGTCCTCATTGATCCCCCTCAATAAGACCGCGTTCACCTTGATGGGAAAAAACCCCGCGTTGCGTGCCGCTTCGATTCCTCGCAGCACCCGATCCAGCGCGTCCACGCCGCAGAGCTCCTTGAAGCGATCTCTGCGCAGCGTGTCCAGGCTGACGTTGATCCGATGCAGCCCCGCCTTCCTCAGAGCGACGGCCAGCTCCCTCAGGTAGAAGCCGTTGGTGGTCAAGCTGAGGTCTTCAATCTGCGGAATGTCAGACAGCCGCTCCACCAACCGTGGAAGGTCCCGTCGGACCAGCGGCTCGCCACCGGTGATGCGCACCTCGCGGATGCCCAATCGCACCCCGACTTGAACTAGTTTCTGAAATTCCTCATAGCTGAGAATCTCCGAGCGGGGCTGGAAGACGACATGCTCGGCGGGCATGCAATAAGGACAGCGGAAGTTGCAACGGTCGGTGACCGACAGCCGCAGACTCCGATGAGTGCGACCGAATCCGTCCACCAGGGGGAGGCTCACGGCCCCTCTCCCCGCGAAATGTGCTCCCGCTTCAGGATTTCGAGCATCTTCTCGAGCGAATCGATTTCGTCCTTTCCGTACGCGTGGAGTCTTTGCACCCCGCGCGGCCCGGCGATTTCGAAAAAGCACTCCCAGGAGCCGTCCTTTCGAGGCAGAGTTCCCCAGCTGGCGTGGGGAAAGCGCCGGATCTCGACGATGATCTGATCCCGATCTTTCACGCGCATCCCCCACTCACTCGCCCCGATAGGTCACCGAGCTGTCGGGTGTCTCGAAGAGCTTGATCTCCGACATCTGTGGAAATTGTTCCTTGAGCTGCCCCCAGATCCAGGTGGCGATGTTCTCGGCCGTGGGGTTCTCAAGCGTGTCGTTGATATTCCTGTGGTCCAGTCGGTCGAGAACTCTCGCTTTGACTTCCCGCTCCAGCTGGAAAAAGTCCACTGTCATCCCGGTTTCAGGATCCACCGGCATCTCCAAGCTTACATGCAGCTCATAGCTGTGCCCGTGAAGATGATAACAGGGCCCCTCGTAGCGCGGAAGCCGATGGGCCGCCTCGAATCGAAAGCGCTTGCTCAGGATCATCTGCTCCCCCCGTCCGCGATTGCCCCGTTCTCCTCAAGCCGGCGCAGGACCGCTGCGAGTCCGATTCCTCCCCCTCCGTTCCGATCGATCTTGAGAGCCAGACATCCGGCCCGCAGCGCGCCCTGCAGGTCTTCACGGTCCCGATCCCCGACGTGCAGGACTTCCCGGGGGAGAACTCCCGCGCGTTGGGCAGCCCGGTGAAAAATCCTTGAGTCCGGTTTCTCGCAGGCTTCCAGAGCCGAAACGAGCAGGGGGCCGAAGAATCGTCTCAGTCCCAGATCCCGTAGCAGACCCGGCAGGCGGCTATCCCAATTGGACACGACCGCCATGGGCATGCCGCGCCCGTCCAACTCCTGCAGTGTCGGCAGGACATCGGGATATACCCTCCAGGTGTCGGCTCGGGCAAAGCGCTCGAAAAGCTCATCCGCCGCTCCGGCAGGCGGCTCGGATCCGCCGAGTCGACTCACCGTGTCGCGCAGAAGCTCGCGCCAATAGCCACGCTCCCCTTCGACCGAACGGCTGTAACGCTCACTCGAAGGAGGAAGGTGGCTTGCCGCGAATTCCCAGGACTCCTCGAAGGCGCGATCCACCTCCTCCGCTGCACAATTAAAGCCTCGCCGGCAAAGGACCTCCGCGTAGACCGTCCCCACGGAGGGGTGGGCATGAATCAAGGTGCCGCCCACGTCGAAGCTGATCAGGCGAATCGAGAGCCGCTCTGAAGTCATTTCACCCTCCAGCGGGCGCCCGGAGGCGGCTGCAGAAGCGAGACCACTTCGCGTCGGCGGGCGGCGTTCTTCTCGAAGATCCCCTTCACCCTCAGGGTGGCCACCTGGCTGCCCATCTGGAGCGCCCCTCGGCAGGTCATGCACTGGTGGGTCGCTTCCAGCAGGCAGGCGCAGCCCCGAGGGGCAAGTGCCGTTTCCAGGGATTCCAGGATCTGCTCCGACAATTCCTCCTGAATCTGCAAGCGCCTTGCGAGCGCATCGACCAGTCGTGCTACCGAAGAAAACCCCGCCAGCCTGCCTGCCGGCAGATAAGCCACCGATGCGATTCCGTGGAATGGCAGCAGATGGTGGCGGCAGACCGAGACGAATCGGATGCCGCGCACGACCACCAGCGCGTCGGGCGGAGCCTCAGGAAGGGGCTCGAGACGGGGTTGGCCTCCGGCGCGATAGCCGGCGAGCAGCTCCTCGCCAAATGCCCGAGCTACGAGGATGGGTGTTTCTCTGAGATCTCGGGCCGAAACCACCGGACCGAGACCCTCGAGGAATGTCCTGATCCCGCGCTCCATTTTCGACCGATCGAAATGCGAGGGGGAGGAGCCTCTGCGTGAGCGCTTTCCCTTCACGCCTTCCTGCCTTCCTTGGAAGAGGGCGCGAATCGCGGTTTTCCCATGACGCGGCTCGGAAGGTGACCCAGCTTCGATCGCTTCGTCTTGAGATACGCCTGGTTGAAGCGGTTCGCCCTGACAACCAGTGGAATTCGCCGGGAAACCGGAATGCCCCCTTTAGCCAGGGCGGCGAGCTTTTCCG
>JAKEFJ010000075.1 GCA_022616665.1 Acidobacteriota bacterium
ATCGTCGACTATAATAGGGACCTCGTGGAGCTGGACCGGGTGCTCGGAATCCTCTTGGACACCCGGAACGTGAACGTCGCCAATTAGAACAGCTTCCCCCCCCACGGGTCCGGATGAAGGCAGCGAATCAGTCGGAGAAGCGGTCCGACCTCGGCCCTCTGCAGGCCCTGGTCCGCGTCGCCCGAATCTTCTACGCACCCCAAAGCGCGGCCCGCGAGATCCGCGAGCAGCCCAACTGGGTTTTTCCCCTTCTCCTCACCCTCCTCCTCTCCTTCGTGGCAACCGCGATGATCATCGGGCGCCCGGAGACCCAGCAGGCGCTCCAGAAGGCGCTGGAGACCTCCGGACAGCAGGCGAGCGAGCTGGAAAAGGTGAAGCTCCTGGAAGCGATGCGCGTGGTGGCCTGGGTGGGATTTCTGGTGGCGCCGGTCGTTAGCAACCTATTCGTCGCCGTGCTCCTCTGGGGCGCCGCGGTCATGATGGAAGCGAAAATCGGCTTTATTCCGGTCTTTTCCTATCAGCTCCATGCCCAAATGGTGACGCTGGTCCCCCGGACGCTGGGAGTGGCCTGGATACTCGGCCGTCATGGGACGCAGCTGACCGGGACGGATCTCCCTGCTCCCTTCAGTCTGGGCAACCTTCTGCCCGCCGGGGTGACGTCCCCGGTGCTTCGGGCAGTGGCCGCCTCCGTGGATCTCTTCGGACTCTGGTACTGGGCCATCATCGTTGCGGGATTGGCCGTCGTCGCGGGAGTTCCCTGGCGCCGCCTTCTCATTCCCGCTTCCTTCCTGTGGGTTCTGGGCGTTCTGATCTCCGCCGCCGCCACGGTGCTTTCCACGCCTTCCTGATATCGCCGGCGTCAAACATCGCAGGCCCACGCGACTCGATCCGAAGCCGGCGTCCATTTGACAAGCCGGGCGCGCTGATGCACGCTTTGCGCTCTCGTTCGACCCACGCCGCGACGAACGCAAAGAGGGAAAGGAGCACGGAAGGCACCGGTGGGCACCGTCCTGGTCGCACTCGTACTCCTCGCGGCCAGTGGCGCCGGCGCCTTCACGGCTTCATCCCGCCCGCGACTCGCCACCTGGCTCGGCGCCGGCGGTTGCGTGGCCGGCTGCGCGGTCGGCTTCCTGGCCGCCCTCTTCTCGCTGGGAAATCCCCCCGTCTCCCTGCGGCATTCCTGGGAGGTGCCCTACGGTGAATTCGCCCTCCGGATGGATTCTCTCGCTGCCTTCTTTCTCCTGATCGTTTTCGGGCTTTGCCTTCTCGCCGCCGTCTATGGATCAAGCTACCTCTCACATGCTGCCGCGCGCCGGCCAGTCGGCCCCTCCTGGCTGTTTTTCAATCTATTGACGGCCAGCATGGCGCTGGTGGTCCTGGCGCGCAACGGGGTGCTCTTTCTGATCGCCTGGGAGGTGATGGCGCTCAGCTCGTTCTTCCTGGTCACTTTCGAGGACGACAAGCCGGGCGTACGCGAGGCTGGAAGGCTTTACCTGATCGCCACGCACGCGGGCACCGCATTTCTGGTGGGGCTGTTCATGGCGCTGACGGCGAGCACGGGCTCCGCGGATTTCGATCGTTGGCAGGAGTCCGCGGCTTCCGCCGGTCCGGCTCACGCCGGCTTGCTTTTCGCTCTGGCCCTGGTGGGGTTTGGCACCAAGGCGGGGCTCGTGCCGTTTCATGTCTGGCTGCCCGAAGCCCACCCGGCGGCGCCCAGCCACGTCTCCGCGGTGATGTCCGGCGCGATGATCAAGATGGGGATCTACGGCCTGCTGCGCTCGCTCACCTTCCTGGGAGAGCCGCGGTCCGGGTGGGGCGCCACCCTGATCGGCCTGGGAGTCGCATCAGCGCTCGTCGGCGTTCTCTTCGCCCTGACGCAGCAGGACATCAAGCGCCTGCTCGCTTACTCCAGTGTGGAGAATGTCGGCCTCATCGCCATCGGGCTCGGCCTGGGAATGATCGGCCGGAGTTACGACATGCCGGCTCTGGCGGCTCTGGGGTTCGCCGGCGCACTGCTGCACGTCCTGAATCACGCCCTGATCAAGGGAGTCCTTTTTCTGGGGGCGGGCGCCATCGCCCAGGAGGCCGGCACGCGACAGATCGACCAGCTCGGCGGATTGCTGAAGCGGATGCCGATCACCGGCGCCTGTGTTCTGGCCGGATCCGCCGCCATCACGGCGCTGCCTCCGTTCACCGGGTTTGCCGGAGAGTTTCTGCTTTACCTTGCCTCGTTTCACGGCGTCACGGCGCTGCAGGGCGCGCGGGGGCTGCTGCCGCTCACGGCGCTGGTGGGATTGGCGCTTTCCGGCGGCCTGGCGGCGGCCTGCTTCCTGCGCCTCTCCGGCCTGACCCTCCTGGGCCTGCCTCGCGATGCGGCCGCGGCGAACGCGCGGGAGACGGCGACGGCGATGCGTGTCTCGATGGTCGTTCTAGCGGCCTTTTGCCTGTTGCTGGGACTCGCGCCGGGCGTGCCCCTTCTGGTCGTCGGACCGGCCACATCCGCCGCGCTCGGCGGGACCGCCGCGCAGGGGGCTCTGGCCGGCTTCGCAGCGCTGGTGGGGAGAATCCCGCAGGTGTTTGCCCTGTTGATACTCCTCGTCGTCATCCTGGCGTGGGGACGCCATCGCCTGCTGGCGCGTCGTGGCGCCGCCGCCGCGCTCACCTGGGATTGCGGCTACGAGCGGCCCACGGCCCGCATGCAATACACCGCCTCATCCTTCGGCGAGCCGATCCGGGAGATATTCGCGTTGCTTCTTCC
>JAKEFJ010000009.1 GCA_022616665.1 Acidobacteriota bacterium
ACATGGTGAACGGCGTCTACAATTTCAAGACCCCGAAAGAGATCGTGCCCTATGTGCTGGCCGGCGTGGGCTTCGCGGACACCGAGGTGCAGGCCTCCGGCCTGGGGAGCACGAGCGACAACGGCACCGCCTACCAGATAGGCGGCGGCAGCCGCTTCTTCTTCGGCAAGGAGAAGAAGGCTGCGTTCCGCGTCGACCTCTCGAGAATCACGGAGAACACGTTCGATGAGACTTCCACTCACACGAACATCTCCGCCGGATTCACCTGGAAGCTGGGCGGCAAGTAAGAGCCGCAACAGTTCTCTTGGATTGACCGCGCCATTCCCGCAGCGACATTTCGGGAATCGCGCCCGAAGAACCCCGATCACGCCGGTGATCGGGGTTCTTTTTTGGGCTCGACCCCCTACTTGGGGGCCTTGGAAGGAAGATCTGCCGGATTGCGATAGTTGTTGGCGATTTCTTTTTCCAGCGCCGCCGCGCGCTTCGTGCTCAGCGAGTGATTTCCGAAGAAGAAATTGGTGACCTGATCCTGGTCGCCGTACTTCGCCGCAAATCGCCTCCAGAGCTGGGGGGCTTTCGTGTAGTCGTATCCCGCCTCATAGACGTAGCGCAGCCCCACTCGATCCGCCTGATCCTCGTACTCCCGGCTGAAGGCGTTGCCGAACGTCGTGACGCTCAATACCGTGGCCTGCTGCGCCGCGCTCTTGGCCGTCTCGTTCTTGATCATTCCCGCGCCCAGCGCGGCGGCCTGCCCGGCGATGCCGGTGATCTGGCTTTTCGAGGCCTGGCGCCGCGAATGCTCATAGGTGGCATGGGCCAGCTCATGACCCAAGACGATGGCCATCTCATCGTCATCCATGTCGGCCATCAGCCCGCTGAAGACATAGATCGAATAGTTGGCCATGGCCATGGCGTTCCATTCCTTGTTGTCCACCACGTAGACCCTGACTTTCATCGGGTTCACCTGCGCCGGCAGGATGCGATTGACGATCTTTCGCGCTCGCTCCACTTGAGGACCGCTGTCGTGAAGCGCTCCCATGGAGACCTGCTTTCCGTCGGGCCCCGGCTCGACGACCTGCTTGGCCTGTACCCAGGTTTTCTCCGCCTTGTCGGTGGAAGCGACGATCTGTTTTTCGGTGCTCCCGATTCCATTTCTTCGCGCCTCGATTTCCAAGGCGGCAACCGTCCCATTCTGCAGGCGCATACCCTTCACTTTCATTTCGTACCCGATGGGAATCGTCTGGATGCTCGTCGCCCTGCCGTTTCCCTTGAATTGAGTATTGGTACCTACCTGGACCCGCTGAGCGTCCACGATCAAGAAACTCCCCTTGCGATAATCCAGGTAGCCGGTCAACTTGACCCTCTCCCCTGCCAGAGTCGTCGTCGGCAGCCCCGCCACCGTCCAGATTGCCAAGAGCATCACGAGTCGAGTCCGCATCATGACCGACCTCCTTGCCTGCCACGCCCCGGAAACCCGGGGACGAAACGTGGGTCGAGTGGGTGGCCCATTGTAACTCTGGTGAGGCGTGGAATCACTCGCCGAAAGCGGTGAGATCCAAAGTTCGCGGGCGGGGGCCGTCCATCTCCAGGAGGAGGATGCTCTGCCAGGTGCCCAGGACAGGGAGGCGGTCGCGCAGCGGCAGCGTGACGCTCTGGCCGAGGAGGATGGAAGTCAGATGGGCCTGGGCGTTGTCGTCGATCCGATCGTGCCGATAGCCATCCTGACCCCGGAAGGGATCGAGAAGCGCCTCTCCCAGCCGCTCAAAGTCGTGGCGCAATCCCGCTTCATCCTCATTCACACAGACGGCGCACGTGGTGTGACGGACGCCAATGAGCAGGATCCCGTTTTTTGGCCCCAATCCGGCGCAAGCTTCGCGGATTTTTTCGGTGAGGTTCACCACCTGGGTCTTGCGCTCGGTCTGCACAAGGAAATGGGAATACCCGATGGCCATCAGAATTCTTCCCTTCCCTGGTCAAACCCCCAGGAGCATCTTCTCGAACATTTCCGCGTCGGTGGTGGGGGTCTTGCAGCGGAAATGCTCGCACAAATAGGCGGTGGGCTTTCCCCCCAGTGCCACTTTCCCCGCGAGCAACGGCACCGTCTTCGCCATTTCGGCGACCGCCTCTTCCGACGAGAAGGCTACCACCCGGTTGGGCACGAAGCGCTGGCGGACCAGGCGGAGGAAATCCTGTGTCGCCTCCGCCGCTCCTCGGCCCACCAAGGCAACCTCCTTGACGGTGTCCAGGTAGAGATCCAGCGCCCACAGCAGCGCGCTGAAGGCCGCAGGCATCTGCTCCAGCGGCTCCCGGTAGGCCCGCAGAATGGCAATGGCTCGATCCGCGTAGCTTTCCTCGCCGGTGAGGCGCGCCAGGCGGAAGAGGACGAGCGCCGCCACGGAATTGCCCGCCGGGATGGCTCCGTCGTAACCGGTTTTGGAGCGCAGCGCCAGGTCCTTCTGACCGGCCGGGGTGAAGAAAAAACCGCCATCCTCTTTGTCCCAGAAATTCTCCAGGGTCCTATCCATGAGCGCGCGCGCTTCCGTCACCCAGACGGGATCGAAATCGCTCTCGTAAAGGTCCAGGCAGGCGGCTGCCATGAAAACGTAATCATCCAGGCAGGCGTCCAGCCGGGCTGAGCCGCGCCTCCAGGTCCGCAGGAGTCCCCCGTCAGGTGCGCGCAGGGTGTGAAGAACAAACCGAGCCGACTTGCGGGCCGCTTCCAGGTAACGCGGCTCTTCCAACACCTGGTAGCCCCGGGCGAGGGCGGAGATCATGAGACCGTTCCAGGAAGTGAGCACCTTGTCGTCCAGTCCTGGCCGGACCCGCCCGGAGCGAAACGCCAGCAACTTGGGCTTTGCCTCCGCTACCAGAGCCTCCAGCTTGGCTGCGGGGACGCCCGCATCCCGGGCGACTTCTTCCGTTGGATGGGAGACGTGCAGGATGGAGTGCCCCTCCCAATTCCCACCCGGCTGGACATCGTAGTAGGCGCAGAAAGCGCGAGCCGCGGCTTCCCCCGCCACCGCGCGGACTTCTTCCGGCGTCCAGACGTAGAACTTTCCCTCCACCCCCTCGCTGTCGGCATCTTCGGCGGAGAAAAATCCCCCCTCTTCAGAGGTCATCTCTCGCAGCACGTATTCCAGGCACTCACGCGCCACGCGGGTGAACAGCGGCCGGCGGGTCACCTGGTACCCTTCCAGGTAGGCGGGGATCAGCAGCGCATTGTCGTAGAGCATTTTCTCGAAGTGGGGCGCCAGCCACCGCGCATCGGTGGAGTAGCGGTGAAAGCCTCCGCCCAGCTGATCGTACATTCCGCCCAAAGCCATCTTCTCCAGGGTCTTCTCAGCCATGCGCAGGGCTTCCGGATCCTGATGCCGGCGGTGAATCCGGAGCAGCAGCCCGATTCCGGCCGCATTGGGGAACTTGGGGGCGGCGCCCCAGCCGCCGTAGCGGTCGTCGAAGCGGGCCTTGTAGTCCTGAAGCGCCGCGTGAAGCAGATCCTCGGTGAGCATTTCCCGGGAGGGAGCGACCTTGGACATCTGGGCCACGTACGAAAGGATCTGCTCGCCGCTGGCATCCACCTTCCCCCGCTGCTCACGGAAAGCCCGTGCCACCCGTTCCAGGACCGCCCGGAAGGACGGCATACCGTGGCGCTCGTCGGTGGGAAAGTAGGTGCCCCCGTAGAAAGGCTTCAGCTCCGGCGTGAGAAAGATGTTCAGGGGCCAGCCGCCTGAGCCGGTCATGATCTGAACGGCGTTCATGTAAATCATGTCCAGATCGGGACGCTCCTCTCGATCCACCTTGATGCAGACGAACAGCTCGTTCATGAGCTTCGCCGTCGCCTCATCCTCGAAAGACTCGCGCTCCATGACGTGACACCAGTGGCACGCGGAGTAGCCGATGGACAGCAGAATCGGCCGGTCTTCGCTCCGCGCCCGGGTGAGGGCCTCCTCGCCCCAGGGATACCAATCCACCGGATTGTGGGCATGCTGCAACAGATAGGGACTCGTCTCACCCGCCAGCCGGTTCTCGTGTCGAGTTGCGTGCATGAAACCCTTTCAGGATACGGATTTCCCTAGGAAGTCGGCAGCGCGAATCATAGTCGTTTTCCCGTGGCGTATACAACCTACGGACGGCACCACTTTCTTCGCTCCGGGGCCTACTTCGCCCGGTTGACAGGCCCTGACCCCTCAAGCAGAATGACGCGACCATGCCCATCCAGTATTGGCTCTTGAAGACCGAGCCTTCCGAGTTTTCCTTCGAGGATCTCCTGGCGAGCGGGCGGGAGATCTGGGATGGGATCACCAACCCGCTAGCGCTCAAACACCTCCGCTCCACCCGCGCGGGCGATCTGGCCCTCATTTACCATACCGGCAAGGTGCGGGCCGCGGTGGGAATTGCGCGCATCCTGGGCGCTCCCTATCCCGATCCCAAGGGTAAGTCGCCTGCGCAGGTGGTCGTGGAGATCGAGGGAGTCGCTCCCCTGCTTCGACCGGTTTCGCTCCAGGAAATGAAGGCGAACGCCAAGCTGAAGGGTCTGGAGCTGCTGCGAATC
>JAKEFJ010000076.1 GCA_022616665.1 Acidobacteriota bacterium
AAGCTCACGCGGGGCGTTCGGCGGTGAGAAAAAGACCCGGGAACACGAGCCCGTCATGCGAAGAGACCTCTATCGGTGGACCCTTGCGAAATCCAGGATAATGCTTGGAGTCACCCCCGATCCCGAGGCCACGCCATGCAATCGAACGAAACCGTCGCCACCAAACCCCTCTACCATTGGTCGCTGTTCAAAGATCACGACGAGCTTTCCTCACTGATCCAGGGAGGCGACTCGGAATTCATCCAGAGGGAGAGAGGGGCCTTCCAGGGACACTTCACTTTCGTCGGCCTGGATTCCGGAACAGTTCAGTTCGGCTACATCAAGCTGCCTTACATCGGCAAGGGGGTTTCCCGGGTCAACCGGGCCGGATTTCTCATGCGGCTGGATCTTCGGGGAGAGTGGATCTGGCGCGGCAGGAACATGGATCGCCGATCCATCGTCTACCTGGCACCGAACGCGGAATACCAGGACATCTCCCCCGGCGATTCTTCGTGGGCTTTTCTCTCCTTTGACTGGAAACCGCTGGAGCGGGCGCTGGGCGCGTTCACGGGGACCGACTTTCCGATGGCGCCCCAGGGATGCCGGCTCTTTCTGCCGGAAGAGGATTCCTTCGAAACGCTGCGCCGGCGACTCAAGGCGGTGCAGGCCGCGGTGCGAACCGATCCCTCCCTCCTCCAGGAAAGCGGAGCCCGTCACGGGATCGAAGAGTCGGTCCTGTCGGTCCTGGCTCTGGCCCTGGGCTCCGCTTCGCAAATTCGTCCCGTCACCTACGGCGCGACGGCGCGGCTTCGCGTTGTCAAGCATGTAGAGGCGTGCCTGGAGGCAAGGAGAGGAGAGACGGTCTACCTGGCGGATCTGTGCGCCGTGACCGGAGTCAGCGAGCGGACGCTGCGCACCGTGTTTCAGGAGAGCTATGGCATGAGTCCGGTGCAGTATCTCAGGCTGCGCCGCCTCCACCAGGTTCGCCGTGCGCTGCGCCGGGCCGATTCCGATCTCAACACGGTCCAGAGCGTGGCGAACCGGTTCGGCATCTGGCACATGGGCCGATTCGCGGTGGAGTATCGAAAACTGTTTGGCGAATCCCCCCTGGAGACCCTTAAGGAGGTCCGTCTCGGTCCGAACACATGCGCGTCGCTGGTGCTGCCTTCCACCCTGTCCCGCCCCGATTTCTCCACACCCGAAGCTTGATCGAGGAAGAAAGGAGGTGGTCAGCTGGATCGCATCCTGGCGGGCGGCACGTCCCCCACGTCATTGAGCTTCCGGGTGTCCACGGTCCAGGACGGCGTGAACTGTCTCTACTTCGGCATGGCCATCGGCCTGGATGCCAATCATCTCTTCATCAACCCGCCGCCGAGCAGTCTTTCCGGAGAGATGGTGCTCAGCCCCATGGTTTCCGTGAATCCTGATCCGATCGGGATTGCGGGTGGGGTTATCCCGTCGGATGTCGCCACGGAACTCACGGCAACGAGAATCTCCCACGGCGCGAGGGTGGATTGGATCACGAGCAACGAGCGCATGACGCTGGGATTCGATGTCATCGGGCTCAAGCGGGGCGGCCGCGAGATTCCCCTGAACTCGACTCTGATCCCGGCCGAGGAAGGAACGACGGGAGAGGGAGCAAGCTATTCCGTGACTTTCGACCCGGGCCAGCTGAAGGGCTGCAATGCAATCAACGTCGAGCTCGTCTTGACCGATAGGTCCAGAAAGCGTTTCGGACCGGTGGGCTTCTAGGGAAATTGTGCTAAGAGTGGAGGGCGGGTGTTTGGCCTTCCAGGAGTCGACCCAGCTCCGAAGCTGAGAACTGGAGCCCCACCAGGAAGGGGCCGAACTCTCCGTACCAGGAGCTGGCCTCGTCGAAGCGCATCTCATACACCAGCTTCTTGAAGACGATGGGATCGTCGGCGAAGAGATCCACTCCCCATTCCCAGTCATCGAAGCCGATGGACCCCGAGATGATCTGGCTGACCTGCTCGCCGTAGCGCCGGCCGATGACTCCGTGCTCGCGCATCATTTCGCTCCGGCGGCGCACGCCCTCCGCGTACCAGTTCTTGATCTCTCCGCGCTTCTTGTTCATCGGGTAAAAGCAAACATAGGGGCGCGGCGGGATGGCTCCCGTGAGCCGCCCCTTCATCCGCTCCCTCTGCCGCGCCATCTCCTCCGCCAGCGCCTTGTCGAAATCCGGCGTGTTCGGCTGGAGCCCTTTTCCCTCCAGCTCGCTGTAGATCTTCAGGGTCATCTCGTAAAGGCCCAGCTCCACCACGGAGACATAGGAGCCGGCTGGCTCCAGATAATCCCTCAGCTCGAGGCCGGCAAAGTCCTGCTGCGCTTGGTGCAGGTCCTCCAGAGTGGGGCGAAAGTGGATCAGCATCAGGTCGGCCTTCTGCCCCAGGATTGCCACGGCGCACGATGCTCCGTCCGGACGCTTCTCCATCTTGGCCAGCAGGCCTGCGGCCGCCTCCGCAAGCCCCCGGCGCCTCTCTTCCAGGAGCTTTCGCCATTCCCCGCGGCGCACACGAAACATCTCGTGCAGCAGGTAGTGCCCATCCAGAGTCAAGGGAGCCAGCGAATCCTGCATGGTGCCTCCGAGGTTTCTCTCAGGCCTTGAAGAATTCCCGAGCCACGCGGACGGTGTTCGCGTGGATGGTCACCGTGTCGTCCACGTTGACGGCGTATCCGCCCGCGAGCGTGATGTGCGCCGGAATCTTCCTCTCCCGGGCGGCTTCCAGCACCAGCCGGTCGCGCTTCACCAGCCCTTCCAGCGTCAGGGCAAGCCCGCCCAGCTGATCCTCCCGGTAGGGATCGGCTCCCGCCACGTAGAACAGCATGTCCGGCTTGAACCGCTCCAGGGAAGTGGCCAGGCCTTCCTTGAGCTTCGCGAGGTACTCCGCGTCCTCCACCCCGTCAGACAGATCGATGTCGAGGCTGCTGGCCGGCTTCCAGGTCGGGTAATTGTTGAATTGGTGGATGGAAAGCGTGAAGACCTCGGAGTCGTTCTTGAAGATCGCCGCCGTGCCGTTGCCTTGGTGCACGTCGCAGTCCACCACCCATGCCTTCGCAATCTTCCGCTCTTTCTGCATTCGCCGGATGGCGACCGCCACGTCATGAAGGAGACAGAATCCTTCGCCATGATCGGGGAAGGCGTGATGAAAACCTCCCCCCAGGTTCACCGCAATCCGCTCTTCCACCGCAAGTCGCGCCGCAAGGATCGACCCGCCCGTCGCGAGATAAAACGCATCCACCAGCTCCCGTGAATACGGGACCTCCTGGCGCATCACCTCCACCGGGGAAAAAGTCCCCATTTTCAGCTTTTGAATGTAGGAGGGTGTGTGGACCAGCTGGATGTCGTCGTCGGTGGCCATGGCAGGCTCCACCAGATCCGACGGCGCGATGATTTTGTCCTCCAGGAGTTTTTCCTTGATTCGACGGTACTTGACGGCTGGAAAGACATGCTCCCCCAGCTTGAGAAAGTACCCGTCGGAATAGACCACCTTCATGGAGCGTTCTCCGTGGCGATGGGCGGATTATACCCGCCTTGCACCTACCCTGCGTGTGCCGGCTTCGAAAGCGCCGACTTCCTTTGCGCTATCATGCATCCGCCTTGCGGGAGCAGAGCGTGACCCACAGAGATCCGGTCTGCCTGATGGACGTGGAGCCTGGCGCCGCCGCCGGCACGCACACCCACGCCGGCACGACTTATTACTTCTGCAGCGATTGGTGCGTGCAGAAGTTCAAGGAAGACCCGGATCGGTATCTCGCTTCCCCCGGCGCGGCGGCGAAGCCTTCCACCTCCCCTAGCTCCGACACTCTCTACACCTGTCCCATGCATCCGGAGATCCGGCAGAAGGGGCCCGGGACCTGCCCCCTCTGCGGAATGGCACTGGAGCCGCTGGTGGTTGGTGCGTCGGAGGAAGGCGACCCGGAGCTCTCGGACATGTCCCTCAGGCTGAAGATCGGGGCCCTGCTGACTGCCCCGCTTCTGGTGATAAGCATGGGGGAAATGATTCCGGGGATCTCGCCACACACATGGATCCCCCCGGCCATCTCCGGCTGGATCCAGCTGGCGCTGGCGACGCCCGTGGTGCTGTGGGCGGGCTTCCCCTTCTTCCGGCGCGGCTGGGACTCCATCCTGAGATTGCGGCTCAACATGTTCACCCTCATTGCCCTGGGAACCGGCGCCGCCTACCTTTCCAGCCTGGCCGCCGTGCTGTTTCCTTCTCGATTCCCCGCGTCCTTCCGGGACGAGCACGGCGGAATTCCGCTCTACTTCGAGGCCGCGGCGGTCATCACGGTCCTGGTCCTGCTGGGGCAGGTGTTGGAGCTGAAAGCGCGGGGACGCACGCGCTCGGCCATCCGATCGCTCCTGCGACTCGCGCCCGATACGGCGCGGCGCGTTCGGCCGGACGGCACCGAGGAGGACGTGCCACTGCATGAAGTGAAGGTGGGCGATCGCCTTCGGGTGCGCCCCGGGGAGCGGATTCCGGTGGACGGATTGGTGCTGGAAGGGGCCAGCGCGGTCGATCAGTCCATGATCACGGGGGAGCCGCTACCGGTGGAACGGCGAGCCGGGGACAGCGTCATCGGAGGAACGGTCAATGGACTGGGCTGGCTTGTCATCACCGCGCAGAAGGTCGGGAGCGACACGCTATTGGCCCGAATCGTGCGGCTCGTGGGCGAGGCCCAGCGCAGCCGGGCCCCGATCCAGCATCTGGCGGATCGGGTTGCCGCCTGGTTCGTCCCCGCGGTGGTCCTGGTTGCGCTTCTCACCTTTCTGCTTTGGGCCGGATTGGGGCCCGAGCCGCGCCTGGCGCATGCGCTCGTGGCGTCGGTGGCGGTGCTCATCATCGCCTGCCCCTGCGCGCTGGGGCTCGCGACTCCCATGTCGGTGATGGTGGGGATCGGCCGAGGGGCCGGCGCAGGCATCCTGATCCGGGACGCGGAGGCGCTGGAGCTGCTCGGGAAGGTGGACACACTGGTGGTGGACAAGACCGGGACCCTCACCGAGGGGCGTCCCAGGCTCGCCGAGGTGATGGCACTGACGGGGACTTCTGAGACGGAGTCGCTGCGATTGGCCGCCGGCTTGGAGATGTCGAGCGAGCATCCCCTTTCGGGCGCCATCGTGCAGGGAACCCGTCAGCGCGGGATAGCCCCCGCGGTGGCGTCGCAATTCTCCGCGCTGCCAGGGCTGGGCATCGAAGGCCGGGTGGAGGGTCACGCTGTGGCCATCGGCTCCGAGAAAATGCTTCAAGGGATGGGAATCGATCCATCGCCGCTGGCACGGAAGGCCGAAGATCTGCGCAAGAAGGGTCACGGCGTGGTTCTCGTGGCGTTGGACGGAAAGCTCGCGGGACTCCTTTCGGTGGTGGATGCGCTGCGGGAGTCCACGCGTCTGGCGCTGCGGCGTTTGAAGGAGGACTCGGTGCGGGTCGTCATGGCCACCGGGGACAACCGCCTGACGGCCGAGGCCGTGGCCAGAGAGCTTGGGCTGGACGAGGTCATTGCCGAGCTGCTGCCGGATCAGAAGGGGGAAGTGGTGCGCAAGCTCCACTCCGGAGGCCACCGCGTGGCCATGGCCGGAGACGGCATCAACGACGCCCCGGCGCTGGCCCTGGCGGATGTCGGCATCGCCATGGGAACCGGCACCGACATCGCCATGGAAACCGCGGGTGTGACGCTGGTGAAGGGGGACCTTCGCGGCATCGCCCGGGCGAGGCGCCTGAGCCGCGCGACGCTGCGCAACATCCGGCAGAATCTCTTCTTTGCTTTTCTCTACAACGTGCTCAGCATCCCCGTGGCCGCCGGGCTGCTCTACCCATTCTCCGGCTGGCTCCTCAGCCCCATGCTCGCCAGCACCGCCATGAGCTTCAGCTCCGTCTCGGTCATCGCCAACGCGCTTCGCCTGCGCAAACTGCCGCTCTAGCTAGGGTTTGGCCTCGACCGGGGGCATGGTGAGCACGCCGGTTTCAGGTCCCAGGGCCAGCATCTTGATCCGGCGGATGTAAGGCTGGATTTGCTTCATGTCCCGCGCCAGGGCGGCCACGGCAGCTTCTCCGGGATCGCTGCTGTGCGGCCCTTCCTCGAAGAGCATCTGGAACGGCGTTTTCTTCGGCGGGTACACCTTGAGATTCACCTCTTCCTTCTCGGGAATCTTCGCGGCCTGCTTGGCCAGGCGCAGCGCCTCGGGGAATCCTCCCAGCTCATCCACCAGACCCAGCTCTTTGGCGTCCTCGCCGGTCCAGATCCTCCCCTTGGCGATCTGCAGCACTTTCTCCTTGGGCAGGTTTCTCCCCTCGGCCACCTTGCCGGTGAAATCGGTGTAGACCCGGTCCAGCCACGCCTGGAAGCGGTCCCACTCCGCGGCGGAGTAATCGTGCGTGCCGGTCCAGAAGTCGGAATTGGCGCTGCTGTGCACGCTGTCCCAGGAGAGCCCCAGCTTGTCCCAAAAATCCGAGGTAAGGAACTTTCCACCCAGGACTCCGATGGAGGCAGTGATCGTGCCGGGCTGGGCCACGATCTTGTCCGCGGCCATGGCCACGAAGTAGCCGCCGGAACCGGCGAGGTTTCCCATGCTGACCACCACGGGCTTCCCGGCCTTTTTCGCTCGAATGGTCTCGCGCCAGATGGCATCCGACGCCACGTAGGATCCGCCGGGAGAGTCCACGCGGAAGAGGATTGCCTTCACCGAAGAGTCCTTCACCGCCTCGCGGAAGGCCGCGGTGACATGGTCGGATCCCATCACCTCCTCGCCGGAGAAGGGGCTGTAGCCGCCGTCGCCCCGCGCGACGGCACCGACGCCGTAGATCAACGCAATGGTCTTGCCCGAGGTGTTCGGTCTTCCGGCGCGCTTGAGGTATTCATCCAGGAAGAGAAACTTGGCACCCTCGCCCGCCTTCTTCTTGACGTTGGCGTAGACCTCGTCCCGGTAGGCCAGGCCGTCCACGAGCCCCGCTTCCTGAGCTTCTTTGCCGAGAAACGGTCCCTTGTCGACCAGGGAGATGACCTGCGCCTGGGTCAAGTGCCGGCTCTCGGAAATCCCCTTGGTCATCTGGGAAAACCAGGAGGTCATCAGTTTCTCCATGGCCTCCTTGTAATAGGGATCGTATTTCTTGTCGGTGTAGAAGTTCATCGCATTCTTGAACTCGTAGCGGTGATCCATGCGCGCCTTGAGTCCCAGCTTGTCGAGCGTCCCCCGGAGGAAGGGACTTTCCAGAAACACCCCCGTGAGGCCGATATCTCCGGAGGGTTGCAGCCAGATTTCGTCGAAGGCGGTGGCCAGGTAGTAGGAGCCCCCCCCGGGGCCGAACTCACCGAAAGTCTCCGCGAACGCCACGGCCGGTTTCTTCTTCGCCCGGAAGGCGAGGACGGCGTTGCGCAGCTCCTGGAGCTGAGCCATTCCCAGGGGTGCCGCGCCGACCCGGGCCACGAGCCCCGTCACCCGGTCGTCGTCGCCGGCTTTCTCCAGGGCCTGCACCACGTCCCGCATCACCGGGGTGTCCTTCAGGGTGAAGGCCGCCACCGGATCGTCCGGAACGTCCTCGATGATGCCCTGCTCCAGATCCACTTCCAGGATCGTCTTGGAAGGGACGCCCCCCTTCCCGGCTCGGAAAAGGGCGACGGCCATCAGCCCCACGAAGCAGCCGAGAATGACTAGCCCGCCGATGACGGCGAGTATTCTTACCAGAACCTTCATCTGTGGATCCCCCCCATGGGATTTTTGGAGCAGCCTTCCCGTCCGCTCATCGACTACCCGCGGACGTCACGGTCCAGTGTGGCTTTCATGAGAATCATACGCAAGGAGGGACGGATGGTTTTGCCTCAGTCCCTGTAATACCAGCCCGCGAAGAGGGTCGCCAGGATGCAGCCCACCAGCCCCTCCAGTAGCCAGCCCAGCGGAAAGTAGCGCGAAATGGGCGCCCAGGCCGACTGGGCGAAATTGAAGGGAACGCTCCCGACGAGCCCCACGACCAGTCCCACCTTCATGGCCGAAAGCGGCCCCGGCCCGAGAGTGGCGCGGGAAATGGCGTAAAGCCAGGCGAGGCCCATGGCCAGAACGATGAGGATGAGGATGTACCAGAGAAGAAAGAGCGGATACCGCGGCTCGGCCAGGAACTCACCCGCCGCCTGCGCTTCCGCATACTTCTGGGAGAGGAGCGCCGTGTTGATGATCATGGTCCACAGGCTCCAGACGACACCGCCGAGAATCCCGCCCACGATCACCCGTTTGCAGTTGATCTTCGAGGCTGTCGGCATGGGAGACCTCCTGCGGCCGGGGCACCGGCCGCATCCGTCGGTTTCGAACCGGGGCAGAGGATAGACCATTCTCCCGCCTGGACACCAGCGCTCAAAAGCTCCGGGTGGGTTACACTAGGGGCTCTCCGGCGCACCGGTCAGCACCGGAGCCTTCTTCAGCCGCCGATTGGATGCGAGGTCGAGACATGCCTTCTTATAAAGCCCTGCTTCTGCTGCCGCTTCTAGTCATCGTTTCGGGTTGTAACGACAGCGGCGACACGATCATCGTCAATTCCGACTGCGGGCTGATCCGCAGCGACCTGCTGGGGGTCTACACGGTCGTGTTTGCTCCCGTGACCGCGGACCTGTTCAACTGCTCGGACCCCTTTTTCGACGGCAAGACCATAACGGTGACCTCCGCGCCCATCGATTTCCCGTCCGTCCAGGTCTTCGCTTCCGCCTTCAACACTGGATTCGCCTTCACCGACGGGGCCGGACCCGAGGGCCTGTTCGGCAACGCGGAGACCGATTCGTGCGGCATGAGCTTCTCGGTGCTGGACAACGAGGGGGTGTACCTGAACTGCTTCGGGACCCTGGATCGGGTGTCCGGCGTGGTGTTTGCCGCCTGCGATTCCGCCGCCGTGCTGGAGACGCCGCTGGCCACTCCCCCGCAGGTCCTCTCCGATTGCGACCTGGATCCGATCCTGCAGGTCAACCTGACGATTCACTAGCATGAAGGGATTCGAGAGCACATCCCCCGAGGTCCGGTCGATCCTGAGGCGCCGAATCGATCGCCTGGGTTTGAAGCTCGAAGGATCCCCGGTGGCGCGCTTTGTGCGCCAGCTCCAGAAGGAGCTTCGCGGCAAGGGGATCCAGAAGTTCCAGGCGGTCTGCTATCTGACAGATGAGTGGGGGTGTCCCGACCGGGAGCCGATCATCGGCATCCCCTTCTACCTGGCCGATCCCAAGCTCGCGAGCCTGGAGAAGCGGATGAACGATCTGGAGGATTCGCGCAAGATCATGATGTACCTGCGCCACGAGGCAGGACACTCTTTCAACTATGCCTACCGGCTCTTCGAGACGGCCCGCTGGCGCGATTTGTTCGGCCCTTTCCGGCGGCCCTACCGCGAGGACTACCGGCCGGTCCCGTTCTCCCGCAGGTACGTGCGCCACATGGAGGGTTGGTACGCGCAGAAGCATCCCGACGAAGACTTCGCCGAGACTTTCGCCGTCTGGCTGACCCCGGGCTCCCGGTGGCGCTCCCGCTACCGGAGCTGGCCTGCCATGCGAAAGCTCCAGTACGTCGATCGGACGGTGCGGCGCCTGGGAGCGAGGGATCCGATCGTGGATCAAGGGCAAACCGACCTGACCGTTTCGCAGATGAAGCTCACCGTTCAGGATTTCTATCGAAAGGCGGCGCGTCATAACCGCGCGGCGGTCAAGCTCGCCCTGGTAGGAGACATGGCGGATATCTTTCGCCGGCCATGGGGCAAGGAAGACGGACTGATACCCGCTTCCGAGATGATTGAGCGGCATCGGGTCGAGCTGATCGACAAGATCGCCTATTGGACAGGCGTCCGCCGCCAGCTAGTGCGCTCCCTGGTGGAAGTGATGCACCGCCATTGCCGGGAAAGAAAGCTGGTGGGGCGGAGGCGCCGGGAAACCGCTTACCTGGTGGAGTTGACCGCCTACGGCACCGCCCTCGCCATGAACTATCTCACCCGGGGCCGTTTCGTATTAAAGTAACCAGGTTCCGACACCCAGCCTAGAAGGGAAACATGGCCAAGCAGCGCATCGCCGTCCTCTACGACATCTGGTACGAGGAGAAGGAGGACTCCGAAGAATCGAAGCCCTCGCCTTCCCGAAAACGGCGCAAGCCCGACAAGGAAGACCGACAGGAGATTCATGAGGCGCTGCGCGAGGCGGGACACTCTCCGTTTTACGCCACCGTGGATGGAACGCGTGAGTCCCTGACGGAGATGGCGAAACTGGAGTGCGACCTGGTCTTCAATCTCACCGCCTCCTGGGCGGGAGACGACACCAAGGACGTGCATCTGGCTGCCTTCCTGGAGCTGTGCGGCTTCAAGTACACCGGCGCCGGGCCGTTCGGCATCCACCTCTCGCAGAACAAGTCCTTGGCCAAGAAGATCTTCGCTTTCCACAGCATCCGCACCCCCTTCTTCGCCGCTGTGTACCGGGGCAGGCTGGATTGGGCGCACGACGACCTCTCGTTTCCGGTCATCGTCAAGCCCGCCAGGGAAGACGGCTCCATCGGGATCGAGTTCAACGCCGTGTGCGAGTCCATCAAGGAGCTGATGGAGCGGATTCACGACATCCACGAAAAATACGACTCTCCGGCGCTCATCGAGGAGTACATCGACGGCAGGGAGATGTACGTGACGGTCCTGGGAAACGACAACCCGGTGGCCCTCCCGGTGGTGGAGCTGGACCTCTCAAAGCTTCCCGAGGGGACCCCGAAAATCGCCGGAACCGAGGTGAAATGGAGAACCGGATCCGAGGCTTATCGTAAAACCAAGAGCATCATTCCCATGGATCTGGATGAAAAGACCGTGAAGGGCCTGGACGAGACCGCCATCGCCGCCTACCAGGCGCTGGAGCTTCGGGACTACGGGCGCATCGACATGCGCCTGGACAAGGAGGGGAAGATCTACGTCCTGGAGGTGAACCCGAACCCCTGGCTGCATTCCAAGGCGGAAGTGGCATTGGCGGCCAAGGAGTCGGGAAAAAGCTATTCGGCCCTGATCGATGAGATCGTCAATCTGGCACTGTCCCGTTACCCAAACTGAGATGAATCAACCCAATCTTCGAGAGGTGACCATGAAAGCACGGATCCCCATCGGGCGGCCGCGCGCCTGGTTGGCCCTGGCGGTCCTGTTTGCAGCCGCTACGGCCTTCCCGGCCTCGGCCCAGACCCTCGCCGACTTCGAGAAGAAAGTGACGGTGAAGACCCTTCCTAACGGCTGGACCTTCATCATCTATCAACGCAGCGAAGCTCCGGTCTTCTCGTTCGCCACCCTCGTCAACGTGGGCTCCGTCCAGGAAGTCCCCGGCATCACCGGTATCGCCCACATGTTCGAGCACATGGCTTTCAAGGGAACCACCACCATCGGCACCACCAACTACCCCGAAGAAAAAGTAGCGCTGGAAAAGGTGGACCAGGCCTACGCCGCTTACGACGCCGCCCGGCGGGCGCGCAATCCTGATGCGGAAAAAGTCAACGCGCTCCTCAAGGCCTTCAAGGACGCTCAGGAAGAGGCGGACAAGTTCATCATCAAGAACCAATTCGGTGAGATCATCGACCGCGCAGGCGGCGTGGGGCTCAATGCCGGAACGGGCGCCGACTCCACCGTCTATTTTTACTCCCTGCCCTCCAACAAGTTCGAGCTCTGGGCTTACCTGGAGTCCGACCGCTTCCTGCATCCGGTCTTCCGCGAGTTCTATAAAGAGCGGGACGTCGTCAAGGAAGAGCGGCGGCTGCGCACCGAGAGCCAGCCCATCGGCCGGCTCATCGAGCAGTTCGGTTCGGTGGCGTTTTCCGCCCATCCCTACCATCACCCTGTCGTCGGATACATGAGCGATCTGGACTCCTTCACGAGGGAAGACGCGGAGAAGTTCTATAAGACCTACTACGTCCCCTCCAACCTGGTGACGGCGCTGGTGGGAGACCTGAAGCCTGAAGTGGTGATGCCCATCATCGAGAAGTACTTCGGGCGGTTCCCGAAGGGAGATCCGCCTCCGCCGGTCAGGACCGTGGAGCCCGTCCAGATCGGCGAGAAGTTCATCAAGATTCCGGATCCCGCCCAGCCCTTCTACGTCGAGGGATATCACAAGCCGGAGGCCACCAGCCCCGACGAGCCGGTCTATCAGGCCATCGTGGATGTTCTCTCCAACGGCCGCACCTCCCGGCTCTACCGGAGCCTGGTTCGTGACAAGCAGATTGCGGTCGCGGTCCAGTCCCTGCCCAGCTATCCGGGGGACAAGTTTCCGAACATGTTCATCGTCTTCTCGGTTCCCGCCCCAGGGCACAGCAACGACGAGAGCCGTGATGCGATCCGGGCCGAGCTGGAGCGGCTGAAGAAGGAGGACATCACGCCCGAGGAGCTGGCCATGGTGAAGACGCACGCCAAGGCCGCCCTCATCGAGGGCCTCAACAGCAACGGGGGCCTGGCCAACCAGATGGCCGACTACCAGACCACTTTTGGAGACTGGCGCGAGCTCTTCAAGTCCGTGGAGAAGATCGACAAGGTGACGCAAGCCGACATACGGCGGATCGCCAACCAGATATTCATCGACACCAACCGAACCGTGGCCGTCGTGGAGACGACCGCGGCAATGCCCGCAGCCGGCGGCGATTCCGGCCGGTAGGAAGGAGGATCCCATGAAAACACGACGTCTCTTTTTGACGACCCTCCTGGCCTTGGCGGTGACCTTGCCGGCTGCCGGTCAGGTGCAGAATTGGAAGGACATCAAGTTTCCGCCGCTGGACAAGATGGTCATTCCCGAGCCGCAGCGCGTCACGCTGCCCAATGGAATGTTGGTCATGCTCCTGGAGGATCACGAGCTCCCCGCCATCCAGGTGATGAGCCGCATCCGGGCCGGCTCCCGCACCGTCCCCGCCGACAAGACCGGCCTGGGCGCGGTTTTCGGCGATGTTCTCCGGACCGGGGGCACGAAGACCATGACCGGGGATCAGATCGACGACTTTCTCGAGGCTCGAGGCGCGCGCATCGAGACCAACCTCGGCGAAACCTCCGGCTTCGCCGAATCCTGGTCGTTGAAGCAGGACTTCCCCGAGGTGTTCAAGGTCTTCGCCGACATACTGCGCAATCCGGCCTTCGCCGAGGACAAGATCGCCATCGCCAAGAACCAGGTAGCCTCCACCATCGCCCGGCGCAACGACAACCCTCTGGGGATCATGTTCCGGGAGTTCGACAAGCTGGTGTATGGCCCCGACAGCCCCTACGCCCGCACACCGGAGTTCTCGACCCTGGAAGCCGTATCGCAAGCGGATTTGGTGGCCTTCCACAAGAAATACTTCCAGCCCAACCGCATCATCCTGGGGGTGGTGGGAGACTTCGATTCCAAGGACATGCTCGCTAAAATCAAGAGCGCGTTCGGCAACTGGCCCAAAGGCCCGGACGTCAAGGATAGCCCCGCGGCTTACCAGACCACGATGAAGGCAGGGATCTACTATATCCAGAAGGATGACATGACCCAGTCGGACATCATCATGGGCCACCTTGGCATTCTGAAGAGCAATCCCGACATCTTCGCCGTCGACGTCATGAACGAGGCCTGGGGCGGCGGGTTCGCGGCACGCCTCTTCAGTAACGTGCGCTCCAAGAAGGGCCTGGCCTATTCGGTGCGCGGGGCCATCGACTCCAACTACGATTATCCAGGGACCTTCAACGTCTGGATGACCACCAAGACCGAGACCACGGCTGCCGGGATCGACGCCCTGCGGGTGGAAATCGGCGACCTCTCCAAGACGCCGCTCACCGAAGCTGAAGTGCAGCGGGCCAAGGAGAGCATCCTGAACTCCTTCATCTTCAACTACGACTCGAAGGAGAAGGTTCTCGGCCAGCAGATGGTCTACGCCTATTACGGCTTTCCCGCGGACTATCTGGCCCAATACCGCAGCCGAATCGAGAAAGTCACCACCGATGACGTGACGCGGGTGGCGAAGAAGTACGTCCATGAGGGCGAGATGGCGATCCTGGTGGTCGGTCCGCCCAAGGGGCAGGATCGGCCCCTGAGCTCGTTCGGCAAGGTGGTTCCGGTGGACATCACCATCCCGAAGCCCAAAGCTCCAGGTGGCTCCGCCTCCAAAAAGTCGGCCCCCTAGCAGCTCAAAACCACTCGTCCTTGCAAGAGGGCGCGACTCCGCTGGGTCGCGCCCTTTTTTTCTCGCTTTGGCTCGAATATGACGGGGCCGTTCGAGAGCCACCGGATAGCTCTTGGTTTTTGTGGAGGATACGCCGTCATCGGCGGCCGGTCAAGGCATGAACCGAGGTCTGACAGGTTCTTGACGGCTCTTTATTTGATTTGCTATGGTACCATTATGAAGGTACTTTCCCTTCGCATACATTAGAAGACGCTGGATTTCGAGCGAAGGACGGATTCCATGGGCAGCAGCCGCACCGCCCTCGGGCTCCTCGTCGCCGCTTTCCTTCTCACGCACTTGACCACCGCCGCCTCCTCCGAGGCGACCCTGGTCGGGAAGGTCACCGACATGAGCGGGCAGCCTCTGCCAGGCGCCACACTGGTCCTCAAGAACAACTCCCTCGCGTTCCAGGAACGGGGAACTCTCAGCAATGCCGGGGGGGAGTATCGCTTCGCTTACCTGCCGCCTGGCGGCGGCTACGAGCTGACGGTTTCGCTGTCCGGCTATTCCACGGTCATCTTCTCGGACCTCTTTATGGGCCCGGGTCGGACCCAGGAGCAGAGCATCGTGCTGCACTCCGCCGGCGACATGAAAGAGGTGGTCCGGGTCAAGGGGAAGAGCGACAC
>JAKEFJ010000077.1 GCA_022616665.1 Acidobacteriota bacterium
ATTCTTCCCCGGCGACCTGAAAAACCAGGAGGCGGTCAAAGGAGCCGTGGTAAAAGTCTGGATCTTGCCGTCCAGCCCCAAAAAAATTCTCTCACCTCCGGGAGTGACTGCCAGGTCATAGGCTGCTCCTGGGAGTGGGTAAACCGCTGCCGTCCGGTTCTTCCCTAGATCCACTGCGAGTAATTCCCAGTCTCCAGACTCCTCGTCCTGGCCTCCGGAATGCCCGGGATGGCGGCTGATCACATAGGCGATGTAGCCATCCGGCGAGACGGCCACGCGCTCGCCGTTTCCGGAAATCTCCACCCGGCCCAGGGGAGCGAGGCTCTCGGAGGCGAGTATCAGCAGCTGGCTTCGCTTCCCTTTCTCGGAGGAAGTGGCCGCCAGGATTCGATCGCCGCCCGGGACGGGAGCCAGGTCATTCACCCGCTCGTAGGGAAGTGGAACCTCGGTGGATTGCCCGGTGGCCGGGTCGACTCGAATCGCGGACTCGCCGGGGCAGCCCGGACAGAGGATTCGCTGACCCGGAAATCCCAGGAGCACGTCCCGTAGCCGCTGACCTGCATCGGGTGAGCTCCCGGTCTGAGCCAAGAGCGCCATGACCATCACCCAGGAGGCAAGGAGGATCGCCACGGGCCAAGCCGAGTTCGTTGCCGCCCGGCGAAGAGATCGAAGAGAAAGGAGCGACTTAGTGACCATGGCTCAAAACGACCCCACAAGTGGCTGGGTCGACGGCTTCTAGGAAGAGCCTAGCGGTGTCCGGTAGGGAACGTCAACTGGGGTGAGGGCTCCATAACATTAGTGATTAGGTGGGAGGCGTGTCTCATCCTGAGTCCCGGAGACGGAGGAACACTGCGGATGGTCTTCTGATGTCGTATACGGTCAACCCGGCGACGGGCCAAGAGCTTTCCGAAATGGCAAAGCGGGGAGGCCTTTCGGGCCTCCCCGCGTTAATGGTCAGTGCTGTCGCTGTTGGATTGCTTCGAGTTTGAGTCAGTAGCCCCTGGACGGGCCACCGCGCCTCGGGCCTTCGCCGCCGCCTGCGGGGCGAGGCCGCGCTTCATTGACATTCAAGGCACGCCCCCTGAGATCCTTACCGTTCAGCGAGCGCATTGCGGCCTCAGCTTCCTCCTTGGAGGGCATCTCCACGAAGCCGAAACCCTTGGACTGCCCACTGAACTTGTCCATGATCACACTGGCGGATGAAACTTGGCCGAACGCCTCGAACGCCTGCCGAAGTTCGTCATCCGTGACCTGGTACGACAGATTCCCCACGTAGATCCTCACGCCACGCTCCTGCTCGAAAGGCCTTGCATTGGAAAGATGGAACGGTCTGAACAGTACTGTCTTACACTACACGGCCGGCAGAATATACCACAAAAGAAGTATGGCTAGACAAAGCATCTTGCCGTAAGGATTTATTGCCATAGCAGCATATAAATACCGATGCGCAGTTCATTGCTGCTTCGCAGTAACCAAACCGTCGGAGCCGGGACTTCAGTAAGTCATTCTGGGCTCTGATCAGGGGGCTGAGAGAGGGGTAGAGCCATCCCTGCAAGCCAAGATTGGTTCTAACCCCCACGGCTTGAAACAGTTCGATGGGCGCCCTACATTGGGACTCGTCGGGCGCCCGCGCTTGACGGGTAGACCGATCGGTGAAAAACTAGCGTCCCGGGCTGCAGGACAATCAATCATCGGTTTCTTGAAAGATCCATCTCTCATGAAGGGTGCCATGAAGACCGAGCCTGGCCCTTCGGGCTCCACACAGGCGGCAGGCTCGGATCTCCATTTGGGAATTCCGGGCCTGCAATTCGCCGACCTCCATGATCCCGAGCGTCTCCGGGAGCTGACGACCTCGTTCGAGAAGGAGGTTGAACTCGCTGACCCAGCGCTTTTCCTGGCTTGGCACGAGTATGGGGCGGCCCCCGACACGACACCTCCCAAGCGGGTCTCGGACCTTCTGGTGCGGATGGGTCCCTACCTCAGCCGCTTCGTGGCACGGCTGTTCGGCATCGAGGAGTCGCTCAGAAGCCTGCGCTTAGCCACCCGCAATGAAGATCCAATCAACCGCTTCAAGGTGGAATTCCTTCGCCGTCGCGTGCAAAAGAACGTGCTGCCGGAGCATGTTCCTCTTCTGAAGCACGACGCGATTGACGCCGCCGTGTCGAAGCTTCTGGAAGGGAGCGCCGATCCCGAGCTGGCTCTGGCGCGACTTGCCTGCGAGCTCATGGATCTAGAAGCGTCGCTCTCCGCCGGCGCGACGGAGGCCGGGGCGGTGCTCCGCCCCGATGTGGTGACCCGCGCTCGGACATTTCGGGCCAGGCTGGCGCGGCTCACCTTCCCTCCACCCATGCTCGCTGCTCTCTTGAAGGCGGAGCCGAGCCCACCCGCCGACTCAGACCTGAGGATGATTCGAGGCCTGCTGCGCTTGGTGGAAGAGTGGTGCGGGATTCGCCTGCACGATTCCTCCCGCCGGGGCGACGTGGCTAGCTGGATTTCCTTCCGACTGCCCCAGAGCCTGGACTACGAGCATCTCGTTCACACGTCGCACCCTGTCCATCACCCCGAAGAGCAGTTCATGGCTGCTTCCCCGGGACACGTGCGCCGCCGGGATGGATTCAATCTCACGGATCCGCGGATGAATCTGCGGGAGATACTTGGGGAAGTGCATTACTGCCTCTATTGCCACGAGCGCGACAAGGACTCTTGCTCCAAGGGAATTCGCAAGGACGGACATATCAAGATCAATCCGCTGGGCGTGCCGCTCAAGGGGTGCCCTCTGGATGAAAAAATCTCCGAGATGCATTTGCTGCGCAAAGAGGGGGATCCCCTCGCCTCCCTGGCCCTGGTCATGGTGGACAACCCCATGTGTCCGGGCACCGGGCACCGCATCTGCAACGACTGCATGAAGGGATGCATCTACCAGACCCAGGATCCGGTCAACATTCCCCAAATCGAGACTCAGGTGCTCACCGAGGTGCTTCGACTCCCCTGGGGCGTCGAGATCTTCGGGCTGCTCACCCGCTGGAATCCTCTCAATGTCCGGCGTCCTCACGCGCTGCCTTACAACGGGAAGAATGTGCTGGTGGTCGGTCTGGGACCCGCGGGCTACACCCTGGCGCACCACTTGCTCAATGAGGGCTTCGGCGTGGTGGCCGTGGACGGGCTGAAAATAGAGCCCCTACCCGAGGCGTGGCTGGGCAGCACGGGTGAAGCGCCCCCGCCCATCCGGGAATTCGCCGACATCTGCTCCGATCTGGATCAGAGAATCCTGGCTGGGTTCGGCGGCGTTTCCGAGTACGGGATTACCGTCCGGTGGGACAAGAACTTTCTCACTCTCATCCATCTCACTCTGCTGCGCCGCTCCCGGTTCAAGGCTTACGGCGGCGTCCGGTTCGGAGGCACTCTCACGCTTGCGGATGCCTGGGAGCGGGGCTTCGATCACGTGGCCATTGCTGCCGGCGCGGGGCGTCCCACGCTGATCGAGATGAAGAACAATCTGATCCGCGGAATCCGGAAGGCTTCTGATTTCCTTATGGCCCTGCAGCTCACCGGCGCCTTCAAGCGGGATTCCCTGGCGAATCTCCAGGTGCGCCTGCCGGCTGTGGTGATCGGAGGGGGCCTCACCGCCATCGACACCGCCACGGAGCTGGCCGCCTATTACCCGGTCCAGGTGGAGAAAACGCTGGAGCGGTACGAACGCCTGGCGGTCCACGACGGGGAGCAGGCGCTCTGGTCCCGCCTGGATCCCGAGGAGACGGCGGTATTGCGCGAGTTCCTGGAGCACGGGCGGGCCGTGCGGGCGGAGCGGAAACGCGCAATGGCGGCCGGCGAAGCGCCCAATTTGATCGGACTGGTTCAGAACTGGGGCGGGGTCACGCTCGCCTATCGAAAATCCATGACCGATTCCCCAGCCTACCGTCTGAACCACGAGGAAATCATCAAGTGCCTGGAGGAAGGTATCACCTTCGCCGAGTGCCTGGATCCGGTGGAGGCCATCCCGGACGATTTCGGAGCCATCGAAGCGCTGCGCTTCCACGTGCTGCACAAGCGCGGCGGCAAGTACGCCCCTTCAGGGCGTGACATGACCCTCCCTTGCAAGAGCCTGATGGTGGCGGCGGGAACCACCCCCAATATCACCTATGAGAAGGAGCACCCCGGAACCTTCCACAAGGATCCCCAGGGGAAGTTCTTCCAGTCCCACCGCGCCATCGTGGGTCAGGACGGACAGGTTCGCCTCGAGAAAGTGGAGCCTGCCACCGGCACCGGGTTCTTCACGTCGTATGAAAAGGATGGCCACCTGGTGAGCTACTACGGCGACAATCACCCCGTCTACGCCGGCAGCGTGGTGAAGGCCATGGCCTCCGCCAAGGACGGCTTTCCGCATGTGGTGAGACTGTTCCAGAAGGATCTCGACTCATTGGACCCCTCCGGCCGGCAGGCAAGGGATGCTGCTTTCGAGCGCTTCGTGCAGCGCCTCGACCAGGAGCTGCTCGCCACGGTGCATCAGGTGGTCCGCCTCACGCCGACGATTGTTGAAGTCATCGTCCGCGCCCGGTTGGCTTCGCAGAAGTTCCACCCGGGGCAGTTCTACCGGCTGCAGAGCTACGAATCCAAGTCCCCCCTGGTGGACGGCACGCGGCTCACCACCGAGGGAATCGCGCTGACCGGGGCATGGACCGATCCCCAGAAGGGCCTGTTGAGCCTGATCGTCCTGGAGATGGGCGTCTCATCGCGCCTGTGCGCGGCCCTCAGGCCGGGCGACCCGGTGGTGGTCATGGGCCCGACGGGCACCCCCACCGAAATCCCGCAGAACGAGCCGGTGCTTCTGGCGGGGGGTGGACTGGGCAATGCGGTGCTCTTCTCCATCGCCCGGGCCCTGCGCCAAAACGGGTGCCGGGTGATCTATTTCGCCGGCTACAAGAAGGGAGAAGACCTGTTCAAGCGCGAGGAGATCGAAGCCTGCACCGATCAGGTCATCTGGAGCACCGACACGGGAGCACCCGTCGAGCCTCGGCGGCCTCAGGACAGCCATTTCCGAGGCAACATCGTGCAGGCCATGCTGCATTACGCCGAGGGAGGGCTCGGAGAGGCACTCGTTCCCCTCAACCAGGTGACCCGCATCATCGCCATCGGCTCGGATCGGATGATGGCGGCGGTCAAAGAGGCGCGCAAGGGAGTGCTCTCCACGCACCTCCGCAAGGACCACGTGGCCATCGGCTCCATCAACTCGCCGATGCAGTGCATGATGAAAGAGATTTGCGCGCAGTGCCTGCAAAAGCACGTGGACCCGGTTACCGGTGAAGAGACCCGCCCGGTGTTCTCCTGCTTCAATCAGGATCAACTCCTGGACGAGGTGGATTTCCGAAATCTCGCCGCGCGACTCAAGGCCAACACCGTCGCGGAAAAATTCTCCAATCTCTGGCTGGATTACCTCTTTCGGCATGCGGACCTCCCGCGAGTCTGAGATGCCGCTGCTTGAGATCCCAAAAAACCTGAGGTAAACTCCACCGCCTCAGCTCGACTCTCCAGATCCATCTCTGCTTCGGGCGACCTCTGTGCACCGCGCTCAGGCAGGTCGCGAGAAGCCCTCAAGAGGTATTGAGGAGAGCCGTGAAGGAACTTTCCCGCTCGGGCCCTGATGCGTCAGCGAGCCTGATTCGGGTTTGCAGCCAGTGCGGTATTGCGCCCGCTCCTGTCCGGCTTCCGTTCGCGGTGGGGCGCCCGGACTCACCTCCGCAGAAGAGGGAGTATCGGGTCCTCGGGATCGGCCCGCGCCGCAAGAGATTCGTCCAGCGTTACCGTTGGGTCTGGTACATCCTGTGGCTCTGCCGGAGCTGCGGGAGCGAGCCGCCGACGGAGCGCCTGTGGAACATCATCCAGACACACCCGGGCACCCAACGTCTCGTGCAGGAGGGTTACACTGAGACCCGCCTGGGCCCGGAGTTCGACGGCGCCGAAGGGGACGTGACGATTACCGAAGAGCCAGTCTGACGATTGAGGCCTCCCCTCGTGCGCCTGATTACCATCGAAGAGAATCCGTACAACGCTGAAACCCCGATGCGGGAGCTGTCCCGGATCCTCACTCCCACCGAGTTGTTCTACGTACGATCCCATTTTGACATCCCTGACCTGGACCCCGCCGCGCACCGCCTCCAGATTGAAGGTGCGGTGAGCGTCCCACTCAATCTCGGCCTCAAGGAGATCCAGGATCTGCCGTCCCGGAGTGTCACGGCGACGCTGGAGTGCGCCGGGAACGGGCGGATCGGATTGGAGCCGAAGGTGCCCGGTGTTCGATGGGCCTTCGGGGCCACCGGCACGGCTCATTTCACCGGAGCGTCGCTTCATCACCTCCTGGATCGCGCCGGGATTCAGGACGCCGCGGTGGAAGCGCTGTTCATCGGCGCCGATCGGGGCGAGGTGGAGCCCGGTCGGACGGTGGCTTTCGAGCGCAGCCTTCCCATGTCCTTGACGCGGCACGCCGACACGCTGCTGGCCTGGGAGATGAATGGCGAGCCCCTGACACGCCTTCACGGATCGCCTCTGCGCCTGGTGGTGCCCCGCTGGTACGCGGTCGCCTCGGTGAAATGGCTCACGCGGATCCGCATACTCACCCAGCCCTTCCAGGGCCATTACCAGACGGAGAAATATCTTTACGAACGGGAAAAGGGCACTGCCGACAAGACTCCCGTGACCACGATGCGCGTGCGGGCGGTCATCGCCAGGCCCGCCGAGGGAGAGGTTGTTCCCGGGGAAGGGGTCGAAATTGCCGGAATGGCCTGGGCGGGGGAGGCGCCCATCCGCAAGGTGGAAGTGAGCGTGGATGGAGGTCGCTCCTGGAGCGAGTCCATCCTGGGAGCTTCCCCTTCGGAATATTCTTGGACTCCCTGGAGATTGAGCTGGTCTCCGGCATCTCCCGGCGAGCATCTCCTAGTGGCCCGAGCCACCGATGCGGCGGGTCACGCTCAACCGCTGGGGCAGTCCTGGAATGCGCAAGGCTACGGCAACAACGTGGTTCACCAGGTACGGGTCAAGGTCCGCTGAAATGAAACGGGTTTGGCTCGTCTCCCTCCTTCTCCTTTCCGTGGCTCCCCCGGCCGTTTGCCAAACAGCCGGGGAGGTCTCTGTTCCGCCTGCTTCCGCGCAGGCAGCGCAAGTCCGATTCGATCCGATCGCCGCCACCGACGCCTACCTGGCCCGAGTGTCAGGCGAGCAGCGGGCTCGATCCGACGCCTACTTTGAGGGGGGATACTGGCTGCAGCTTTGGCATTTTCTGCTGGGACTGGGGATTGCCTGGTTGATCCTGGGAACGGGACTCTCCACCACGATTCGCGATCGGGCGGAACGATGGACCTACTTGCGCTGGCTGCAAACCCTGATTTATGCCGTCGCCTACATCCTGCTCACCGCTCTCCTCTCCTTTCCCCTGACCCTTTACGAAGGGTTTTTCCGGGAGCACCAGTACCAGCTCTCCAACCAGACCTTTGGAGCCTGGTTCAGGGATGCGCTCATGGGATTGGCGGTGGGCGTGATCCTCGGCGGGCTCGGCCTGGTGGTCCTCTACGAGGTCCTCCGGAGAGCTCCCCGAAGCTGGTGGGTCTGGGGGACCGTCGTCTCCAGCGTTTTCCTCCTGTTTTTCGCGCTCATCTTTCCCGTTTTCATCGCGCCTCTCTTCAACACCTATACCCCGCTGAAAGACCCGGCCTTGCGCGGCCAGATCCTGTCGCTGGCCCGGGCCAACGGGATTCCGGCGCAGGACGTCTACCAGGTGGATGCTTCCCGCCAGTCGAAGCGAGTCAGCGCCAATGTGAGCGGGTTCGCAGGCACGCTGCGCATCAGCCTCAACGACAACCTCCTGAACCGCTGCTCCTCCGAGGAGATCCAGGAAGTCATGGGGCATGAGATGGGCCACTACGCCCTCAACCATGTCTACGAAGGCCTGCTCTTCGGGGGTGTGGAGATTCTGCTGGGGTTCGCCTTCGTGCGCTGGGCGTTTCAGCGCGTCGTGACCGGCTTCGGGTCCGGCTGGGGAATCCGGGGGGTGGCGGACATCGCCGGACTTCCGCTGCTCTCCACGCTGCTTGCCGTTTTCTTCTTCGTGCTGACCCCCCTGGATAACACCTTCACCCGGACCAACGAGGCGGAGGCGGATCTCTTTGGATTGAATGCCAGTCGCCAGCCGGATGGCGCGGCGGAAGTGGCACTCAAACTGGGCGAGTATCGAAAGCTCTCGCCGGGTCCCATGGAAGAGTGGATCTTCTTCGATCATCCCAGCGGCCGGAATCGGATCCTGATGGCCATGCGCTGGAAAGCGGAGCACCTCGCCGAGCTGCCGGCACCACCTCCCCCCTCCCCCCGCTGACTCTCCCCCCGACGGGTGCTATACTCTGCGCACCCAAAAAGCCGTTCCCGCGGGGTTTTCCCATGATCCGGGGATTCATTCTTCAACCCACTTATCGCATCGAGGCGGGCCGGCCCGTCGTGTATCTCTTCGGTCGCCTGGAGAATGGAGAGACCTTTCTGGTGCGTGACTCTCGCTTCGTCCCTTATTTTTTCGTGCGCCAGTCGGATGCCTCCCGGGCCTGGAAGCTGGGAGCGGATCGGCAGGCGCCCACCGAATGGACCACTCTCGGCGGCGACCCGGTGATACGCGTCGAGGTTCCCGTCCCCCCGGATACGGTGCCGCTCAGGGATCGGCTGATTCAGGCAGGCATCGCCTGCTACGAGGCCGATGTCCGATTCGCCATCCGCTACCTGATCGACCATGGCCTGAGGGGCGGCGTCGCCATCGACGGCCCGTTTCGGAGCGGCAATCGCGTCGCCAGGGTCTTCGACGACCCTGCCCTGTCGGCCTGCGAGTTCCGCCCGAAACTGAAGGTGCTTTCCCTGGACCTGGAGACCGACGCCAAAGGGACTCGCATTCTCTCCGCGGCGCTTCATGGAGACTCTCTGGAGGAGGTCCTGGTCGCCGCTCCGGCGCTCACGAAGCGTCCCGAAGCCACCGTGTTCTGCGGCAACGAGAAGAATCTCCTCCTCCGCCTGGCGGAGACCATTCGTCACCACGACCCAGACGTCCTCACCGGATGGAACCTCGTCGATTTCGATCTCTCGGTGCTCAACCAGCGCTCGCACTCCCACAACCTCACCCTGGAGCTCGGGCGCATCCCTGGATCGCTGAAGATCCAGAAGGACAGCTCCTTCTGGGGCGCCTCGCGGGCGGAAGTGCCTGGTCGAATGGTGCTGGACGGGATCCAGCTTCTGCGCGGGGCGTTCATCAAGCTGGAGGACTACAGCCTGGAGACCGCGGCCCGCTCCCTGCTTGGGGAAGGGAAAACCCTGTCAGGCCAGGACCGACACCAGGAGATCGAGCGCCTCTACCGGGAGGACCTGCCGGCCTTCGTCACGTACAACCTCACCGACGCTCGCCTGGTCACGCGCATCTTGGAGAAGACCCGCCTGGTGGAGCTTGCGGTGGAGCGCAGCCTCCTGACGGGCATGCCGTTGGACCGAGTCTCCGGCAGCATTGCGTCCTTCGACTTTCTCTACCTCAGCGAGCTGCGAAAGCATCAGCGGGTGGCCCCCACCGTCCAGGTCAAAGGGGAAGCGGAGCCCACGGCCGGCGGCGCGGTGCTGGAGCCGGTGACGGGCTTGCACGAGAACATTCTCGGGTTCGACTTCAAGAGCCTCTACCCCAGCCTGATCCTGACCTTCAACATCGACCCGGCAGGGCATGTTCCTTCTCCTGGTCCGGACGAGGACCTGATCCGCGCCCCGAACGGCGCCTGTTTCCGGAGGGAGCCTGGAATCCTCCCGGAAATCCTGTTGCGCCTCTTTCCGAGGCGAGAAGCCGCCAAGCAATCCGGGGATGCCGTCACCTCCCAGGCCATCAAGATCCTCATGAATTCTTTCTATGGCGTGTTGGCCACCCCAGCCTGCCGTTTCCATTCCGCCCCGGTGGCCAACGCCATCACCCATTTCGGGCAGTCCATACTCCTGTGGACGAAGCGGCACGTGGAAGATCTCGGACATCGCGTGCTCTACGGGGACACCGACTCGCTGTTCGTCGAATCCAACGCCACCGCCCCCGATTACGCCCTGCAGGTGGGCCGCGAGTTGGTGCAGGAGATCAATCGCGCTCTTTCCAAGCACGTCTTCGCTTCCTACCGGGTCGCCAGCCGGCTGGAGTTGGAGTTTCAGCGGCTCTACCTGAAGCTTTTCCTCCCCGCCATGCGACACGGCACCGCGGGGGCCCGCAAGCGCTACGCCGGCTGGGTGGAGGAGAACGGTCAGCGGCAGGTGTCGTTCGTCGGAATGGAGTCGGTCCGCAGCGACTGGACCGATCTCAGCAAGGAATTCCAGCATGGACTGTACGAGCGGGTGTTCCGGGGAGAGCCGGTGGAGGAATTCATCCGCGGGTTCGTAGGAAGCCTCAAGTCCGGGGAGCGGGACTCCCTGCTCGTCTACCACAAGTCGCTGCGCAAGCCGCTTTCGGAGTACACCGAAACCACTCCCCCTCACGTGAAGGCCGCACGCCTGCTTCCCACCGCTCCCGGGCGGCGCATCGCCTATGTGATGACTCTCGCCGGTCCCCAGCCCGACGGATTCCAGGACAGCCCCATCGACTACGACCACTACATCGAGAAGCAGGTGGAGCCGGTGGCGGACGCTCTCCTCACGCAGCTCGGCACTTCTTTTCGCGCGGTGATGGGGAACGAGCGCCAGTTGGAGCTGTTCTGAATCCTGGAAACCCCCGACCAGAGTAGAATGTCCTCCCTTGTTCTGAGGTGAAGGACGCTCATGCGCCTGTCCAACCTGCCCCTGATCGCGTATCTGAGCAAGATACGCCCCGGCGAAAAGCGATTCCTGGCCCTGGTGCCTCTCACCGGGTTGGCCACCGGGCTGGCCGCCGTGGGGGTCGTGCGCTTGATGGCGCTGGTCCAGAGGCTCTTCTGGGGAGGCGGACGGGATCTTCTGCAGTGGGCCGACGCCGCTTCCCCGCTGCACCGAGTGCTGGCACTGTTCACCGGCGGAGTCCTGGTGGGGCTCATCGTCCTGGTGTTCGGGAAGTCGATGCGGGGGCACGGCACCTCCGGCATCATCGAGGCGGTAACCAAGTACCGCGGCTATATCTCGATGAACCGCACCCTGCAGATGGCCGGATCCACCATCGTCACGGTCGGCTCGGGAGGCTCGCTGGGTCGCGAAGGACTCTTGATGCGCATCGGGGCCGCCTTCGGCTCCCTCATGGCCCGGCGCTCGTTCACCACCGGCAACCGGCTGAACATCCTGGTGGGGTGCGGCACGGCGGCGGGGATTGCTGCCGCCTACAACGCCCCCATTGGAGGAGCGCTGTTCGCCCTGGAAGTCGTGCTCGGAAATTTTGCCCTGGAGAGCTTCGGAGCCATTGTGGTGGCCTCTGCCATGGGAACCATCGTCTCCCGCGGGCTGCTGGGGAACTACCGAGCCTACAACCCGCCGCAGCTGGAGATGCTGGTTTCAGGTTGGGAGCTGGGGCATTACGTCCTGATGGGAATCTTCGTGGGTCTCGCCTCCGCCTTCTTCATACTGGCGATGCGGGCGGGTGAGAAAAGCTTCGACAGGATCCCGTTGCCACTCTGGGCCAAGCCCGCATTGGGGTTCGCGCTCGTGGGGGTCATCGGCATCCGCTTCCCGCACGTGTTCGGGAACGGCTACGACACGGTGAACCTGGTGCTCCGGGAGGGAATCCCCCTGGAGCTGATCCTGGTGCTGCCCTTCCTCAAGGTCCTGGCCACCGCCCTGACCCTGGGCTCGGGCGGCACCGGCGGACTGTTCACGCCCACCCTGTTCGTGGGGTCGGTGCTGGGCTCCGCGTATGGATCCTGGTGCCACCATGCTTTTCCCAATCTGACCGCCGGCCCCGGCGCCTATGCCCTGGTGGGAATGGGAGCCATGATCGCTGGCACCACCCAGGCGCCGCTCACCGCCATCCTGACGATTTTCGAGCTCACCGGAGACTACGACACGATTCTGCCGTTGATGATCTGCTGCACCGTGGCACTGCTGGTGAGCCGGCTGGTGCACCCTCATTCCATCTACTCCCAGTCGCTGCTGGATCGGGGCGTGCGCCTGGGCGGCCGCACCGAGCAGCTGGTCATGGACACCATCGAGGTGCGGGACGTGATGCGGCAGGGAGCCTCCCCGGTGCGCAGCAGCGAGCCGCTGGAAGTGGTCATGAAGCGCCTGCTGAACGAAGGGCGCAAAGAGCTGTTCGTGGTGGATGACGAGGGGCGATTCAAGGGTGCCATCACGCTGGCCGATCTCACGGAATTCATGGGACGGCCCGACGCCCTGCAGCAGGTGAAGGCGGGAGAAGTGGTGTATCCGGACGTCCCGGTACTCCAGCTGGGTGACCGGCTCTCCGATGCCATCGGACACTGGTCCCAGGTGAGCCGCGACCGGCTGCCGGTGGTGGACGGCCTGGAGTCGCGGCGCTATATGGGAGAGCTCTCCGCCGGCGACATCATCTTCCTGTACAGCCAGGAGGTGCTTGGAAGAGAAACCCGGCTGGCAAGATTTGATCGCACCACGGATGGCGGGCGGCCGGAAACCACTTACGTGGAACTTCCGAAAGAGTACGTGGTGGCCCAGGTGAAGCTTCCCGAGCATTTTCAGGGCACCACGCTGCGGAATCTGGACGCGCGCCGGCGCTTCGGCGTGAATGTCATCGAGCTAAAACGGCGGGTGGGAAGCGAGAACGAGCACCGGATCATCCCGGGGCCCGACACGGAGCTGCGCGCCGGCGACGGCCTCATCGTGGTGGGGCGCCCTTCCGACATCGCCCACCTGGCCGATCCTGCGCGCCTGACGGAGGCAGGAGAGACTCCCCTCCCCCCTCCCGTGCCCGTGGAAGCGCCCCAGCCCGAGCACAACTGAAGGAGAGCAACCAGTGAAGCGGCGGTTTCGCGATCTCTCGGCGGCGGAGGTGCTGGCCCTGGCCATCTCGCTGGAGGAGGAGGATGGGAGGATTCTCCAGGAGTTCGCGCGCATCCTCCGGCCGAACTATCCGAAGGCGGCCGCAGGACTGGATGCCATGCGCACCGAGGAGGACTCGCACCGGCACCGCCTGGTGGAGCTGTTCCGGAAAAAATTCGGCGAAGAGATTCCCCTGATCCGGCCCCAGGATGTCAAGGGATTTGTCCGGCGGGATCCGCTGCCCGTCTGGAAACCCATGGGAGTCGAGGAAGTCCGCAGGAGGGTGGCGTTGCTGGAGCTGGAGACGGAGCGCTTTTACACCCGGGCGGCGCGCCAGACCTCCGACGCCGAGCTGCGCCAGCTGCTGGGAGATCTGGCGGAGGAGGAGCGCAAGCACGAGCAGGTGTCGGCATTGATGGATCCCGCGCACCAGGAGGCGTCCGAGCGGGAGGAAGAGGCGCGCATCTCGCGCCAGCTTTTCCTGCTTCAGGTGGTGCAGCCGGGCTTGGCGGGGCTCATGGACGGCTCAGTTTCCACCCTGGCGCCCCTGTTCGCCGCCGCCTTCGCCACCCGGGACACCTGGCAGACCTTCCTGGTGGGCATGGCCGCCTCGGTGGGCGCCGGAATCAGCATGGGATTCGCGGAGGCCCTCTCCGACGACGGGAGCCTCACCGGCCGGGGCCGGCCGCTGCTGCGCGGGCTCATCTGCGGGATGATGACGTTCCTGGGCGGTGTGGGACATGCGCTGCCGTACCTGATACCCCACTTCATGACCGCCACCGTGGTCGCCACTATCGTCGTGGGTTTCGAGCTGATCGCCATCGCCTGGATTCGCAAGCGGTACATGGACACGCCATTTTTCTCGGCGACCCTTCAAGTTGTTGTAGGAGGAGTGACGGTCTTCCTGGCCGGCATTCTCATCGGAATCTCCTAGTCCGGATAATCGGAGGGGCTCCATGCGCCTGACGGGAATGCCTGGCCTGCTCTTGTTCGCCGCCCTTCTCGCCGGACCCGCCCGTTCGGCGCCTCCCGCCGATGTCTGCAAAGGCGTGACTCCTGCGAAGGGGACGGCCCTGCGCTCCGAGTTGGTGGTTTCGGGCTTGTCGCGACCCCTGTTCGTCACGGCGCCCCCGGGCGACGTGGGGCGCCTTTTCATCCTGGAGCAGGACGGTCGCGTCCGGGTCTTCAAGGAAGGCTCCCTTCTCTCTCGGCCATTCCTGGATCTGGGAACGCTGACGCGCTCCCCGGGCTCCGGAGGCGGATGGGAGGAAGGACTCCTGGGCATGGCGTTCCATCCCCGCTATGCCGAGAATGGGATTTTTTACATCTATCACACCGACTCCACGGGGAATCACAATCTCATCGTCCGTTACCGGACCAGCGCCGCCGATGCGGACGCGGCCGACCCCTCTTCTCGCCGGGTCATCGTGACCTTGAGCCACCCGCGTCACGCTAATCACAACGGGGGCATGCTGGCCTTCGCTCCGGATGACGGCCATCTCTACGCGGGAACCGGGGACGGCGGAGCCATGTGCGACCCCGACGATAATTCCCAGAATTCCGCCTCGCTTCTGGGAAAGCTGCTGCGCATCGACGTGGATGCGGATCCCGCGAAGGTTGAAGTATGGGCCCTCGGACTGCGCAATCCGTGGCGCTTCGCCTTCGATCGGGCCAACTCGGATCTCTACATCGGCGACGTTGGCCAAGGAGTCTGGGAAGAGGTGGATTACTATCCCGCGCCGCGCGCCAAGGGCGCTAATTTTGGATGGGACCTGTACGAGGGCGCTCACTGCCCCAATCCCTCCTGTACGAGGCGCAAGCATTGCGACAGTATTCGTGCCGTAGCTCCAATCCTGGAGTATTCCCACAAGGGCGGCGCCTGCTCGATCACCGGCGGAGCCGTCTATCGCGGCTGCCGGATGCCCGACCTGCGCGGGACCTATTTCTATGCCGATTTCTGCTCCGAGTTCATTCGCTCGTTTCGAATCCAGGACGGCGTGGCGGTGGATCAGAAGGATCGGACGCAGGAGCTCTCCCCGGGCGGCAAGCGACGCATCGAGGCCATCACTTCCTTTGGAGAGGATGCCCGAGGCGAGATCTACGTGGTGGATCAACAAGGCGAGATTTTCAGGATCGTCCCCGGCGAGGCCGGCGCCTCCCAAGGAAAGCCCTGAAGAATTCATTCAGGGACCTTGCCCCTCGGGACGTCCTGCGCTAGACTTCCGCGTAACCCGGCCCAGGAGAGAACGTGAGGCCCGCGACTCCTCCCTTTTCAAGCCTGGCGCTTTTTGCAGTGCTCGCTCTGATCGCACCCACCGCGACCCGGGCTGCCGTCTGCGACGGAATTTCGGATACTTCCGCCTCGTCCCTTACCACCGTTCGAGTGCCCGGAACTTATGCGCGGCCCGTACTCATCACCGCGCCGCCGGAGGACACGAGCCGGGTCTTCATTGTCGAACAGGACGGGACGGTCCGTATCGTCAAGGATGGGGTGCTCCTGCCCGCTGCGTTTTTGGATGTGAGCGCCCTGACGCGATCGCCGGCGGATCTGGGCGGGGGCGATGAGGAGGGACTGCTGGGGCTCGCGTTCCATCCCGCCTACGCCACGAATGGGCTTTTCTTCATTTATCACACCGACAGCACTGGAGCGAACAATCTCGTGGTCCGATACGCGCGTGACGCCGGCAATCCCGATCTGGCCGACCCGGCCACGCGTCAGGTCTTCATTACCTTTCCCCACCCCTCGTTCAACAATCACAATGGGGGGATGGTGGCTTTCGCCCCCGACGACGGCCACCTCTACGTGGGCACGGGGGACGGCGGGGGTGGCTGTGATACAAGCGGCAACGCGCAAAACCCCGCGTCGCCCCTCGGCAAGCTGCTCCGCGTCGATGTGGACGCCGTCCCAATCACTGTGGAGACCTGGGCGATTGGCTTGCGCAATCCCTGGCGCTGGTCCTTCGATCGGCTCACCTCCGATCTATACATCGGCGACGTCGGCCAGGACAGCTGGGAGGAGATCGACTATCGCCCCGCGCCCCGCTCCGCCGGCGACAATTTCGCCTGGGTGCTCTATGAAGGGAGTGATTGCCCGAACCCGTCTTGTGGCGCCGGAGCCCCCTGCAACTCCATCGCCAATCCGATCCTTCCCATTGTGGAACACAATCACGGTGGCGGAGCCTGCTCCGTCACCGGCGGATATGTTTACCGCGGCTGCCGGATGTCGGAACTGTCGGGGCGATATTTCTACGCCGATTACTGTGCCGCGTTCATCAAGTCGTTCCGCATGGTCGGCGGCGTTGTTACCGATGCGCGCATAGACACGGCCGAGCTGGCTCCCGGAGGAGGCGCGGTCATCAACCAGATCACTTCCTTCGGCGAGGATGCCCGCGGCGAAATCTACATCGCTGACCGGGGCGGCCAGATTTACAAGATCGTGCCGATCCTGCCGAATCTCCAGGTCTCTGGCCCCGGCGCCGCGCTCTTCTCTCCGGGCGTCCCCGATTGGGGCTGGGAGGATCTTCAGCTGACCTCCGGCCACCCGATTGCCGGGTACCATGTCTACCGCAGCGCGGGGAACGGAAGCGGGACGTTCGACTGCGTCTTCCAGAGCGCGCTAAACACCTGGATCGGTGGCGACACGAGCGTGCCTGCCCCGGGCGGGCTTTTCTCCTACCTGGTCACCGCCGTGAATGCCTCGGGACAGGAGACCAGCCCGGGCACCGGCACCGGCGGAACTCCCCGTACTCTATCAGCGCTCTCCTGCCCTACCTGATCCGTTCTCACCGTCCCTGGGCGACCAGCGCCAGGTTTTCTCGTCGCTGCGCGAGGAGGCGCTCCGCCAGTCGCAGCAGCGACAAGGAGATCAGCAAGGCGATGCCGGTCCAGAGCACGACGAAGACCAGCGCCAAAGCGGGACTTTCGAGCAGGAACACCGCGCCCGCCGCCAACCCCGCAATCGGCCCCATGGCAAACAGATTCCCGAGCATCCCGAGGATCGAGGCCACGAAATGAGGCTGGTTCTGCTTGGTGATTTTTCCAGGATCCACGGGCCGGGGTAGAAGCGCCGAGAGGATGGCTCCCAGCGGCGCCATCAAGGCGAAGAGGGCCAGAGCCGCGAATGGAAGGCTGAGCCAGAGGAAAACCGATCCCCCGGGCGCCAGCAGAGCTGCCACCAGCATCGCGGGAAAGGACCGGCTGGCCACCAGAAGCGCTCCCGCTGCCGCCTTTCCCAGGATCATGTCGCGATCCGAGATGGGCGAGAGAAACTCCAGCGTGAGCCCGGCGCGATCCATGGCGAACTGATTCAGTAATGTTCCCTCCAGCGTCATCATGGCGAAGAAAATCCCGGCCACGGCCAAGAGCAATCCCACAGGGAGAGAATGGCCGCCCGGCGCCAGATCCTTGGGATGGCGAAGCCACAGGAGGCCCATCACCAGGATCACCATGGGCAGGATGCAGAACTGGATCTTCCCCTGCACCGACCGGAAGACGAGGCGCACCTGGGCGACTGCCACCGCGGAGGCTGCATCGGACAGTCCCGGGAGGCGGGGCCAGGGAACAACAACTCCCCTTCCCCGGCGGCGGGGGGAGCTGACTTCCGGCGTCTCCAGGATCCGGCGGTAGAGTCCTGCTCCGATCCAGTGAATTCCTGATGCCCAGAGGAGAAGCGGCGCCAAAGGCAAGAGCGCGGCGCCCGAGCGATGATCCGCCGAGAGCGCCACGCAGCGGGCATAAAGCTCCGGAGGGTAGGCCAGGGCCCAGAGCGGCAGCGGTTTTCCAGACCATCCGGGAGGTTCCGGCTGCTTGGATTTTCCCGGCGATCTCTGCTCGGCCTTCAGCTCGATCTTTTTTTCGTCCGGCAGGCGACGCTTCACGGGGCCGAATGTCGTGAGCAGCCCCGGGAGAAAGGAAGCGGCCGCCAGCGAAGCCATCAGCACAAACGTGGCGATCTCCGCGCGGCGGCGATCCCTGAAGAGGAGGCTGGCGGAAGTCGAAACGAGCGTCTCCAGCCCCGTGAGGAGGACCAGTATCCCCGCCGCGGCCGCGAGCGCCGTGCAGGCTCCGCTGAGCTCCCCGGCGAGGACCATCCCCACCGGGAGCAGAAGGGAGCCGGCGGCGAGGAGTGCCACCCAGGGATTCACGAACGCCACCAGGACCTCGCTGACATAGAGGTCCCGGACAGGGATGGGCAGCAGCAGGAAGCGCGAGACGTTGGGGGTGAATCCCTGGGATGCCCGCAACAGCGGCGCCAGAAGCGCGAGCAGGAACTCCACGCTCAAAATCGTCCTGAGGACCAAGAAGACGGCGCTGTGGAAATTCCCGCTCTGAGGCAGGTACCACCCGGCGAGGCCCCCGCCAAATCCAGCCAGGATCACTGCCGGGATGAAGATGAGAAAAAAGATGACGGGGGCGATGACCTGAATGGCCCGCGAGGCCCGCTCCAGGGCATCGCGGCGCTTCGTGGGCCGAAGCAGATTGACCAGGAGTCGCCAGCGCAGCCAGGCCATCACCACTGCGGTGTGCATCATCCGGAGAGCCACTCCATCTGAGGAATTCTGTCCTCCCCCGCTCCCACGAGATCGAGGAAGATCTCCTCCAGATTCTTTCCATCGTGGCTCGCCTGCCTCAGGCTCTGAAGCGATCCCTGGGCCACCAGCTTCCCCCTCGCAATCACCCCGACGTGGCTGCAGAGACGCTCTACGATTTCCAGGATGTGGGAGGTGAGAAACACCGTTCCGCCTCGCCCGACGAAGGCGTGGAGCAGGTCCTTGATTTGCCGGGAGGCCACGGCATCGATCCCCTCGAACGGCTCGTCCAGAAATAGCAGGTGCGGTCCCGGGAGCAGCGCCGCGGCCAGTGCGATCTTCTTCCTCATCCCGTGGGAGTAATCCGACACCAGATTGTCCGAGGCTGCCGTCAAGTCCATCAGATCCAGCAGCTCCTTGGAGCGCGATCGCAGGGTCGCCTTGTCCAAACCGTGGACCTTCCCGACGAAGGTCAGGGTTTCCGCGCCGGTCAGGCGATCGAAAAGCGCCAGGTCTTCCGGCACCACGCCGACTCGGCGTTTGACCGCCAGCGGGTTGTTCTCCGGATCAATCCCCAGAATCCGCATGGTGCCCCCGCTCGGGCGCAGCAGACCCGTGAGGCACTTGATGGTGGTGGATTTTCCTGCGCCATTGGGGCCCAGAAATCCATACAGGGTCCCTCGGGGCACGGACAGGTCGACTCCGTCCACCGCCGCCAGCTCGCCGAAGTTGCGCCTCAGGCCATGCGTCTCCAATGCCAGGCCCACCGATTCTGACGGCTCTGTCAAGATTTCCTCCAAACGCCTTTCCCCTGGCGGCCCTCTGCGCCGAAAGCGAAAAAGTTGATATTAAACCTCAATTCCGCTATCTTCGCGCGGAGTCACGGCTCCTTTTCTCTCGAGAGATCATGCCCGCGAGAGATCCTCTGGAAGATCTTCAGCTTCTCATCAAGTCGCGCTATTCGATCATCATTCTGGAGACCCCCGAGGAAGATCGGGCAGAGGCTCTGCTGCGCCGGCTCGCCGCCCGGCTGCAGCTCCCTTTCTTTGCCTGGAGCCCCACCAAGGG
>JAKEFJ010000010.1 GCA_022616665.1 Acidobacteriota bacterium
ATTCGCTCGGCGGATCACGTCGTCGACCTGGGCCCCGGCGCCGGCGCCGAGGGAGGGCGGGTCGTTGCCCAGGGGAAGCCCGCCGACATCGAGAAGGCTCCCGAATCCCTCACCGGGAAATACCTCTCCGGCCGTTTGCGCATCGAGATTCCCTCCCGGCGGCGGCCCCACGACGGGCGCTACCTGAGCGTGGAGGGGGCGGCGGAAAACAACCTGAAAGACATCGATGTGCGCTTTCCCCTCGGCCTGCTCACGGCGGTGACCGGCGTCTCGGGCTCCGGGAAGAGCACGCTGGTGAACGAAGTGCTCTACAAGGCGCTGTCCAAGCGGCTCTATAAGACGCTGGAGCGCCCCGGCAGGCACCGGCGGCTGCTGGGAGCCGACCAGATCGACAAGGTCATCGACATCGACCAGTCTCCCATCGGTCGGACTCCTCGATCCAATCCGGCGACCTACACGGGGCTATTCACGCCCATCCGGGAGATGTTCTCGCAGGTCCCCGAGTCGCGGGCGCGCGGGTACCGCCCCGGGCGCTACTCCTTCAACGTGAAGGGGGGTCGCTGCGAAGCGTGCGAGGGGGACGGGATCATCAAGATCGAGATGCACTTCCTGCCGGATCTCTACGTCACCTGTGAGGAGTGCAAGGGGCACCGGTACAACCGTGAGACGCTGGAAATCCGCTACAAGGGAAAGAACATAGCCGAGGTGCTGGAGATGTCCGTCAGCGAGGCGGCGCCATTCTTCAAGGCGATTCCCGCCATCGCCGGCAAGCTGGAGACCCTGGAGGCGGTGGGGCTGGGCTACATCAAGCTGGGGCAGTCGGCCACGACCCTCTCCGGCGGGGAGGCGCAGCGCATCAAGCTCTCCAAGGAGCTTTCGAAGCGCAGCACCGGCCGCACCTTTTACGTCCTGGACGAGCCCACCACCGGATTGCACTTCGAGGACATCAAGAAACTGCTGGGAGTCCTCAACTCGCTGGTGGAGAGCGGCAACACCGTCGTGGTGATCGAGCACAACCTCGATGTGATCAAGACCGCCGACCACATCATCGATCTGGGCCCCGAGGGAGGAGATGCCGGCGGCCAGGTCATCGGCGAGGGGACTCCCGAAGACCTCGCCCACATCACCATCTCCGCCACGGGGCGCTACCTCGCCAGAATTCTCGCCCGCAACGGCCGCAAAGCTCTAACCCAAAGGGACACCGCCCCACGGGCAGAAGCCCGAGGGTAAGGCGCTCCATCCTGTGAGTGCCGATAGCGGCTCTCAGGTTCAAGCGATTGATTCGAACGGATTCAGTGGCAGGTGGACTGGGATCGATCGATCTCGGTGCCGTCGGAGCGGTAACCCGAGGGCGATTCCACACCGTCCACGTGGGCCGTTACCAGAAGGTAGGTGTCCAGTCCCGGAACGCTTCCCGCAGGAACGGTGATGGAGAGTCGTCCCGGGCCTGCACTCTGGGTTGGTGCATCACAAAGCGGCCCGGCCGGAGCGCCGCTGCCGTGGTCGTAGCCTCCTGCGGAACCCGTCGCCAGCCGTCCTAGATAGAGGTTGTAGCGCTGCGCGCCGGGCACCACGTCGAAGGTGACGACGAGGCTGCCGTCCAGAAGCTGGTCCACCGTCATCGCCTGTCCCCCACCGCCTCCGCCACCTCCTGTTCCCGAGACTTCGGGTGGCCTTGGCTTCTCCCAGCCGTACAGGTCGAGCCATGCGGATTCCAGCTGTACCTGATAGTTGTCATTGCCCGCCGTGCCGGCTACCGGCGCGGCCACCACTCGAATCGTCGTGGTGGCCAGCTCGGATTGGGTCAGGGTCGGCCACTGGTACTCGGCCGCTCCCCCGGCCAGGGTCGGGTTCTTGGTGAGCGTGGCCGTCACCTCACGGAGCGCGGCGACATTCGGGAGCGCCAGCAATTCTGCCGTGGGGTAATCGGGGAATTCCGGCGGCTGGTTGGGGCCTCCGCCACCCACCAGCGGAGTATAGAAGTTCCAGCTGGTGGGGGTGTAGTTGAACCCCGGCGGCGGACGAAACCCTCCAGTGACCGAGGCTTCCATCCGATAAAAATCGTCCGCCACGGTCCCGGTGGTACGGTACCTCACACCCGCCAGGACCCGCACGATTTGGATCTCATCGTACCAGTCCGGAAACCCCCAAAGTCGAAACTCCTCGGTGCCCAATCCCAGGCTGATCTGCGCCGCGGCACCCCCGTCCGTCTCGCTAGCCGCGGCCTCGGGATTGACCACCGAGGCTCCATTGCGGGTTTCCCAGGATTGAGGATAGAGGCGGCGCACCCGTCGCAGGAACCCGTAGTCGGCGCCCGCGATGGAGGTCCGGCCAAGGGGAACGTCCTTTGGACCCAGGTTTACCCCGCCGGCAGCTTCCCAGAGCTTCTCGCGGACGATCTCGTAGCCGGCATTGTTCGGGTGGATATCATCAAAATGAAAGATGTCGCGGCAGATCTTCCCCTCGAAGCCCGTGCAGCCGCCCTGCTGGTCTTCATGGGCAAATTCGGCCGCGACTTCGTTGATGGAGACCCTCCGCGTCTGTCCCCAGGCGAGATCCCTCAGGATTGCGTCCACGATGGGGAGCCAGGTTCGGTGAAAATCGGTGCTGTTGCCCGTGGAGCAGTTGTAAGCCAGGTTGTCGTACAGGCTGTTCAGGACGATGTCGGCGCCTTGAACCTGGGAGGTCAGGACGGAGAGGACCTCCTGGAGGTTCTGCCGCGCGTCCAGGATCTCCGCCACGGCCGTATTCACCTGGGCCGGGGTGGGATTCGCGGGAGGATCCACGTCCAGCATGTCGTTCCCGATGGCCGAGATGGTAATGAGCCGGGGCTGGGCCGCGATGATTCGGAACACATTGTTGAGATTGTTGGTCTCGTCCACCAGCAGATCGTCCGTGGTCTCGCCCAGCTGGGCCGCCTGGTCCAGCGAAAAAGTGGCCGAGGGGAAGGCGCAGAGCAGGCGCGATCGCACCTGCGTGGTGTACCAGAAGGCGCCCATCGAGCTGCAGAAATTGAAATTCCGGGCGATGCTGTCGCCCATGGCGGAGATCCGGTAGGTTCCAGATTGGAGATTGGCTATCCCCTGATCCAGCTTGGAGAAGCGCGGCTGACCGACCGGCTCTCCATAGGGCTGACTCGGAGTCGCAAAGCCGTCCGAGCGAGTCGAGCTGAGACGCCAGCCGGCGGGATCCGCCATCTGCAGCACGTAGCATCCGTTTCCTGGCGAGAAGAGATAGGCGCCGGTCCCGTCGGTCGGAATCGTCGCGTCCACTAGGGGTCCCGCGTCCTGCTTTCCCGCCAGGCGGGCCGAGACACCGGGTAGCGAGGGCTCCCCGGGATCCTGGATCCCGTTCCCGTTGCGATCCTCGAAGGCCTGTCCTGAGACATTCTGGGCTAGAGCCGAAGTGGAGATGAGGACATACAGAATGATGGTGCCGAGGTGGCTAACCTTCACGGCTCCCTCTCGAACCGGCGATGAAGCGTGTACGAGCCGACTGGGTTACACTTCCCAAGTGCGGTGACGGTCACGGTACCCGACAGCACCGTACCCCCTTCCGCCATCCGGTACTCCTCGGCGATCTCCAGGACATCTCCATCCGCCGAAGCAGGGGCGACGCGGTAGACGGCGCGCGCCAGGTTGCTTCCGGCTTGAATGCTGACCTGCCGGACTTCGATAGGGCGTGGGCCGTGCTCGGTGAAGAGGGCTGGCCAGCCGAGCGCCTTGGACCGATCCTCCGCCGCCCAGATTCGTCCGATGAGCCGCCCGCCGGAAACGGTGAATTCCAGGTGCAGCGGCGCCTCGATGGAAACCAGGTTGGCGCTTCCGGATCCGTAACGCTGCTCCACCAGCTTCCACCGCCCTTCCAAAGTGGGAGGGGGCAGGGCGGACAGGCAAAGCAGGGCGGTCAGTGCCGCCGTCGCGCCGCGAAGCGCGTTGCAAGCCGAGAATTGTTTAGTCAAAGTATGCAAATCATACCTCCCCGCGCCGCCTCGCGTCGAGACCCCTCGGCCCCGACCTGTCGGCTTCACCAACCAGCCGCCCGGTGGCCGGAATTTGGGCCTCTTGACAATTGATTGCTAGAATTCAGCAATCCGGTCCATCACCGGCTGCAGGCCGAGCAGGAGGTAGTCCGATGCCTCGTCGCCATTTCTTTGTGCCCTTCCTTGCCTTTCTTTCGATTCTCCTTCTTATATCAGCGTGTAATCAAAGCTCCGGCGGCGCACGCCATTCGCCGGGGACCGGCACGCTCAACGTCCGCCTGACCGATGCCCCCATCGATCTGTCCAACGTCCAGAGCGTGAACGTGACCTTGACGGGCGTCATCGTCTATCCCGAGGATGATGACGTCGAGTTCGAGGTACCGGAGGTGGGAGCGGACATGGAGCAGGAGGCCCAGACCCGCCCCATCTCGTTGCTGAGCCATCCTGCCACATTCGACCTTTTGACGCTGACCGGTGGAGTGTCGACCTTGCTGGCGTCCGGCGAGGTCCCGGCCGGGGAATACAGCCGAATCCGCCTGGAAATATCCAGCGCCGAAATCGTTTACCTGGATGCCACCACCGCACCTCTGAAGGTTGAATCGAACAAGGTGGACGTCCCGATCCAGTTTGACCTCAGCGTTAATGAGGATGCCAGCGTCACCCTCGACTTCGACGCGGCGGCATCGGTCCAGGTGAATGAGACCGCCTCGGGAACTCTCATTCTCCGGCCGGTGGTCACGGTGAAAGAGACCGATTGAAAGGGAGAGCATCATGAAAGTCGGAGTGCTTGGATCCGGGGATGTGGCGAAGACGCTGGCGGGGGGGTTGTTGAAGCACGGTCACGAAGTGACGGTGGGAACGCGCACCCCCGCCAAGCTGGCAGACTGGTCAAAGCAGAACCCCAAAGGGCGGGTGGGCAGCTTCGCTGAAGCTGCGAAGTTCGCCGAATTGGCCGTGCTCGCGGTCAAGGGAACCGCGGCGGCGGACGCTTTGCGCGCCGCCGGCGCAGCCAATCTGGCGGGAAAGGTCGTCATCGACGCGACCAACCCCATTGCCGACCAGCCACCCACGAACGGCGTGCTGAAGTTCTTCACGAACCTGGACGAGTCGCTCATGGAGCGCCTTCAGCGCGAATTCACTGGCATCCGCTTCGTCAAGGCCTTCAATTCCGTGGGCAACATGTGCATGGTGAACCCGGAGTTCAAGGGGGCTCGGCCGACCATGTTCATCTGCGGCAATGACGAGGGAGCGAAGAAATCGGTCACAGGCATACTGGAGCAGTTCGGGTGGGAGACGGCAGACATGGGAAAGGCCGAATCGGCCCGCGCCATCGAGCCCCTCTGCATGCTCTGGTGCATTCCGGGCTTCCTCCGCAACGACTGGAGACACGCGTTCAAGCTGCTGAGCTAAGACAGATCCCCAGACTTGAAGTTGGCTGACTGGCGATTGATTGTCGAATGCGCCGCCACCTTGGCGGCCACCCTTACCGTGCGTTACTTGGACGACGGCTGGTAGACTTTTCCCGGCGTGCCGCCCAGGGCAAGGATGACAACTCCTTCAGCGCCCGGAAAAATCTTCCGCTTTTGCTGAGAACCGACACGGGCCAGCGTGCCCGGGTGAAGCTGCCAGCTTTGCCCGTCCGCCTCTAGAGTCGCGGTGCCCTGAAGCACGACATAGACCTCCTCCTGCCCATCCTTGAGATGGTCGTGGTTCGGATAATCGGCCCAATTCGGCGGGAGCCGAAGGATGTTCATGCCCCACGCCGTCACTCCGAGTCCCCTTCCCGCATAGAGGAATTGCCCCTGATAGCTGTCCAGATCTTCAAAGCGCTTCACGAGTACGTCTGCCATTGGCCCTCCTGCTTTCGAGATTTGCACTCCTGGACGATAGACAAGGTTCCTTCACCCGGCAACCGGGGATATTTGTCCCATGACTCCACGGCGGAGATCTGGAACCCGTCAGCGGCCCAGGCTCTTCATTCTGCCACATAGAGGGGGTAAGGAGGCGCTTCTAAGATAATTCCGACCGGGCGTGGCCGAGCTGATTCACTTTGGGGAAGCCGCGAAATCTCGGCGCTTCTGGTCGGCTCGGTTCCGCGGGATGCAACTCGGGGTAAACTACGGCGGCAGGCGGGGGTATCCTCCTGAAAATCGACTGTGCGCGGGTGGCCACCGTCGCCGGCGGCTAGCCGACACAGATTCCACCCATCTACGACCCGGACACGAAAGGGACACGACCATGAATGAGCCATTCTTGGCGGAGGCAATCAAGATTCAATCGGTGTTTCATCCTTCGGATTTTTCCGACGCCAGCGAAGTGGCCTTCGTGCACGCTCTGAAAACCGCGCTGGTGACCGGGGCCGACCTGAGCATCCTGCACGTCGCTCCCGGCCGCAAGGCCGATTGGCAGGATTTCCCCGGCGTCCGCGACACTCTGGAGCGCTGGAAACTCATTCCGAAGGGAAGCTCCAAGGACGCCGTTCTGGAGCTCGGCATCGATGTCCGCAAGATCATCGCCTCAAGCACCGATCCGGTGAAGGCGTGTCTTGACTTCCTCGGGAAGAACCCCGCCGATCTCATCGTCCTGGCGGTGCACCAGCGCGAAGGCCGCATGCGCTGGCTGGAGAAGTCGACGGGCGAGCCGATCGCGCGCGGGGCCGGGAAGATGACGCTGTTCATTCCACACGGTGTGGAGGGCTTCGTCTCGCGCCAGGACGGCTCGGTTCGACTCCGCTCGATCCTGATCCCGATCACCAGCAAGCCCCGCCCGCAGCCGAGCTTGGAAGCCGCCAGACGCCTGATCCTCGGCCTCAAGCTGCCCGCCGGAACCGTCACACTGCTCCACATCGGGCCCGCATCCGAAATGCCCTCGGTGAGCCTTCCGGAAGACACTGGATGGAATTGGAGCCGTATAGTGAAGGACGGCGAGCCGGTCGACGCGATCCTGGAGACGGCCGCCGAGATCGCCGCGGATGTGATCGTGATGACGACCGATGG
>JAKEFJ010000078.1 GCA_022616665.1 Acidobacteriota bacterium
GGTCCCCGATGTCGCATTGGGTCTGCGGATGGGGGACAATCCGCGCTCTCCGATCCGCTATGGGCTGGTGGGCTACACCCTGGCCTACAGCCGGACCGTACTGGATGCCCTCCACCGTCTGGCCCGCTACAGCCGCATCATCTCCGAAACGATCCAGGTCGGCGTTGAGACGCGGGGCGGGCGGTGCCGGATTTTCCTGGAGTCCGACCCGCAATTCGAATTGCTCCTCCATCCCATCGACACCAGACTCGCGAACATCCTCTCTGCCGTGCGAAACCTCTCGGGGAAACCGGTGGCGCCGATCGAAGTGGAGCTCCCCTACCCCAAGCTAGCGGACACTTCCTACCATCGTCATTTTTTCGATGCCCCGCTTCGCTTCAACCGCCCCAAGGCGACCTTGTGGTTCCACGCGGCGGATCTCGATCTTCCCATCCAGCACGCTGATGACACCCTGGTGGGATACCTCGACCGGCTGGCAGAGGAGAAGCTGAAGGAACTCAGCGGCACCTCTTTATCCGAGCGGCTCGGGCGGGCCCTCTGGTCCGAGCTGAGCGGCGGGCTGCCTCCACTGCGGCGCGTCGCCGAGCTGGTCGGCATGAGTCCGCGCACTTTACAGCGCTGCCTTCGCAAGGAAGGCAAGACCTATCGCACCGCCCTGGAAGAGTTTCGCCGGGAAATGTCCACCCACCTCATGCACAAGCGGAAACTGGCGGTTTACGAGGTGGCCTTCCTGCTGGGCTATGCCGATCCCAGCTCATTCCACAGGGCCTTTCGCCGCTGGCACCGGAAATCTCCTCGAGCCTACCGCCGCGCCAGCTGACCCCCGAACCTTGTTCGAGCCTCGGAGGGGTGAATTCCTCCCAGCTGAAAAGCGACTTATCTCACCGGGCCATGGCACGCCAGGCCATGATCTTGGCGTGTTCTGCCACTGTCACTTCCTCCCACAGCTTCTACACTGAAATTCCGTTGATCGCGGCGGTCCTCGCTAGCAGTTGAGGACGGTACTTCTCAAGCCGGGATTCCGGGCGTCGACGTGGGGGCTCCGCCGGCGCGCATGCGACGGTTGGACCGGCCGTCTGTCGCCTGAGCGGGGGTACTTGTCGCGCGTCTTTCACGTCCGAGCGGCCGGGAGGTTGCCATGGGTCTGAGGATAGTGATCGTCGAGGATGATCCGGATTACGGAGCTAAGCTCGAAAGCCTGCTCACCAAGGAAGCGGGCACCACGGTCCTGGGAAGATTCGAGTCCCCCTTTCCCTTGATCGAATCCGCGAAGGAGCTGGCCAAAGCAGGTAAGCTGCCGTGGAACCTCGTCCTGATGGATCTCTGTTCGCCCGGAATGAATGGAATCGAAGCAACTCGCCAGATGAAAGCGCTCCTGCCGGATCTGCCGGTCATCATCTTCACGGTCTTCGAGACTCCTGCATCCCTGGTCCGGGCCATCCGCCCCGGCTCCGACGGGCATCTCCTGACAAACACCTCCACCCAGGAGCTTCTCTCCCACCTGCGGGCTCTCACCGTGTCGACTCCCTCAGCTCCTCGTCCCGGAGTGCGCCAGCGCTTCCAGGTCCAGGGTCTGCGTCCGTCGACGCTGGAGCTCTACGCCCGAATCAAGCGCCGGAGCCGACCCACCTAAGACGACCTCAAGGTTTGCTCAGGCTCCCCGCTTCTTTGGGTGTCAGGAGGTTTCCGAGGAGGCGGCGCGGCTCGAGCGCAGTGCCGCCGTCCATCGCGTTCCCGAATCCACCAGGATGGTCAGGACGCAGGCCATCATCACCGCCGTCATCAAGGCGTTCAGATACCCCTGAAAGGGGTGGCCCCCCGTACGCGCCAGCGGCAGGAAATTGTCCACGATGTTGAGCCAGCCTGCGGTGAGCGTGGTGGTGGCCACGAAGGAAAGGGGCAGAAGGGTAATCCAGGCGTAGCGGATTTTCCCGGAGTTGATGAGAACCGTGGTTCCCACGCACAGCGCGATGCTGGCCAAAAGCTGGTTGGAAACGCCGAACATGGGCCAGATGGTGCTGATGGAGCCCGTCCAGATGAAATAGCTCCAGGCCACGACCACCAGAAGGCTGGAGCCGATGGCGCCAGGAAGCCAGTCGGTCCGCTCCAGCGGCTTGTAGGCCTTTCCGAGGAATTCCTGCACCATGAACCGTGCCACGCGGGTCCCCGTGTCGATGGTCGTGAGGATGAACAGTGCCTCGAACATGATGGCGAAGTGGTACCAGTAGGAAAGCAGACCCTTCAAGCCCGGAATCGATGAGAAAATCTGCGCCATGCCGATGGCCAGGGACACAGCACCCCCGGTGCGCCCCGCCAGCGACTCCCCCACTTGGTTGGAGAAATCCGCAAGATTCACCGGCGCCATGCCCAGCGCGGCGAATTTTTCCGGCGTGACGTTGATCGCGAAGTAATCTCCGGGGTAAAGCGATGTAGCGGCGATGAACGCCATGACCCCGACGAATCCCTCCATCAGCATGGAGCCATACCCGATCACCCGGGCATCGGATTCCCGGTTGATCATCTTGGGAGTGGTCCCGGAGCCCACGAGGGCGTGAAAGCCCGAGATGGCGCCGCAGGCAATCGTAATGAAAACGAAAGGGTAGAGCTTGCCGGGAATGATCGGCCCGCCGCCCGCGGTGAAGGCGGTGAATGCCGGCATCTTGAGATCGGGGTGGACCAGGAAGATTCCCAGCGCCAGGGCGGCGATGGTGCCAATTTTCATGAAGGAGCTCAAATAGTCCCGGGGGCACAGGAGCATCCAGACCGGCAGAACCGAGGCGATGAAGCCGTAGGCGGCGATGGCCACGGTGAGCTGATGGGCCGACAACGTGAACCAGCCGGCGACAGACGAGCCGGGAATGAAACGCCCTCCGATCACGGCCGCCATGAGGAGCACAACTCCGATGATCGTCGCCTCCAGAATCTTCCCTTTCCGGAAACGGTACATGTGAAGGCCCATGTAGAAGGCGATGGGAATCGTCGTCGCGATGGTGAACACGCCCCAGGAGCTTTCCTTAAGGGCATTGACCACCGCCAGGCCCAATCCTGCCAGCGCCACCACGACGACGAACAGGATCGCCAGGGCCGTGGTGAAGCCGGCTACCGGACCGATCTCCGTTCGGGCAATCTCCGCGAGGGACTTCCCGTCGCGCCGCATGCTGGAAGTGAGGATGATGAAATCGTGGACCGCCCCGCCCAGAACCACGCCGATGACCAGCCACAGCAGCCCCGGGAGAAACCCGAACTGGGCCGCCAGCACCGGGCCGATGAGCGGCCCCGCGCCGGTAATCGCCGCGAAATGATGCCCGAAGAGGACCCACCGGTGCGTGGGGAAATAATTCTGCCCATCGTTAAGGCGATGGGCCGGCGTCACCCTAGAATCGTCCAGGGCCAGGACCCTGGCCGCAATGAAGGCGCTGTAGTAGCGGTACCCGATGGCGAAGAAGCAGAGGATGGCGATCAGCAGCGGCAGGGTGTTCACGGAGCGTGAGTGTTACAGAATCCGCCGCGCCGTGTCAAAGCGGAGTGCGCCTCGGGACTGTGTGTGGAAAATTTCGAGGTATGGTAGGGTTCGAGTCATTCAAGGAGGTAATCATGACGCAGCCACCGCCGGGGACTTCGCTCCCCGTGAAGCTCACCGACGACATCCTGGGAGGGGTTTACTCCAACAGCATGCAGGTATCCCACACCCGCGAGGAGTTCGTGCTCGATTTCATGAGCATCTTCCCGCCGGCGGGGAAAGTGAACGCCCGGGTGATCATCAGCCCCGGGCACATGAAGCGGATCATCCTGGCGCTGCAGGAAAACCTGCGCCGCTACGAGACCCAGTTCGGGGCGATTGTCCAGGCGCCCGAGCCTCCGGCGCGGATTCCCGAGCCGCAACAGACGCAATAGAGAATACTTGCCTGCCCAGGCGTGCTGTCGAAGGACGAACAGCTCACCGTCAGGATCACTAGGGGAATCCGATCCGCCGGAGCTCATGTCTATAGGTGTGTAAACAAAGATCAGGCGGCGGCCTCCGATTTGAACTTGGCGACGCGGATGCCATCACGATACCGGGCTCTCAAATCGAGAGCCCGCCGGAATTCGCGCTCCGCGGCCGCTCAGTAGGCGCGAATGTAGGCAAGAGACGCGTGGGCCTCCGGTAGGCCCTCATCCAGCTGCACGGACTTTTCCGCTGACGCTCGCGCCTTGGGAAACACCTCCGCCGGCGACAGCGAGCTGTAGAACGGCAGAATCGCGTAGAAACTCGCGAGCCCGGCGTACGCGGCAGCGTAATCGTTCTGGATTTCGAGTGCGCGGGTGAACTGATCGAAGGCGTTCTTCAGCCCTTCTTCAGTGCCCTTGTCGAGGAAGCATCGACCCAGTAGGAACGCCTCGTACGCCTTCGGAGCGATGGCCTGCCCGGCCGTCAGGCGGCTTCGCTCGTCGAGCGTCAGCTCAGCCTCGATTTGTCCCGCGATCGAGCGGGCAATCTCCCCTTCCAAGGTCAGAACATCACCGAGCTCCCGTTCGAAGCTCTTCGCCCAGAAATGCGCTTCGCTCTCCCCCTGTATGAGTTGCGCCGTGGTGCGTACGCGGTCGCCCGAGCGCGCAAAAGAACCCTCGACGACCGCGTCGACGCGGAGCTCGCGTGCTATCTCGCGGAGCGGCTTCTTCGATCCCTTGTACCGCATCGCGGACGTGCGCGAGATGACCTTGACCGAGCGAATCTGGGCGAGGCTCGCGGTCAACGCGTCCGTCAGGCCGTCGGCAAAGTAGTCCTGCCCGGGATCGCCCGAGAGGTTCTCCAGCGGAAGAACGGCAAGTGACCGGATGCGGACCGGCCCAGGAGCTCCGAAGAGCCGCTCGCGGATCCCTCCGGCATTGAAGACAACAGCGGCGGCGGCCGCGACAGCCAGCACGCCAATTGCGACACAGACGAGGAGGGCCTTGCGAACAGGTGACGCGGGCCTTGGGGCGCCTGAGGCAACATACCGATCCGAGCTCTCCCGCAACGCGAAGCCGAGATCGCGCGCCGACTGGAAGCGCTCCCCCGGCGATTTCTCCAAGCAGCGGCGAATCACGCGCTCGAGTGCAGATGGGATAAGGTCCGCGGAAAACGGGGGTGGATCATCCCGCAGGATCGCACTCATCGTATCCGCAGCCGAGGGACCCGAAAACGCACGTCGGGGCCGCAGCCAGCCCCCTTGCGATTTGCACACCGTGCTCGATTGCCTTGGCCTCGGGTAGGGGGCCCGTCGAGAGCCGCTCCCGAAGCGTCTCCCCTTCCAGAAGCTCCATCACGATGAACAGGCGGCCATCCGCCTCCGCAATGTCGTGCAAGGTACAGATGTTGGGGCCTTGTAGACGATTCCCATGCCTCCCTGGCCGAGCTTCGTGAGATCTTGTATTGATTGACGGTCTGGCCTTGCACGGGAGCGCCCCCCGCGAGTTCCGGCCATCCTAGTGTTGCGTCTCAGAAATGACGTTCACATCGAGGCCGTCGAGGCGCCCGGATCGTAAGGCGCGCCGAAGTGCCGCGTACCCAAGGCGGTACGCAAGGGAGGCGCAACGCCACGAGGCGGGATGGATCGACGGCCGAATGTAACGAGATTTCGGAGACGCGACACTAGGTCTCGGCACTGTGTTGAGTCAATCAGGAGGGGCTTGGTCAGGTCTCAGGGTAGAATCCCTGGAGAGTTTCCTGGATCTCGGCTGCCAGGTCGGAATGGTGGTGCCTTTGCGCGGCCGCGATGCCCGACTGCAGGGCGGCTCGGGCCTCATCCTTGCGCCCAAGATGGAACAGGCAGATTCCGCGCATCTTGAACCCCACGCCTTCGTCGTCGCCGCTGCTGAAATATTGCTCCAGCTCCCGGAGCGAATCCGCGAAGCGTTGCAATCCAAAATACTCCGTGGCGAGAAAGTAACGCAGCTCCCGGTCCCCGGGAGTTTCAAGCACCATCTTCTCCAGCTGGCTGAGCCGATCGGCGTTCATCTTCAGGATTCCCTCGGTTGAGCCGTCACTTCCCGGACTTCCCGTCCAGAATCCCCTTCAGGTCCATGATCGTGTTCTGGTCGGACACGATGACCGAGATCTTGTCGGAGAGCTTGTCCACATAGAGGTACTTGATGTAGTTGGGATTCTTTTGCAGCGCCTGGGTAATCGTGTCGATGGCCTTGGCGCGCCCCTGCGCTTCGATGACCTTGCGCTCCGCCTCCCGCTGCTCCTTCTCCAGCACGTATTTCATCTGCTCTGCGCTTTGCTGCGCGATCTGTTTGGCTTCAATAGCCTTGGCAAAATCCTCGGTGAAGCGCACGTCCCGCAGGACCACCTCGTCGATGATGAAACCGTCCTTCTCCACCAGGGCCTTGACCTCCTTGTTGATTTCGTCCTGGATGGCCGCCCGCTTGGAGGAATAGACGTCCATGACCGGGTAATCGGAGATCACCATGCGGATCACCGAGCGGACGGCAGGTCGGATGATCTTGTCTTCGTAGTCCGGCCCGATGTGCTGGTGCAGGTCCACGACCCGAAGAGGATCCAGGTGGTGCCAGACGGTTAGATCGATGCCCACCTGCAGCCCCTCCTGGGTGGGCGACCAGAGGGAATCGTCCCAGCCGGCTTTTTTCCCTTCACCCTGGGTCTTGGTCATGGTGTATTCCAGACGCCTCATGTCGTACATCTGCGTCTGCGCGATGAAGGGAGGAATGAGCGTGACGCCCTGCCCCGCCAGTCGAAGGCTCCGGGTCACGGTGTTGAACACCACCAAGGCATGCCCGACGGGCACCACCCGGATCGACGCGGGAATCAAGATGAGCAGGAGCAGGAGCGTGAGGGCGAGGCCGAGATAGCCTCCCAGCCCTCCGGCACCGGGAAGCCTGCGGCGTCCATCAGGACCCAGGACCGTGACGCCCCTGCGCGTTAGGAACCGCCCCAGAATCACGGCGACGACGATTGCCGCGACCAGAGCCATGAGCAATCCGGGCATCGCCAGACCTCCTATCGGTGGGATGATGTGCAGGAGTCGGCGAACATACCACGCTGCTGCGGGTTTGTCATTTCTCCGGGGGAGTCGGGGCGGGAGTCGTACCGGGGGTCTCGAGGCCGAGGAAATCTTCCGCCGAGTTGACGTTGAAAAAGACATAGCTGCGGAAACGCTGGACTGTTCTCTCCTTCAGCTCCTCCTCTCCCGTGATATCCAGGGCAAATCGCCGGGTCTCCGCCTCCCCCGGAAAGGAAAGGCCGAACTTGTCTACCGTGAACTCGAGCCGGTAGTGGAACCCGCGGGGCTGGCGCTTGGTTGAAATCCCCACGATGCGCAGCGCTTTTCGCCATTCGTCGGTTTTCTGAGCCAAACGCTCTTCCTGTCCGTTGGGATCGGCCTCGACTTTGACGAAATTCCCGCTCTCATTGTTCACCCACACCCGGCCCGACCATTCCTGAATCTCCTTGCCACGGTCGAAGGTCTTCGCCCCTCGAAAGGCGATGATGGCGGCGGTTTGAAACCCCACACGCTCGGTGCCTGCCCACTCGAAGCGGAAGTAGGGCTGGTGTTGCTTGGTGAAAAGCAGCGCCCAATCGTAGACACCGGGAACGTCGAGATCCGGGTCCACTTCCTTACTGTCCGCCGGGTCGCCGGTCTTGGAAGGAAGCATGCGGACTTCACGGTATCCCGAATCGGCGCTCCCCTCATACAAGTAATCGTAACGGTTCTTCTGTTCCTTCTTGTTTTCCCCCGTTCCAGAACTAAATTTTCCCTGGATTACTGTCTCCTCGCAGGAGAACCCCAATGCCGCCTTCTCATAAAGCTGCGCCCTCGCGTTCACCAGCTTCATCACTTCGCGAAACTGGTCCACCTCCGCGGCACGGTGGCGCGAAGGCGCGAGGAACACCGCCAACACCGCTCCCAGAGCCGCTAGTTTCCGTCTCCGCGCTGCCTTCATGGTCTCGATTCTACCGCGACCCCGATTCGGACCCCAAGCCCAGTGTATAATCCGCGCCCCATGCGAGCCATCCTCCCGGCGACGGTGGCGGCAATCTTGCTGTTCGCCGCTTCCCCCCTCATCGCCGAAGCTCCCGTTCCCGATGCCGGAGTGCTGGAGGCCCAGAAGGCACGCATCGGCCGGATCCTGATCACCCGAAAAAACATTTTCGATCCCAGCGACCCCAAAGAGAACTACTGGCCCTACCGGCTCGCCAACAAGCTTCACATCGTGACCCGCGAAGAGGTCATCCGCAGGGAGCTGCTGTTCCAGGAGGGAGACCTTTACAGCCAGCAGCTGATCGACGAGAGCGAGCGGAACCTGCGAGCTCTCGGGGTCATCTATCACGTCGGGATCCGCCCGACCTCCTACCACGACGGAGTCGTGGACCTGGAGGTGACGACCCAGGACACCTGGACTCTTCGGCCCTCCGTGCGCTTCTCACGGGCGGGAGGAAACAATGCGTTCGGCTTCTCTTTCAGCGAGCAGAATTTCCTGGGGCGCTTGAAGGTCATCGCGATCAGCCATCGAAACGACATCGATCGGAGCACAACGCAGCTCTCGTACCTGGATCCTCGAATCCTCGGCAGCCGCTATTCCCTCAGAACCTACTATGCCGACAGCAGCGATGGTGTTTCCTGGGGCCTTTTGACCTCCCGACCGTTCTATTCCCTCGATTCCGGCTGGAGCATGAGCGCCGGAGGAGAGCACTTGCAGAGGACTTCGAAGCTCTACAGTGACGGCGATGCCGTTGATGAGTTCGTGCAGGTGACCGACTCGTTCAGCGCCTCGTACGGGGTTTCGACGGGGCTGGTCGGCAACAATGTCGTGCGCTTCACCTTCGGTTACCAGTACCTTGAAAACCTGTTTTCCGAAGTCGAGGGGGCGCCGCCCCCGGGAAGCCCCTGCGTGCTGGCGAGCGATTTCCTCCCGGATCCGGAGGAATTCTCCGGCAGTCCCATCTGCGTGCCGCCGGACCAGAAATTCAGTGGCCCGGTCTTCGCCCTACAGGCCCTCAAAACCAGCTACATCAAGGTCATCAATTACAATCAGTTCGACCGTGAGGAGGATTTCAACCTCGGAAACGATCTGAACATCTCGGCGTGGCTCTCGCTGAAGGATTTCGAGGCCGACTCAAGCCAGGTCATCATAGGCATCACCGACTCGGTGGGTGTTCCGATCGGCGGCAACACCAACTTCCTGTACACGGGGGCGCTGACCGGGCGCGTCGGCTCGGGCGAGGCGCAAAATGTTATCCTGGCCCAGGCGATGGAAACCTATTGCAGGGTGACGCCGCGACAGACCTTCTACGGCCGTCTCGGCTTCGACGTGGGCATCAATCTGGACGAGCAAAACCAGCTCCTCCTGGGAGGCGACACCGGCTTGCGAGGCTATCCGACGCGGCAGTTCGACGGTGACCATCGGCTCCTGCTCACCCTGGAGCACCGTTTCTTCAGCAACATCGAGCTGTTCCGCCTCGTGCGCCTGGGGTTTGCCGGATTTGCGGATGTGGGGGACGCCTGGTACGGCTCTTCCGAATCACTCTCCGACCTTCATTCCGATTTCGGTGTTGGGCTGCGCTTCGGCGTGGTGCGCTCGTCCGTGGCCAGTATCGGCCGTCTGGACCTCGCCTACTCGGTGGACGCGGACCAGACCGGCTCGCCGCGGGTGCAGCTTCTCTTCGGCACCTCCTTGAAGTTCTGAGCGACACGGCTCGCACGACCCACCGCTGACTCCCTTAGAATTGCATCGGGCGCAGAGGATTGACGGCTCCCCGGGCCTCGTCTAACATTCTCTGCCCCTTCCAGGGCGAATTCACTGGCAGAATCTTCACCATTCGAGGAATTCACCCGCACTCGAGGTCATCTCATGGAAACTCAGAGCTCTTCGCCACCCCGCCCCCGCAGACCCCTGGGGAAGGGTGCGATTCTGCTGGTGGCGGGAGTGCTACTGGCCGCGGTGGCGGGAGCCTTCTTCTTCCGCGGCTCGCTCAAGATGGCGACGACGGCCGAGTCGGAAGGAGCCAAGAAGCCCTGTCTCGTGGTGGTTCCCTTCCGCCCGTCGGGAGGATCTCAGGAGTCGGCATGGATTGGAGATGCCGTCCAGGTCCTCCTGAGCCTGAGCCTCGAGAACCTTCTCGAATTGAAGGTTCTCACTCCCGAGCGCGTGTTCGACCTGTCGAAGCCCTCCGGCCCCACCTCCCGGGAGTCGGAAATGGAGATGGCCAAGAAGGGCGGCGCCGATTACCTGCTGCGAGGCGAGTTGTCGGGCGCGCCCGGCTCCGTTCAGCTGAAGGCCTCGTGGGTCGAAGTCTCGTCCGGGAAGGAGCGGGAGCAGTGGATCGTGGAGGGGATCTCGGAGAATTCCCTGGGTCGCAAGCTGGACGAGCTGGCGGCGCACGTCAGGAAAGCCTTGGGCCTCGAAGGGACGGATACCCAGGGGCCTCCACTCGCGTCGCTGGTTCCCCTCAAGGAAGCCCCGACCCGTTCTTACGTTGCGGGAGCGTCGCTCCTGGCGAAGGGAGAGGCGGCCTCCGCTCTGGAGGAACTGAAGGTGGCCTTGCAGCTCGAGGATTTCTCCATGGCCCGTTTCCTCGAGGCCCTGGCGGCAGCCCAGCGGGGGGATCCGCCGAGGGCGGTGCAGGCGGCCGTGCCGCTCTCAAAATTATCGCGGCCCATGCCTGCCCGTGTCACCCTGATGGTCCCGGTCATCCTGGCACTGTACCAATCGGGGAATCCTCGCAACGCCGTGGCGCCGCTGGAGTCCTTTCTAGCCCGCTTTCCCGATGAGAAGAACCCCCTCGCTTGGCTGGGGGCCATCGAGCTTTTCCTCTTGAACGAGCCGACCCAGGCGGTGGAGGTGTTCAAACGCGCCTTGGCACTGGATCCAACTTCCCAGGACAACCAGAGGTTGCTGGCGCAAGCCACCCTCGACTCGGGACACCCGGCGGAGGCCGTCATCCTGCTGAAGAAGTACCTGACGCTGCGCCCTGAAGACGATGCCAGCAGGCTGCTGCTGGTGCGGGCCCAGCGCAATGCGGGAGAGACTCGGGATGCACTTGCCACCGTGGAACAGGTGCTCGTGCGACAACCTGCGAATGTCACCGCGGTCGCCTTGAAGGGAGCCCTGCTCCTGGATCAGGGAAATGCCCGGGAGGCCGCGGCGCTCTACCAGACCCTAGCCGCCGAGCCACAACCTCGGCTGCGCGCCGAAGGACTGGCGCTGAGCGGGCAGATATCGTTGCTCACCGGCCGCTTCCGTGACGGCCTCGCGTTCCTTCGCAACGCGGTCAACCAGAGCCGGGACGCGGGACTCGCTTCACTTCAGGGGCAATACTTGATGTCCCTGGCGCAGGCACTCTCCAATTTGGGTCAATACCAGGAGGCCCTTTCGACGCTGTCGGAGGTTCGCGAGGTCGATTCGAACCTGGACGCGGATCTGCCCATGATCAGCATCATGGTGCTCCAGAAGCAATACGATGCCGCCCGGGGGTTGCTGGAGGCTCAAATCCCCCGGTGGCAGGGGAAGCTCTCCGCGCGGACAATCGAGAGGCTCCGATCGTCGGTGGAAGGGAATATCGCTCTCGAGCAGGGCAAGTATGCCGACGCCGTGGCCCGGCTACAGGCCGCGCTCCCCGAAAACCCGCTTCGAGCGCCCGCTGCCGAGGCTCTCGGAAGGGCGCTTCTTGAATCAGGTGACGCGCCGAAGGCGGCGGAGATATTCCGCAGGATCGTGGAGGAGCCGAATCGGTTTTCGGATCCCGTGGGGTACGTCCAGAACCTGGAACGCCTCGGAGTTGCCTACGAAAAGGCGGGGAAGAAGAAGGACGCCATCCGGACCTATCGGGAAGTGCTCCAATGGTGGGGTTCCGCCGATCACCCCCGGCCCGAAATCGAGGCGGCGCGCGAAGCCCTCAAGCGGCTCGGTGGATGACGCCTTCCAGGACCTCCAGCGCTGCCTGATACCGCCCGAACGGGGCGCTCACCTGGATACCCTGAACTAGATTGCGGACTTCCTGCACGGTCTCCAGGGCAATGGCGATTCCCTGTTCCCGGGCACATCCCTGCGCATCGGCTTTTCGCATCCTCTCCATGATGTCGTCCGCCACGTGAACCCCCGGTACCTCGTTATTCATGAACTCGGCGTTGCGGAGGCTCGTAAGCGGCCAGATCCCGGCGATGATGGGAATGCGAAACTCCTCCACACGCTTCAGAAAATCCTTGAGCTGCCTGACGTCGAAGACCGGCTGGGTGATGGCGAATTCGGCGCCGGCCTCGACTTTATACTGAAACCTCCGAATCTCGTGCTCGATCTCAAGAGCCCCCGGATTGGCTCCCACCCCGACCAGAAAGGCCGTGGGCGGATTGAACGGCGTTCCGCCCAGATCCATGCCGTGGTTGAGCCGGGTCACCATGTTGGTGAGCCCGATGGAATCCACGTCGAAGACCGCCGTGGCGTCCGGATAGTCCCCCATCTTCGGCGGGTCCCCGGTGATGATCAGGAGGTTTCTCAGCCCCAGGGCGGCCGCTCCCAGGAGATCGGACTGCATTCCCAGGAGATTGCGGTCGCGGCAGCAGTAGTGGAGGACCGTTTCGATTCCCACTTGCTGCTCCAGGATCACCGCAAGCGCCTGCGCCGACATGCGGGCTGACGCACGGGGACCATCGGGGATGTTGATGGCGTCCACGCCCGCCGCATGGAGCAGGCGGGCCCCCGAGACGACCTTGGAGGTGTCAAAGCCCTTGGGCGGGGTGATTTCCACCGTGGTAACGAGGCGGCGCTCGACCAGCGCCGAGGCGAAACGGGATTTCTTGGCGCGCTCCACTGGCTCGATTTCCACGCGCTGCTCCGCGGGAAGCGAGATCTCCACCGCCACATGAGCTGGTCTGAGGGCCCGGATCGCGGACTTAATCGCCTTCACGTGCTCAGGAGTCGTGCCACAGCATCCCCCCACGACCTTGGCGCCAGCCTGGACGAACTTTCGCGCGTAGGAGGCCATGTATTCAGGGGAGCAGAGGTAAAGGTTCCGCCCGTCCACCGAGCGGGGCTTTCCGGCGTTGGGCTGCACCGAGATCGGCCGCTCGGTGACCTTGACCATCCGCTCGAGGCACTCCAGCATGTCCTGGGGCCCCACGCTGCAGTTGATGCCGACCACGTCGGAACCCCATTCGTCCAGCCGCTTGGTGAACATCTCGGGGGCGGTGCCGTAAAGGCTGTTGCCGTCTTCCTCGATGGTCATCTGGGCGATGATGGGGAGCGAGCAGACCCCGCGTACTGCCTTGATTGCTTGATGGATTTCATTCAGGTCGGTGAAAGTCTCCAACACAAAGAGATCCACGCCTCCATCCACAAGCGCCTGGGCCTGCTCTCGAAAAGCCACCTCGGCTTCCTCAACCGACGTGGGGCCCCAGGGCTCGATTTTCAGGCCGAGAGGGCCGATGGATCCGGCGACCCATGCCCTGTCCCCCACAGCCTCACGCGCCAATCTTGCTCCCTCCCGGTTGATTTCGGTCACCTTGTCCTGGAAGCCAAATCCCTGGAGTTTGTACCGATTGGCGCCGAAGGTGTTCGTCTCGATGGCCTCGGCTCCGGAAAGCAAATAGGCACGATGGACATCGCGAATCAGGTCGGGATGGGAGAGATTCAGCTCGTCGAAGCACCGGTTCAGGAAAACCCCTTTTTGGTAGAGCATCGTCCCCATGCCCCCGTCGAAAACGAGAACGTGGTCTTGGAGATACTCAAGCAAACCGAGTCCGGGACGACGCTTGGGTTCCGACATCGGAAGACCTCCGGGTCTGACTGGCGCCTGGGAGCCGCGATTTTAGCACAGGCAAGCGGGAGTGCTCCGGCTCCAATCTCCCAACCTGCAATAAACTCAATTGCTTAAAAAGTAACCCACCCCGGACCGCCCAACTTGTTTTTTCCCGCCGCAGGCCTATATTTTGCTGGGTCTTGCGGCACTTTGCTTCTCCGAGGAACCCGCGATGGAGAAAAGGCCCCTGGTGCTCGTTGTGGATGACGAGGAGCAGATGCTCCAGGTCATTCGCGAGACGCTGGAAGGGTGCGGCTACCAGGTCGACACCGTCACCAACTGCCGCGACGCCCTGGCCCAGGTCCGCAATATCGCCTATGAGCTGGTGATCCTGGATCTGCTGCTGCCCGATATGAACGGCTTCGTGCTTTCTCAAGAACTCGTGCGCGTCCGGCCCAAGCTGAAGGATCGAATTCTCTTCATGAGCGCGGTGCTTTTCGGCCAGAACACCGTGGATCATTTGAGGGCGATGGGAGCCGGGTTCCTCTCGAAGCCCTTCGAGACCACCTCGCTCGTACAGGTCGTGAACCGGATTTCCGGCCTCTCCCCGGCCGCCTAGGATCATAGCCTCA
>JAKEFJ010000079.1 GCA_022616665.1 Acidobacteriota bacterium
CTCCGTCAGCTGCAATCCCAGCATGCGCCCGCTGAGCGGCGCCAGGCTGGCGAGCGAGGCGGAAGCCACACCTGGAAGCGCTTCCACGCGCTGCAGCAGCTCACGACTGAAGGCGATGCTCCGGTCGCGAGAATACCCTTGGAGATTCAGGTCGAACGACAGCGTCAGTCCGCTGCGAATGTCGTAGCCGGGATCGACGCGGGAGGCCTTCGCGAGGCTTCCCAGAAACAATCCGGCGCTCACCAGCAGCACCATGGAAAGCGCCACCTGCGAGATCACCAGCAGGCGCTGGGGCCGGGCCTTCCCGCCGTCGCGCTGCAGCGCCGAGCCGTCGTCCTTCAGGACGGTGGCCAGGTCCCGGCGGGAGGCGTGCAGCGCCGGCGCCAGGCCGAAGAACACTCCGCTGAGGAGCGAGAGCGCCAGGGTGAAGGAGAACACCCGCAGGTCGGGCGACATGGATCCAGCCAAATCGTTTGGAATCTCGGCGAAGGCCAGCAGAAGATCGGTGCCCCACGAGGCCATCGCCAAGCCCGCCACCCCGCCCACCAGGGAGAGGAGGAGACTCTCGGTCAGGAGCTGACGGACGAGGCGGGCGCGGGTCGCGCCCAGCGCCAGTCGAATGCCGATCTCCCGACGACGCGCTGCGGCGCGTGACAGGAGCAGGTTCGCCACGTTTCCGCAGGCGATTAGCAGGATCAGCCCGGTGACGGCCATCAGCAGGATGACGATCGAAAGGGCCTCACCGGCAATGGTGGGATGGATTGTGCCGGCGGCCGGGGTCAGCTGAAGCGTCATGCCCTCGCGCTGGACCGGGGCCGAACCGCTGATCCCCTCGGCAAGCACCGCCAGGTTCGCCCGCGCCTGCGCCGGCGTGACTCCCGGCTTCAGCCGCCCCATGACCCGCAGCCATCCCGCGTCGCGCGCGGTGAATAGCGTGCCGGAGCCGGGCATCACCTCGGCGTGCATGGCCAGCGGAACCCAGACATCCACGGTGCCTTCCGCCTCGGTGCCGGTGAACGATTCCGGAGCGATTCCCAAAACCGTGAACTCGTGGCCGCTCAACAACAGGCTTCGACCCACCAGGCCCGGGTCCGATCCAAACCGCTTCTTCCAGAGCGCGTGACCGATGACCGCCACCGGCGCGGCTCCCGGCGCGGCATCCTCGTCGGGCCCGAAGGCGCGCCCCAGCGCCGGCGTTACTCTGAGCACCGAGAAGTAATTCCCCGACACGATCGCGCCGCGCACCCGCTCGGGAGCGCCGCCTCCCGCCAATGCCACGGGGATCTCGTCATAGGCCAGCAGCCCCGTGAACACCTCGTTGCGATCCCTCAGGTCCAGATAGTCTGGATAGGAAAGATTCATGAGCCTCGAGCCGGGAGGCGTGACGGCCGTCACCCAGGCCAGGCGGCCGGCCTGGGGCACGGGGAGCGGCCGGAGGAACAGCCCGTCGACCAGGGTGAAGATCGCCGTATTGGCCCCCACCCCCAGGCCCAGCACCAGCGCCGCCGTGAGCACGAAGCTGGGGCTCTTCGCCAGCAGGCGGGTGGCGTGCCGAAGATCCTGAATCAGTCCGTCCATGGTTTCTCCAGCTTTCGAAATGGCTATTCGCAACGCAAGGCAACCAGCGGCTCGACCCGCGAGGCCCGCCGAGCCGGCAGATAACAGGCCAGACCAGCCACCGCCACCAGCAAAAGCGCCGAGCCCACCAGCGTGACGGGATCGTTCGGGGTCACCCCGAACAGCAGGCCTTGCAGGACGCGGGAGAGAATGACCGCTCCTCCCAGACCGAGAAGGACACCCCCTGCCGCGAGCGCCATCCCCTGAGAGATCACCATTCGCACCACGTCCAGCGGCCGCGCCCCCAGCGCCATGCGAATCCCGATCTCATTGGTCCGTAAAGCAACGCGGTAGGACACCACGCCGTAGAGGCCCACCCCCGCCAGCAGGACCGCCGTGCTCCCGAACAGCGTGAGCAGGATCGTCAGGAAGCGTGGAGTGGCCAGCGACGCCGCCATTAGATCTTCCATGGTGTGTACTTCGGCCACGGCGAGGTTCGGATCGAGTGAGGCCACGGCCTGTCGCACGGCCCGGGCGAGACGGCGCGGGTCGGACGGGGAACGCACCACGAGATAAGTGCCTGACCAGGGGACTTGAAGGTAAGGCTCGTAGTAGGAGGGCTCCGGATCCGCCTGGAGACCGCTGAACTTGACGTCTCCCACGACGCCGACGATCTCCATCCACGGAGCCGTCGGGCGCTCCGGGCCGCCGACCTTCATCCGCTTGCCGACCGGGTCCTGCCCCGGGAAATACCGGCGCGCCAGCGTTTCGTTGATCATCACGACCAGCGGGGCGCCTTCGCGGTCGGATGCGGTGAAATTGCGTCCGCGCAGAATCGGCACTCCCAGAGCGCGAAAATAATCCGGACTCACGAAAAGGACGGACGCCAGCGGCGCGGTCATCCCCGGTTTCGCCGGCCTTCCTTCCAAGCTGAAATTGTCGGTGATTTGCAGAGTGGCCGGCGGCAGGCTGTTTCCGATGCCCGCGAACTCCACGCCGGGCAGGGCGCGCACGCGCTCCAGGAGCTGGGTGTAGAACGGGTTGACCTTCGCGTCCTCGTAGCGCGAACTTGGGAGGTCCACGGAAAGCGTCAGGATGTTTTCCGGAGCGAAGCCGGGACTGACCCGTTGCAGCCGCAGAAAGCTCGTGATCATCAGAGCGGAGCCTACCAGCAGCATCACCGAAAGCGCGGTCTCGCCGATGACCAGCAGGTTGCGGGTGCGCCGGCCGGATCGGTTCTCACCCCCATGCGCCCGCTCGCTGAGGGCGCCGAAAATGCCGCCTTGGGTCGAGTGTAGCGCCGACCCGAGCGCCGTGAAGACTCCGCTCAAGCAGGCCACGGCCAGCGTGAAGCCCAAGACGCGGCCGTCCAGGCCCACCTCCCCCAGGCGCGGCAAGTTCGCCGGGCTCAAGGCCAGGAGCGTGTCGGTGGTCCAGTGGGCGAGTAGCAGGCCGAATCCAGCGCCGAGCAGGGCCAGCAGCAGGCCTTCCGTGAGCCATTGCCGGACGATGCGCCCGCGTCCGGCGCCGACCGCGAGGCGGATGGCGATCTCCCGCTCGCGCGCCGTCGTTCTTGCGAGCATCAAGTTAGCCACATTGGCCGCGGCGATCAGCAGAACGAAGGCCACGGCTCCCAGCAGCACAAGCAGCGGGCGCCGCACGTTGCGCACGAGGGCTTCCTTGAGAGGGGCGGTCAGGTAGGTCACGCCGGCATTGTCGAGTGGATGCTCTTTGGCGATCCTCCACCCGATCGTCTCGACCTCCGCCTTCGCCTGCTGCGGCGACGCCGTGTCCCTGAGCCGTCCCAGGCCCGAAAGGTAATAGGGTCCACGCCGCGTGGGCGGAGTCTTGGTCATCAGCGACCAGATCTCCACCGGCCCGGGGGATCCTCCCTGCTCGGGGGGAAACTGAAACCCTGGTGGCATCACTCCCACCACGGTTCGCGGGACGTCATTCACCCGGATCGTCGTCCCCAGGATGCCCGGATCCGAGCCGAAGCGCTGCCGCCAGAGGGAGTGACTGAGCACCACGAGGCGGGGGCTTTCGGGAGCGTCTTCACCGGCGGCAAAGCCGCGCCCCAGAGAGGGAGCGATGCCCAGAGTCGCGAAGAAATCGACGGTCACGGCCGCGCCACGCAGACGCTCGGGTTCTCCCGAGCCGGTCAGCGTGAACGAGGTGTCCGTGTAGGCAGCGACGCGCGCGAAAACCTGGTTGTGCGATTGCCAGTCGAGAAAGTCGGCGTCTGAGAAAGTCGACTGGAAGCCCTTGTCCTGCGGTTCCCCCATCCAGACGGCCATCAGCCGGTCGGGCTGGGGATAGGGCAGCGGGCGGAACAGCACGCCGTTGACGACGCTGAAGATTGCGGTGTTGGCGCCAATCCCCAGGCCGAGAGTCAGAATCGCCACCGCCGTGAAGCCGGGGTTCTTGACGAGCATCCGGAGGGCATAACGAAGATCCTGAAAGAGCACACTCATGTCGTCTCCTACTCCACTCGCAGCGCGATCATCGGGTCCACCTTCGCCGCGCGACGCGCCGGGAGCAGGCCCGCGAGCAGGGCGGCGGTTGCCAGGACGATCACGGCGCCGAAAAGGGTGACAGGATCGGTGGGCTCGATCCCGTACAGCAGGGAGGAGATCAGAGGCGTGATTCCCAGGGATCCAAGCAGCCCCAGTCCCAGACCGACCAGAGCCGGGGTCATCCCCTGCTGGACCACCATTCGCGCGATGTCCCGGCGCCGCGCCCCGAGCGCCATTCGGAGGCCGATCTCATGGGTGCGATGGCTCACGGTGTACGCCACGACCCCATAGATCCCCACCCAGGCGAGCAGCAGCGCCACTCCCGCGAAGATGCCGATCAGCATCAGGGCAAAGCGCTGGCTGTCGAGGGAATCGGAAAGCCGCGCCTCCAGGCTGGTCACCGCGTACAGCGGTTGATCCGGATCGACGCCTTTCACCGCTTCGCGAAGGGCCGGAACCAGGCCCTCGGGCGATGATGCGACGCGGGCGAGAAGTGTCATTTCACGCTGAGGGAGCTGCGGGACCGCGAAGTGGATCTCCGGGCCCAGGGGCGAAGCCAGGCTGTCGCGCCTGACATCTCCGACGACGCCGACCACGGAGAACCAGGCTGCGTTCGGCTCCCCGCCCATCCGGAGCTTTTTGCCGATCGGATCCTCGCCCGGCCAGAACCGGCGCACGAACGCTTGGTTCACGACGGTCACTTTCTCGCTCTCCCGGCTATCCTGCTCGGTGAAGACTCGGCCACTCGTGAGAGGGATTCTCAAGGTCTTGAAGTAATCGGGTGTCGCGATGTTGGAGTTGATCAGCGCATAATCGCCGGGGGAGCGTACGGGGTGCCCTTCCACCTCCAGCCCTACCTGCCAGCCTCCTTCCCCGAAGGGGACGGGGTAAGCCGCCGCGGCCGCCTCGACTCCGGGCAACGACCGCATCCTCTCTACCGCTTCGCGGTAGAAGGAGGTCATCTGCTCGTTTTGGGGATACTTTTTCTCGGGTAGCGACACTTGCGCGGTCAGGATGTCGGCGGGATCGAACCCGGTGGGAACTCTCAGAAGCCGCACGAAGGAGTTGGCCATCAGTCCCGCTCCGATCAGGAGCATCAGCGACAGCGCCACCTCCCCTGCCACGAGCATGGCCCGCATCCGTCGCTTGGCCGGCCCCGCGGTGGCGCGCCCACCCCCCCGTAGCGCGTCATGCGCATCTCCTGAGATCTGCAGCGCGGGTGCGAGCCCGAAAAGGAGGCCGGTGAGCAGGGACACGGCCAAGGTCGCCGCGAGGATGCGCGGCTCGATGGCGATGTCGGAGGCCCGCGGCAGGACGCTAGATCCAAAACCACGGATCAGATCCACGCTCCAGACCGCCAGGCCCAGCCCCAGGGCCCCTCCGAGTAGCGCCAGAACGAGACTCTCGGTGAGGAGCTGGCGAACCAGACGGCCGCGCCGGGCGCCGAGAGCGCCGCGGATCGCCATCTCCCGCTGCCGTGAGACCGATCGGGAAAGGAGCAGGTTCGCCACATTGGAGCAGGCGATCAGCAGGACGAAGGCGACCGAACCCAGCAACGCAAGCAGCGTCGGGCGCACGTTACCCACCACTCTCTCGATGAGGAGGTCCATCCCGACGCCCACGCCATGGTTCGAAGCGGGGTACTGCTTCTCGAGACTCCCGGCGAGGGCGCTCATCTGAGCGCGGGCGGCCTCCAGTGTCACGCCGGGCTTGAGTCGCCCGATTCCCAGGAGGCCAGGATGATTACCGCGGTTCATCATTCCCTCGTCGACGAACTGACCCAGGGGAAGCCAGACGTCGGCGTTCGAGCCGAAGCGAACTCCCGACGGCAGAACTCCGACAATCGTGTAGGGTTGCCCGTCGAGGTTCAGGCTCCTGCCCACCGCCGACGGATCCGCCCCGAATTTGCGCCGCCAGAAATCCGATCCCAGCACCGCGACCCGCTCGGCGCCCTGGAGATCGTCGCCGGGAAGGAAGTTCCTCCCGAGAGCCGGCTTCACGCGCAGCACCTCGAAGACGCTGGCGCTGCCCAGGGCCGCCGAAAGCCGCTCCGGCTCCCCGGTCCCCGTGAGGTTGGCGCTGTGGTACCGATTGAACACCCCCAGGGATTCGAAGACCCGGTTCTGCTCCCGCCAGTCGAGGTAATCGGGGTAGGAGACCATGATCCCGGGCATATCCTTCGTCGTCTCCCACAACAGGACCAGGCGCTCCCCCTGCTCGTAGGGCAGAGGGTTCAGGAGCACCGTGTTGATGACGCTGAAGATGGCGGTGCAAGCCCCGATTCCGAGCGCCAGGGTGAACACTGCCGCCGAAGCGAAGCCGGGTCGCTGGCGCAGCCAGAGGATTCCAAAGCGCAGATCTTGAAAGAAGTCTCGCATCTCGACTCCTACTCGACTCGCAGCGCGATCATCGGATCCACCCTGGAGGCCCTACGCGCCGGGAGGAAACAGGCGAGCAGGGCCACTCCTGCCAGGAGCAGCGGAATTCCGGCGAAGGTGAGCGGGTCCACCGGGCTGATCCCAAAAAGAAGGCCGGCCACGAGGCGGGTGAGCAGCAGCGCCGCCGTCAGCCCCAGGGCTAGCCCCACGAGGATCAGCTTCATCCCCTGGCCCACCACAAGGCGCAGCACATCGCCGCGCCGGGCACCCAGCGCCATCCGCACTCCGATCTCCCGGGTGCGCTGCAGCACGGCATAGGAGATGAGTCCGTACAGGCCCAGCGACGCGAGAAACAGGGCCACCAGGCCGAACAGGCTCACGAGCCAGGTGGTGAGGCGCACCGCAGCGAGCATCACCGCCACGTGCTCCTCCAGCGTCTTCACCCCGTATACCGGAACGGTCGGGTCCAGCGACCGTACCAGGCTGCGAACCGCCGGGATCAGGGCCACCGGATCGCCTGAGGTGCGCAGCACCAGCGTCCGCTCCGACAATCCGAAGCGTCGCAGATTCTTGTAGAGGTAGGGAGTCGGCGCCTCACGCAGGCTGCGGTATTTCCCGTCCTTGGCCAGACCGATCACTTCCAGGCTCGAGGGTGTCCCGGGCCCGTTCAGGCTGAAGCGCTTGCCCACCGGATCCTGCCCCGGCCACAGCAGCCGCGCCAGAGCCTGGTTGACGATCACCGGCTCCTGAGCGCTCGGGGCGAGAGAGTCCTCGTCGTGGAACTCGCGGCCGCGCAACACGGGAACTCCCAGAGTCTTGAAATAGCCGGGGCCCACCCAGTTCATGTCGATGTCCACGTCACCCGGGCCGGGCAGCCCCACATCCGTGGCGTGCAGCGTCAGCCTGGTTCCTCCCGGCGAAGGGGTGAGCGTCGTGACCAGAGCCGCGCTGCGCACGCCGGGAAGCGCTTGCGCCCCTTCCACCAGCTGACGGAAGAATTCGCGCACCCGCGCCTCGTCTGCCTTCTCACGGGCCTGTTGCGCCGAAAGAGTCTGGGCGCTGCTCGAATTGAAGCCCTGCTCCGCCAGTCGCGCCGCGTCCGACCTGCCCCGGCCTGGCTGCACCGACAGCGCCAGGGCATTGCGTGGATTGAAGCCCAGATCCACCGCCTGCTCGCGGCGCAGGCTGCGCAGGAACAGTCCCCCACCCAGCAGCAGAACCAGGGCCATGGCGACCTGCACGACCACCAGCGAAGCTCCCCATCCCCGCCGCGACGGCGCCGACAGGCCCGCGCCGGAATCGGCTTTCAGGGCCTCGGTCAAATGCAGCTTGGATGCCTGCAGTGCGGGAGCCAGGCCGAAGAGCAGCGCGGCCAACAGCGACACCGCCGTGCAGAAGCCCAGCACGCGCAGGTCCAGGCGCATGCCCAAATCCATGGGCAGCCAGCTCTGCGGCCGGAACTGCGACAGGAGATCCGCGGACCAGAGCGCTAGAAGCAATCCCGCGGCCCCGCCCAGCACCGCCAGCAGCAGGCTTTCGGCGAGCAGCTGCCGGATGAGTCGAGTGCGGCCGGCGCCCAGCGCCTGTCGGATGGCGATCTCCCGCCTTCTTCCCGAGGCGCGGGCGAGCATCAATCCCCCCACGTTGGCGCAGGCGATGAGCAGGAGAATTCCCACCACGCCCATGAGCAGCAGGCTGACGCGGGAGACGTCGGCCAGATAATCGGTGTCGCCCTGGGCGCCGGGCAGCAGAACCAATTCTTCGTCGCCTGCGCCGGGACCCGGATTTTCCTCACGGACCTTCTTGGCGACGGAGGAGAGCTCGGCCAGCGCCACGGTGCGGCTCGTCGACTTCGGGACCCGACCGGCGATCGCCAGCCAGCGCATGTTCCGGGCGGAGAGGGCATCGGGACTGATCTCAAACGGCGCGGTTCGGGTCGCTGGAATCCAGACATCCGGGAAAAAGCCCCGCGTCAGGCCCTGGAAGTCCGCGGGGCTGATCCCCACGATGGTGTAGGGCTTGCCTTCGAGCGTGACGACCCGGCCCACCGCGCCGGGATCCCCGCCGAAGCGGGATTGCCAGAGGCGGTAGCTGAGCATCACCGCCCCTTCGGCTCCCACGTGGTCGTCGCCCGGAGCAAGGGTGCGCCCCAGCTCCGCTTTCCTCCCCACCACCTGGAAGAAATTGCCCGAGACGCCCTGAGCGAAGATGCGCTCCGATCCGCTCCCGGCCACCGTGAGCGTGAGCGGCAGCGCGTCGAAGGCGACCAGGCCGGAGAAGCTCCGGCAGCGGTCGCGGTAGTCGGCATAATCGGCGTAGGCGAAATCTGAGCTTAGGTCCCCGCCGGCGCCCCTGGCTTTCACGAGCACCAGCTCTTCAGGGCGCTGGACTGGCAGCGGCCGCAGGAGCACCGCGTCCAGCAGGCTGAAGAAGGCGGTGTTGGCGCCGATGCCCACGGCGAGGGTAGCGATTGCCACCGCGGTGAACACCGGATTCTTGAGAATCATCCTGAATCCGAATCGGAAATCCTGGAACAGGCCGATCATGGCTCCTCCTATTCGATCCGCAGCGCGATCATCGGATCCACCCGGGCCGCCCGGCGCGCCGGCAGGTAGCAGGCCAGAAGCGCGATGGCGCCCAGGGCCAGGGCGACTGCCAGGAAGATCGCCGGATCGGTTGCATCGACTTGATAGAGGGTGCTGGACAGCAGGCGCGTCAGGGCCCACGCCGCGCCGAGGCCAACGGCAAGTCCGCCCAGGGCCAGGGCGATGCCCCGGCCGAGGACGAGGCCGAAAACGTCACGGGGGCGGGCGCCCAGCGCCATGCGCAAGCCGATCTCGCCGGTGCGCAGGCTGACGGTGTAGGCCATCACTCCGTAGAGCCCCAGGGCCGCCAGCAGAAGGCCCAGCCCCGCCAGCGCCCCCATCACGACCGCGCTGAAGCGCTCGGTAATCAGAACGTCCGACAGGGACTCTACCATCGGCATGGCGCCGGCGACGGGTTGGCTCGGATCCGTGGAGTGGACCGCCTCCCGCACCGCCTTCGCGACCAGCGATGGATCCCCGGCAGTCCGCACCACCAGATTGAGCGGAATGCTGACGGGGAGAGGAAAGGTCTGCTGCGCGTACGGCAGGTACCAGACCGGGCGATCGATGCGAAACCAGAAGCGGTCTTCCTTGACTTCCGCGACCACCCCCACGACCGTCATCCAGGGTCCCTTTTCGCCGGTTCGAACCCGGCGGACGCGCTTGCCGATGGGATCCTCGCCCGGCCACGACTCGCGGACGAACTCCTCGCTCACCACCGCGACCGGCAGGCTGCCGGCTCGATCGCTTTCGTCGAGCATCCGCCCTTTGAGAAGCGAGACTCCCAACGTCTGCATGTAGCCGGGGGTGACCAGCCGGTGCGCCGTGATGGGCACATTCGAGGGATCGGCAGGCGGGCGCCCCTCCACCTCGAAGACCGAATCCAGGGTCACTCCCCGCTGCATGGGGATGTTGGTGGTCATTCCCGCGGCGAGGACCCCGGGCAGGGCCCTGACGCGCTGCAGCACCTGTTGCATGAATTCGACCTGCTGGCCGGTCTCGGCGTATTTCAGGGGCGAGAGCGGCAGCTCGAGTGTGAGCAGATTTCCGGGGCGGAACCCCAGATCGATCCCTTGAAGATTACGGAAGGACTGCATCATCAGCCCGCCGCCCATCAGCAGGGTGGCCGCGATGGCAATCTCGCCGACGACGATGGCACCCAGAGACAGCCTGCCTCCCGAGCCGGAGTCGCCGCGCTGCTCGCGCCGTTTCAGAAGCGCCATCAAACCGGAGGGGCGCGCTGCACGCAGCGCCGGAGCCAGGCCGCAAATCAGGCCCGTCATGAGAGTCGCGGCGAGCGAGAAGAGCAGCACCCGCCCGTCGATGCGGAAATCGGTGAGGCGGGCTCCCAGATCCGCCGCCTGGATCGGATTGAGCCACACCATGAGAGGCTGCATCCAGTAGGCCAGCAGCGCTCCGGAGATGCCGCCGGGAAGGGCCAGGAGGAGGCTCTCGGTGAGCAGCTGGCGGATCAGCCTGCCGCGCCCCGCCCCCAGCGACATGCGGACGGCGATTTCTCCCTCGCGCGCCGCGCCCCGCGCCAAAAGCAGGCCGGCCACGTTGGCGCAGCAGAGGAGAAGCAGGAAACCCACCGCTCCCGACAGCGCCATGAGCGAGCTTTGCGTGCGCCCCGACAGATCGGCGAGCAGCTGGCGGCGCAGCGGCACGATTCCGAACGACCAGCCGCGCCGGATTTGCGGATACTCCTGCTCCAGCCTCCGGGCAAGCCCTTTCAGCTCCGCACCAGCCGCCTCCAGGTTTACCCCGTCCTTGAGGCGGCCCACGAACTCATTGGCGGTGGCGGCCTTCTGAGCCAGTGGCAGCGAGGCGATGTCCACCTGCATGGGCACCCAGACCTCCGCCGAGTAGGGCTTGTCGAATCCCGGCGGCAGGACGCCCACCACCGTGGTGGGTCGTCCCTCCAGGTCCAGTACCTGCCCGACGATCCCGCGGTCGGCTCCCAGGCGGCGCCAAAGCTCATGCCCAACCAGCGCCACGGACGCTGCGCCGGGCCGATCCTCCTCGGAGGTGAACAGCCGCCCCAGGATCGGCTTGACGCCCAGGGTCGTCAGGAAGCCAGCGGTCACCGCCGAGCCGCGCAGGCGCTCCGGCTCGTCGCCCGCCAGGAGCGTGAAATGCCGCGGCGTCCCGACTCCGCTGCCGGAAAGAGAGCCCGCCTCCTTCTGATAAAGCTCGAATTCCAGCAGCGAAGTGCCGAACGGGTCGAAACCCTCGCGCAAGGCCATCCCGAATACCAGATGATCGATGTCCTCGACCGGCAGCGGCCGGAGGAGCAGCGCGTTGACCGCGCTGAACAGAGCCGTGTTCGCTCCGATCCCCAGGGCGAGGGTGAGGATGGCCACCAGGGAGAACCCGGGATTCCTGAAGATCATCCTCCATCCGTAGCGCAGATCCTGGATCAGGCCGCTCATGGCTCCTGCCTATTCGTAGCGCAGCGCGATCATCGGATCGGTGCGCGTGGCGCGGCGGGCCGGAACGAGACAGGCGAACAGCGCCACGCCCGACAGGAGGATCGCGATGACCGCGAAGGTGAGCGGATCGCTGGTGCTCACCTGGAACAGCAATCCCTTCATCAGCCAGGTCAATCCCAGGGCGCCGACCAGTCCCAGGCCCACCCCGAGGCACGCCAGTCGCATCCCCTGCCCCACCACCAGGGCGAGCACGTCGCGCGGCCGCGCCCCCAGAGCGAGCCTGACGCCGATTTCGTGGGTGCGCTGCGCCGCGGAGTAGGAGATCACTCCGTAGATCCCCACAGCCGAGAGCAGCAGTGCCACCAGCGCGAACAGGGCGATGAGCAAGGTCTGAAAGCGCGGCCGGCCGGCGGCGGCGAAGAGCAACTGCTCGCCCGTGCGGACATTCGCCAGGGGAAGCGTCGGATCCAGGGCGCGCAGCTCGCGCCGCAGTGCCTCCATCAGCCCTTCGGGATTGGACGCGGAGCGCACCACGAGGTGCATCTGATCTCCCGACCAGAGGTTTTGCTCGAACGGGACGTAGAAGGTGGGCGTGGGCTCGGCGCTCAACCCGTTGTACTTGACGTCGCCAGCCACTCCCACGATGGTGAACCACGTCTCGTCGGGCCCGAAGCCGCCAGCCTGAAAGCGCTTGCCGATCGCCTTGCCATCCGGGAAGTAGCGCTGCGCCAGGGTCTGGTTGATCAAGGCCACGGGCGGCGCGTTGGCATCATCCGACGGTTTGAACGCGCGCCCCTGGAGCAGGCGAATCCCCAGGACTCGCAGATAGTCCGGCCCGATCACCAATTCCTCGGCCATCGGACGGTTCACTCCCGCCGGGGTCGGCTGCCCTTCGACCTCGAAGATCTCCAGGATGCTGACCCTCTCGGGCGGGACGGAATTGCTCACGCTGGCCGCGACGACCCCCGGCAGCCGGCCGGCTCGCTCGACCAGCTCGCGGAAAAACGCCGACCTCTGGTGCGGCTCGGGATAGCGGGTGTCAGGCAGGGAGAGCTGCACGGTCAACAGCCCCGCCGGGGTGAATCCCGGATCGAACTTCTGCAACCGGATGAAGCTCTTGACCATCAAGCCCGCGGCGACCAGGAGCATCATCGCCAGGGTCACCTGGACCACCACCAGCAGCCCGCGCAGCCGCTGCTGGACCCGCGTCCCGGTCACGCTCCTGCCGCTGTCCTTGAGGGTTTCGCTCAGCCGGCTGCGCGAGATCTGCAGCGCGGGAGCGAGGCCAAAAAGCACTCCGCTGAGCAGCGACGTGAGAGTCGTGAACAGGAGCACGCCGCGGTCCAGCCTCACTTCGCTTAGTCGGGGGAGGTTTCCCGGCTCCAGGACCGGCAGCAGCTCGATGCCCCACAACGCCAGAACCAGGCCCAGTCCGCCTCCCAGCACGGCGAGCACCAGGCTCTCCGTCAGCAGCTGTCGCACCAGCCGCCAGCGCCCGGCGCCCAGCGCGGCGCGCACGGCGATCTCCCGCTCGCGCGTGGCGGCGCGTGACAGGAGCAGGTTCGCCACGTTGGCCGTGGCAATCAGCAGCACGAAGCCCACCGCCACCAGCAGCACCAGGAGCGCGGGTCTGACGCTGCCGGTGATCAACTCTTTAATGGGCTCCGCGGTGAAGGCCCAGTCGGTCTTCTGCGGATCGGGATAGACGGTGTCAACCCGATCATGCATGGCAGCCAGCTCGGCGCGCAGCTGCCCCTCGCCGACTCCCTGCTTGACGCGCCCCACAAGCCAGAGCGAAAACGGCGGGCGCCTGGTCGGCGGATTCAGCTGCAGAATCGGCCAGACGTCGATGGCGCGCAGGAAGTTGAAACCCGGCGGCATCACCCCGACCACCGTGTAGGTCTGGTCGTTCAGAGTGATGGGGCGGCCGAGGGCGCCCGGGGCTCCGGAGAAATGCTGCTGCCAAAGCGCGTGACTGATGACCGCCACCGGTGGCGTCCCGGGGCGATCCTCCTGCCTGGCAAATCCGCGTCCAATCACCGGCGGCACGCCGAGGGTCGAGAAGAAATCAGCCGTCACCCACATCGCGGCCACCCGCTCCGGCTCGTTCCCGCCCGTCAGGTTGAGCCGCTCGGTTCGGATGGCAGCGAGGGTCTCGAAGCTCTGCATCTGCTCGTGCAGCATCAGGAAGTCGGCCTCGGAGAGCGTGAAGCGGGGCCCGGCGTCACGCCGGTCGATGGTGACCATGGAGAGGCGTTCCGGATCGGCGTAGGGCAGGGGGCGGAAGAGAATCCCGTTGACCACGCTGAAGATCGCCGTGTTCGCTCCGATCCCCAGCGCCAGCGTGAGCGCCGCGACCAGGGTGAAGCCGGGGTTCTTGATGAGCATTCTGAAAGCGAAGCGCAGGTCCTGAAGCAGATTGTCCATAAGATCCTCGATTCAGATCACTCGTAGCGCAGCGCGGTCATCGGATCCGCCCTGGTGGCCCGACGGGCCGGGACGTAGCCGGCGATCATCGACACTCCTGCCAGCAGTAGCAGGATGGAGGCGAAAGTGAAGGGATCGCTGGGACTGGTGTCGAACAGCAGCGCCGCCAGGAAACGGGAGGCCAGCAACGAAACGAACAGGCCGATCAGCAGCCCAGTGCCGCACAGGACCATCCCCTGGCGGAACACCAGGCTGAGAATGTCCGCGGGCTGTGCTCCCAGGGCCATGCGCAGGCCGAATTCCCCGGTGCGCTGGTTGACCGAGTAGGACATCACGCCGTAGATCCCCACGGCCGCCAGGACCAGCGCGAGCAGGCCGAGGATCGCCAGAAGCCCGGCCCCCATCTTCGGGGCCCACAACACCTGCCCGAGGAGATCATCCGCCGTTTGGACGTTGGTCAGCGGCATGGTGGGCTCCAGCGCCTGCACCTCGCGGCGCAGCGTGGGGAGGAGCGCGGCGGCATCCATGGAAGTGCGCACGTTCAGCGTCATGGCGGGCTCGTACTGTTGCAGGAGAGGAATGTAGGCGACCGGCTGGGGCTCCTCCCCCAGCGTGAACACCTTGGTGTTCTCCGCGATCCCGATGACCTCCCGGAAGCTCTCGTCGCCGAAAAACTTGAAGCGCTGGCCCAGGGCATCCTGGTCCGGCCAGAAGGTCTTCGCCATGGCGTCGTTGATGACGATCGCCATGGGGGCTCCCTGTCGATCCGCCTCGGTGAAATCGCGCCCGCGCTTGAGGTGGGTTCCCAGCGTTCTCAAGTAACCGACCCCGATGGTGTTCACGTTGACGAAATGGCCGACGGCGCCGGAGCCGGGCTCCTGCCCTTCCGGGAAGACCGTGCGGCCGAAGCCGCCTCCCATGGGCAGGTTGGACGACAACGCCACCGACCTGACCCCCGGGATCGACTTCACCCGCTCCTGGATGCGGCGATGAAAATCCTCGCCGCGGGGCTGGTCGAAGCGCTGCGCTCCGAGATCGAACGACACGGTGAGGAGGTTGCCGGCTTCGAATCCCGGGTTGATCTGATGCGCGTTGCGCAGGCTGCGCAGGAACAGACCGGCCCCGATCAGCGAGACGAGCGACAGGGCCACCTGGCCCACCACCAGAGCCCCCTTCAGCCGCAGCCGTCCGCGGTGGTGGCCCGGCATGCCGCTGCGGTCCTTCAGCGACAGGACCAGATCAGGCCGCGACGCCTCGATGGCGGGAAGCAGGCCGAACAGCAAGCCGGTGAGCAGCGAGGCGCCCAGGGTGAACAGCAGGACGCGGAAATCCAGGCTCAGGTCGATGGCCCCCACCAGTAACTGCGGGGGGCGGAAGGCCAGGAGCAGGTCGCGGGCCCAGTAGGCGACCAGGACGCCGAAGGCGCCGCCCAGCACCGCCAGCACGACGCTCTCGGTGAGCAGCTGGCGCACCAGCCGCATGCGCCCGGCGCCCAGCGACACGCGCACGGCGATTTCCTTGCGCCGGGCCGCCGCCCGGGCCAACAACAAATTAGCGACATTGGCGCAGGCGATGAGCAGGACAATGGCCACCACCGTCATCAGCAGCCCGCCGGCCAGGACCAGACCGCCGCGCAGGTTGGGATTGATGGTGGTCTGGGCCATCGGCATGACACCCACATTGCGCCCCTTGTTGGGCACCGGGTAGTCCTTCTCCAGCCGCGCGCCGATGGCCTTCAAGGCCGACCCCGCCTGGGCCAGCGACACTCCGGGCTTGAGGCGTCCGAAGGGTTGAAAGAGGAGCGCCCGGCGCTCGTTGTAGTTCTCGGCCATGAAGCCGGTGAGAAGCTGCTCGTGCATCATGGTGGGAACGTAGAGATCCGGGCCACCCAGGGCGTTCAGCCCCCTGAAGCCGCGCGGCGTCACTCCCACCACGGAGAAAACTCCGCTGTTCAGCGTGATGCTCTTGCCGATGATGTTGGGATCGGACGCGAAGCGCCGCTTCCACAGCCCCTCGCTCAACACCACCACGGGATGCGTGCCGGGGGTGCGATCCTCATCGGGCTGGAAGCCGCGCCCGAGCTGCATCGGCACTCCCAGGAGGGAGAAATAATTCCCCGTCACCATTAGCGCAAAGAGCTGTTCCGGCTCGCCGCTCCCGGACAGGCTCACGGGCACGCCGCTGGTGGCGCCCATCTCCTCGAAAACGTCGTTTTGATCCCGGTAGTCTTCGAAGTTGGGGTGCGACACCGGCATGAAGGCGAAGTTGTCCCCCTGGTTCTTCACGTCGGTGGTGTAGACAGCCACCAGGCGCTCGATGTCGCGCACCGGCTCCGATCGGAGGAGGACCGCGTTGATCAGCGTGAAGATGGTGGTGTTGGCGCCGATTCCGAGGCCCAGGGAGAGCACGGCCACGAAGGCGAATCCGGGGCTCTTGCGCAGCACTCGCAAACCGTAGCGGATGTCTTGAAGCAAGGTCTCCATGCGATCTCCTAAGTCACGCTTTCCCGGCCCCCCAGGGCCGCGTCAAGAAAAACTCCGCGCCGATTTCTGCTCTCCCGCTCCATGGCGCCCGTGAGCTGCCTACTCGCAGCGCAGCGCCGTCATCGCGCTCGGGTTCGACCGCAATCCCCATCCTCCTACTCGTGTCTGAGGGCGATCATCGGATCCACTTTCGCCGCCCGGCGCGCCGGGAGATAACAGGCCAAAAGCGCCACGACCGCCAGCGCGGCCGTCACCATTCCCAGGACCATCGGATCCTGGGGGCTGACGCCGAAGAGCAGGTTCCCGAGCAGCCGGGAGGCCGCCAGGGCGGCAGCCAGTCCTACGGCCATCCCCGCCATCGCCAGCCTCATTCCCTGGCACAGCACCGCCCGGAGCACGTCTCGGCCCTCGGCGCCCAGCGCCATGCGAATGCCGATTTCCCGCGTGCGCTGCAGGGTGGAAAACGCGGTCACGCCGTAAAGCCCCGTCCCAGCCAGCAGCATTCCCACCAGTCCCAGGCAGCCGGCCCCCCAGCCGGCCAGACGCTGCGGCAGAAGTCCGAAGCCCGCGAACTCCTCCATGGACTGAGCCTGCAGGATGGGCAGATACGGATTCATCGAGCGCAGCAGAGCGCGGACCTCCGGCACGACCGGCGCCCCCGGCTCGGCTCGGATGGCCAGCGTCAGCTGCCCCAGATAGTTCTGCTGGAGGGGCGCGAACACGAAATTGCGCGACCCGTCTCCCAGCGAGCGGTACTTCTGATCGCGCGCCACTCCCACGACTTCCAGGACTCTCGGGGCTGCGCCGATTTGCGGGTTGAGGAGCTTCTGACCCACCGCATCGCTTCCGGGCCAGAGGCGGTTGGCCAGCGTCTCATTCACGATCGCCACGGCCGTGCCCGCGGGGCCGTCCTGCCCGGTGAAGTCACGCCCGCGCAACAGCGGGATGCCCATGCTGGCGAAATAGCCCGGCGTCACCACGTTCCAGTCGGCGCTCAGCTCGGGTTCCTGGCTGCCCGCGCCCTGCACCCCCCCGAGCCCGGCTCCGTCCCCATCCAGCGGCAGATCCCACGCCAGCGACGCCGATCGGACTCCCGGCAGCGCCCGCGTGCGCCGCAGCAGCTCATCGGCGAAGAGCAAACCCTCGGGCTCCACCATCCCCGCAAGGGAGAAATCAAGCCCGATGACCTGCAGGTTCCTGAGGTCGAATCCCGGATCGACCTGCGCCGCGCGCTGCAGCGATCGGGCAAACAACCCGGCGCACACCAGCAGGATCAGCGTGACCGCCGTCTGCCCCAGCACCAGTGCGTTGCGCATGCGGATGCGCCGCGGGCTTCCCGTGGGCTCTTCCTTGAGCGTGGCCATCGGATCGGTGTGCGAAGTCTGCAGCGCGGGGGCCAGGGAGGCCAGCATCCCGGAGAGCAGGCTCAGCGCCAATCCGAAACCAAGCACACGCCAGTCCAGGCCTAGATCCAAACTAAGCGGCACGGGGAGATCGGGCGCGAATCTGAGCAGTAGATCGCGCATCCAGACACTGCTCAGCAGTCCGGCCACCCCGCCCAGGGTGAACAACATGGCGCCTTCGGTGAGCATCTGCCGGGTGATTCGCCACCGGCTGGCGCCCAGGGCCACGCGCACCGCCACTTCCCTGCGCCTCAGGTTGGCGCGCACCAGCAGCATGCCTGTCACGTTGAAGCAGGCGATCACCAGCACCAGGCCCACGAAGCCCATCAGCACGGCCAGAAAGCCCGCCACGATGGAGCGCATCTCGCCGGGAATCAGGCCCGACGGCATGACCGCCACACCCTGCCCGCGGTTTTCCTCGGGAAACTCCCGCGCCAAGCCGCCGGCAATGGCGGCCAGATCCGCCCGGGCCTGGGAGAGGCTCATTCCGGATTTCAAACGGCCCAGCGCGAACATGCAAACCGCGCGGCGATCTGCGGACGGACCGCCCCCCGACCGCACCAGCGACCATTGCTGTATGGGAATCCATAGATCGGGGGCGAGCGGTGTCGTCCCGTGGAAATGCTCCGGTGCCACGCCCACGACGCGGGCCCGCTGGCCGTTGATGCGCAGCTCGCCCCCCACGACGCCAGCGTCGCCGCGATAGTGGCGCTGCCAGAAACTGTGGCTGAGCACCACGAGGGGATCCGTGCCGCCCGCGACGGCTTCCGCTTCGTCAAAGAATCGCCCCGCCGCCGGCACCACCTCGAGGACCGAGAAGTAGTTGCCCGTGACCATCGTGGCATAGACACGCTGGGCCGAGCCTCCTTCGGTCAGGCTCACCGCCCTCGCTTCGAAAACGAATCCGGCCATCCCCGCCAGAGTGCGGTTGCGATCGTGGTAGTCCCGGTAATTCGGATAGGACATATTGTCGAAATCGCTGCCTTCCAGCGTCCCTCCGATATCCACAAGCTGCTCCGGGTGCCCGATACCGGGCAGCGGGCGCAGCAGCGCTTCGTTCACCAGCGTGAAAACGGCGGCGTTGGCCCCGATTCCCAGCGCCAGGGTCAGCACCGCGACCAGCGTGAAACCAGGGGACTTGAGCAGCGTGCGCGCCGCGTACTTCAGGTCCTGCCAGAGGGTTTCCATGAGGCTCCGCTCAGCTGTGTAGAGCGCTATTCATAATGAAGCGCCGTCACCGGATCGACCCGGGCGGCCCGGCGCGCCGGCAGATAGCAGGCGAGAAGCGCCACCCCCGCCAGCAGCGCCGAGACGCCCGCGAAGGTCAGGGGATCAGTCGGGCGCACGCCGAACAGGAGGCCGGAGAGAAACCGGGTGAGCAGGAGCCCCCCCGCCAGACCTATTCCCAACCCCGCCACGGTCAGGAGCATCCCCTGGGCCACCACCAGCTTCAGGACATCTGCGGGCCTGGCGCCCAGCGCCACGCGGATGCCGATCTCGCGGGTGCGCCGCGAGACGGAGTAGGCCAGGACTCCGTACAATCCGGTCGCCGCGAGAGCCAGCGCCACCGCCGCGAAAGATCCCAGCAGGAGGGCGATCACCCGCCGATCGGCGACCGAGGCCGCCAGGTACTCCTCCATGGTGCGGACGGCGTAGAGCGGTAGGGAGGGATCCAGGGCGCGAACCTGCTCGCGCAGCGTCGGCGCCAGGGAGCTCGGATCCTTTGCGGCGCGCACCACCAGCGTCACGCTGGTCTCGGGGGCTTGCGGATAAGGGACGTAGTACTCCGGCTCCAGATGTGAATCCAGAGAATCGAACCGGACATCTCCCACCACACCGACGATCTCCCTTCGCCGCGTTCCATCTTCGTCGGTCTCGATGACCTTTCCGATCGGATCCTCGCCGGGGAAGAAACGGCGTGCGAAGGTCTCGTTCACCAGTGCCACCGCCGGCGTGGTGGCGCCATCCTGCGCGGTGAAGGCGCGCCCCTTCAGAAGCGGAATGCCCATGGAGACCAGGTAACCGGGACTGATGGTGCGGTAGTTGGCATCCGGATCGCCTTCCGGCGCCTGCGGGCGATCCGGAATCCGGAAGCTGTTGGAGCGGTTGCTCCCGCCCAGGGGCAGGGTGAAGACGGTTGCGGCCGAGCGGACTCCCGGCACCGCGCCAACCCGCTCCAGGAGTCGATCGACGAAAGCGATCCTCTGCGCCCCGTTGGGATAGCTGGCATTGGGTAAGGAGACGCTCACCGTCAGGACATTCTCCGGCTTGAAGCCTGGATCCACTCCGCTCAGGCGCTGGAAGGTGCGCAGCATGAGTCCCGCGCCGGCCAGAAGGACCAGCGACAGCGCCACCTCCGACACGACCAGCAGGGCCCTGACGCGGTTGCGCCGCCACCCTTCCGCCTCTCCCCCTCTCCCCTCCCGGAGATCCGGATCCAGCGAAGCGCGCGCCGAGCGCAGCGCGGGAGCGAGTCCCGAGAGGATTCCAGTCAGCAGGGAGACTCCCAGGGTGAAGGCGAGGACACGCACGTCCAGGCCAATCTCCCCGATGCGCGGGATCGGCCCGGGAGCGAGGCGCACCACAAAGTCCACACCCCAGATGGCGACCAGAAGACCGAGGGCTCCTCCGGCCAGGGAGAGAAGCAGGCTCTCCACGAGCAGCTGCCGGGCGATGCGCCCCCATCCCGCTCCCAGCGCGGCGCGGATGGCGATCTCCTTCTGGCGCGAGGAGGCGCGGGCCAGGAGCAGGTTGGCAATGTTGGCGCAGGCGATGAGCAGCACGAATCCCACGGCGCCCAGCAACACGAGCAGCGCCGGACGCACGTCTCCCACCAGCTCTTCATGCAGCGGCAGCACCCGCGCCCGCATCAGGTGGTTGGTGCCGGGATAGGCCGTCTCCAGCCGCCGTGCGATGGTGTCAAGATCGGCTTCCGCCTGGAGCGGTCCGATTCCCTCCTTCAGGAGACCCACGGCGCGCAGATAGTGATTGCCCCGCAGCTCCACCCGCTCCCGGGTATCGGGATCCGTCGTGAGCGGGACCCAGTAGCTCCTCGGGGATCCCCCGATCGGGAAGTTGAACGTCTCGGGCATGACCCCGACGACCGTGCAGCTTTCCCCATCCAGCAGGATCGTTTGCCCCAGAACCTCGGGGCTGGAGTGGAAGCGGCGCTCCCACAGTCCGTGCCCGAGGATCACCGCCCGCGCGGCGCCGGGGCGGTCCTCTTCGGCGGTGAAGACACGGCCGAGCCGGGGCCGGGCGCTCAGGATCGGGAAGAGATCCGCCGAGACCGCGGCGCCTCCGACGAATTCCGCGTCGCCCCCCTCCCCCAGCGTCGCCCCCACGTAGGTGTAGGCCGCCATCTTCTCGAAGCTCTTCGTCTGCTCCCGCCAATCGGCGAAATCAGGAAAAGAAAACGGCTCGCGGTACCATCCCTTTTCCGGCACGAACTCCCACACCGCCACGAGCCGGCCAGGGTTCGGAAAGGGCAGCGGCCTGAGCAGGACGCTGTTGACCACGCTGAAGAGGGTCGAGTTGGCGCCGATTCCCAGCGCCAGGGTCAGCACCGCGACCACGGTGAAGCCGGGGTTCTTGAGGAGCATGCGCAAGCCGTAGCGCACGTCCTGGAGCAGCGTTCCCATCTGGTCTCCTACTCGACTCTCAGCGCCGTGAGAGGATCGACCCTCGCCGCCCGGCGCGCCGGCAGGTAGCAGGCGCAAATCGCCACTCCCGCCAGCAGCAGCGGGACGCCCGCGAAGGTCAGGGGATCGACGGCGCTCACCTGGAACAGCAAACCCGAAAGCAGCCGGGTGAGCGGCCAAGCGGCCATCAAGCCCAGCACCACACCCGTTCCGACCAGTCTCGATCCTTGCCCCACCACCAGCCGAAGCACGTCGCCGCGCCGCGCTCCCAGCGCCATGCGGATGCCGATCTCGTGGGTCCTTTGGGTGACGGAGTAGGCGATGACGCCGTAGATTCCGATGGCGGCGAGGAAGAGCGCCAGCGCCGCAAAGCCGCTCAACAGCGACATGGAGAAGCGGCGCGGACCCACCGATTCGGCGACGACGGTCTCCATCGTCCTGACTCTCGCCAGCGGCTGGTCCGGATCCACCCGATGGACCGCTTCCCGGATGGCCTTCACCAGCCCGAGGGGATCCCCGGCGCTGCGTACCACGAGAGTCATCCCCGCGTCGGGGGCCTGGAGGAAGGGAACGTAGATGGCAGGCATGGAGGGGAGATCCAGTCCGTCGTGCTTGATGTCGGAGACGACTCCGACGATCTCCTGCCAGCCGCTGCTCTTCCAGTTCATGTCGATGCGCTTGCCGATCGGGTCCTCGTTGGGGAAGAAGCGTCGGGCCAGCGACTCATTGATGATGGCCACGCGCGGGGCTCCGTCACGGTCGTGCTCGGTGAACGCCCTTCCCTTGAGGATCGGGATGCGCAGGCTGCGGAAGTAGTCGGCGCTGACCAGGCGATCATCGGCCAGAGGCCTCTCGTCATCGGGCCAGCTTCGCCCCTCGATCAGCATCCCGCTGTTGGTGTTGTTCCCACCCAGCGGCAGGTGGCTCACCACTCCGGCGGCTTCAACGCCAGGGAGCTTGTCCACCTGATCCAGCAGCTGCGAGAAGAAAGCGATTTGCTTCGGCGGCTCCCAGTAGGCGGGAGGAAGATTCAGGTCCACCGCCAGCACGCGGCTCGCGTCGAAGCCGCGTTCGTCGCCCAGGACGCGGGCGAAGCTGCGGATCAGCAGGCCCGCTCCGATGAGCAGGACAAGAGCGAGCGCCACTTCCGAGACGACCAGCAGGTCGCGCAGGCGCCGCCTTCCCGAGCCGCCGCTTTGCCGCCCGCCTTCCTTCAAGGACTCCTGGTTATCGGCCGAAGCGGACTGCAGGGCCGGTGCCAGGCCGAAGAGAATTCCGGTCAGCAGAGAGATTCCCGCCGTAAAGGCGAGGACGAAACCGTCGATGCGGATCTCCTCGAGGCGCGGCAGCCTGGGCCCCGCGGAGACCAGAAGATCCACTCCCCACCAGGCCACCAGGAGGCCCACTCCACCTCCCAGCGCGGAGAGGATCAAGGTCTCCGTGAGAAGCTGGCGGACGAGGCGCGGCCGGCTCGCTCCGACGGCGAGGCGGATGGCGATCTCCTTCCGCCGCGAGGCCGCCCGGGCCAGGAGCAGGTTGGTCGCATTGGCGCAGGCGATGAGCAGCACAAAGCCCACCGCGCCCAACAGCACCAGGAGGGCCGGGCGGGTCTCACCCACCATGGTTTCCTGCAGCGGGATGATCTCGATCCCGTGGCGGCTCACCCCGTCGGAGCGCAGGCGCTGGGCGATCCCCTCCAGCTCCGTGCGCGCCTGGCGCAGATCCGGCCCCGGGCGCAGCCTTCCCACCACCCTGATGAAGTGAAGCCCCCTGGGGGCGCGCTCGGTGTCCAGGCGCAAGGGAACGCATACGTCGGGGCGCGTGTCCAGGAGCGGGCCCGGCGGTAGGATTCCCACGACTGTGTGGGGCTCGCCGCCCAA
>JAKEFJ010000080.1 GCA_022616665.1 Acidobacteriota bacterium
CCGCGAACTCCATGGCCACCTCCAGGCCGCGGAGTATCGCCTCCCTCGAAAGCGGTCACTTCACTTGTCACGAATTGCGGTCACATCATGAACTCCTTACAGCGGCGGTTTTTGGCCTTGACAATCCTGCGGAAGGTGGGTATATGCGAGGGTGAGAATCTAGGAAAACTCAGAGTTGCTATTTGGGCAGTCGTGGTGCGCCTTGACGCGGCACCGTGAGCCACACCATGAGCCAGAGTCCTTTCTTGCCTCGACCCGGATCCTTCCCTCCCACGGACCTCGATGCACACCCTGTGACGAGACGGCTCTTTGATTGGTCGATTTCCCTCGGACAGCAGCAATCCGGCTTTTCTTATTCAACCCACAAGGAGGCTCCATGAGGTTTGCACACAGAAATATGTTCGTGCTCGGGATCTGCGTGCTGTTCCTTGTCGTCGGTGTCTCAGGTCTAATCGGGGTTTCCCGGGCCGGCGACACGCCGCTAAGGGTCAAACCCACCGACTCCGGCGGGAGCGGCGGGGGCGGAAATCCGATCGGGGACCCCTCCACGATGGAGTCGGTCCTCATCAACGTCGCGAAGCCCTACGGCCCGGTCGTGGATTCCATCCAAAGCAGCGGGGGGACCGTCACGCGTCAGTACAAGAACTTCAACGGAATCGCGGCCCGGATTCCCAGGACGGCCATTCAAGGCCTCAGCCAGTTCACTCCGCCGGGCTCGGTGACCAAGGATCTCAGCTTCCCGCTGCCCTCCCCGATCGATGAGCACGCTCTGCGAACCAGCAGCATGGTCCCCGAATCGGACGTGCTGAGAATCGAGAGTGAAGCCGTCGAGAGCATCGCCGCGGCTGACTTCCAGGAGTTTGCGGCAACGCATCCGGATGCCTACCTGGTCAACAACACCACCACCGGGGTCAACACCCTGCACGCCGACGGCTTTTCCGGACAGGGCGTGGTGGTCGCGGTGATCGACTCCGGAATACGCCCCGGATACCCCCACCTGTCGCTGGACGGCTCGGTGATCGGCTGTGAGGATTTCATCGGCGACGTCAATGGCTGCTCCAATGCCGCCAACGACGGGCACGGGACGTTCGTGGCCGGAATGATCTCGGCCAACGTCATCTTCCAGTTCAACACCGCCAGCACCTTTTTCCGGGCCACCAACGCCTATCTGCCGGCGGCCATTGTTCCTCCCAACCGCATCCCGATGATCGGATCGGCCCCGCTCTCCAGTATTTACGCCCTGCGCGTGTGCAACGGCCCCTGCTTCACCTCCGCTATCCTGGCGGCGATCGATCGGGCCATTGATTTGCGGGACATGTACGAGGCGGGCACGCCTGGCGGCGTGAATATCCAGGTGGCCAACATGAGCCTGGGAGGCACGACCCTTTTCGCCGGTCATGACATTTTCGCAGCTGCCGCGGATGCCCTGACGGACCACGATATCGTGCTGGCGACCTCCTCCGGGAATGCGGGGCCCTCCGGCCTCACCTCCGGAAGCCCCGCGAGCGCCTTCTCGGCGATTTCGGTGGGCGCCGCGAGCATCGCCGCCTACGAGCGCATCGTCAGGGATCTCCAGTTCGGCTTCGGCATCGGTGCCCTCTACCGGCCCACGACTCACGTTCAAACGGCGTCATTCAGCTCCCGCGGACCCTTCGCGGACGGACGGCAGGCTCCACTCGTCACCGCCAACGGCGACTTCGACTACGGCCAGGGCTTCGGCACGGCCGGCCAGGTCGGATTTGCAGGAGGCACCAGTTTCAGCTCGCCCACGGTCGCCGGGATCGCGGCCGTGCTCCGCCAGGCCTTTCCCACTGCCACGGCCAGGCAGATCATCAATGCGATCGTCAGCTCGGCCAATGCCGGACTGCTGGGCGATGGGTCCGGGCCACAGGATATGGGCTCCGGTTTCGTGAATGCCGCCGCCGCGAGGGCTCTGCTGGCCACCGGCACCGTGCCGGATGCCCTCCCCGTGCCGACCCCTCCGGTCAAGAGTGTCAAGAACAACGTGGAATCGATCGCCGGATTGCCGGTCTTCAACGGCTCGGTGCAGCAGTCAGTCGGCCCGCTCAAGCCCGGACAGCGCGGAGAAATCATCTACGAGGTGACCCCGAACACAGCGCAGGTGGTCGTGACGCTCTCCAATTTCAGCGCGTCCCTGCCACCCGCGCAGCAGAACGCCCTCTTCGGGGACGATATCTTCCTCACGATTCACAGAGCCAAGACTTCCCGCCAGCCGGGCACCACCGGCTATTTCGTCCGGACGTTCACCGAGGGCGGCCAGTTTGTGCTCAACAATCCGGAATTCGGCTTGATCCGGGTCACGCTGAACGGCGATTGGACTAACGCCGGGGATGTCAGCGCCGATGTCTCCATCGTCGCAGCGGTGGATCCGACTCCGCAGCTGACGGATCAGGGAAAGATTCACCAGGGGGACGTCCTCACCCGCAATGTGACCATTCCGGTGGGGGCCTCCGTCGCCGAATTCAGGGCGCTCTGGCGGGAGGGGTACTCCCACTACCCGTCCAATGACGTCGACATGGTTCTGGTGGATCCGGACGGCCTCATCAACACGGCGGGAGCGACGCTGAGCGATCCGGAGCGCGTCGTCCTCGCGAATCCGAAGCCGGGAGTCTGGCAGGTCCTTCTGTTCGGCTTCGAGGTGCATTCGATCGATGACAAGTACGAGCTGCGAGTCAGTGTCGACGGCAACGTCATCCACTGAGCCGCTCTCGGCATGAATCAAGGGCGCGGAGCACCGGCTCCGCGCCCTTTCTTGTCTTCAGAGATTTCCTGGATCAGGGGCAGGTCAAGGCCGGGGTGCGAAGCAGCCCCTGGCTCGTGGTGCCCAATCCGTACTCCCCGCTGGGAGCCTGGATCGTCACCAGATAGAAGAAACCGCTCCCGGTTCCCCCGGGAGCTTCTGCATCGATGTATTGCGTGTCGGTCAGCACGGGATCGAGGAAGTCCCGGCAATCGCCGTACCCGGCATCCGGCAGGCCGTCGCCATTGGTGTCGCGAAGCAGCGCCAGGCTTCCCCGATAAACGTGGTAACTCGATGCTTCGGCCAGCGGATCCCAGGCGAGGGTCACCCCGTCCGGCAGGAACCGGACTTTCGCCTCCACCGGTCCGGTCACGGCGAAGCGCCCGGTCTGCGACAGGACGGCGTGGATCCGGTTGTGCTCGGTGAGCACAACCCACGACGGCATCTTCACGTAGCGGTTGCTGGACGTGTCCAGGCGCAACAGCTCCAGGTCCTCTTCCCGGATGGCGCGGCCGTCCACCACACCATCCTGGTCGGCATCGGGATAGGAGATCTCCAATTCGGCTGGAAGCCCGGGCGGGAAGTTGCTCTGCCCGCTCTCCAGAGAAAGATCCACGAAGACATCGATGCTTTGCTCCGGCTGCTCCAGGCGCGGCAATTCGCCCGCCGGATCAGGATAGAGAGCTTTCATCGCATCCGTGGGAAGATCCAGGGAGCCCACCGGTATCTCCCATCGAGTCATCTCGCCTTTCGGCGCCCGATCTCCAGAGACCACCGTCCCGACCTCCGTACCGACCACCAGGACTCGGCTCTCCTGCCGTCCCTGGGCATTCACCGATTCATCCACTTCGGCCGAGGCGCCATCGGTGACGTGCACCATGATCGTTCCAGGCGCCGGGTCCGGCACTCCCGAAGTATCGCGGGCGACTGCTCGCAGCTCATAGTCGCCGTTCGGCACGGAGGTGAGATTCCAATGGATGAAGTAGGGGTAGGTCGTGTCGGGATTGGACTGGAAGGCGTCTTTAGGCGGGATGGGCGCGAAGCTTCCGAAGGGAAGCGGACGATACTCCAGGACCACGCCCAAGGAGGGTGAGACCGAGGAGGGACCTCCCTGAATCAGATTGGCTCCCACGGTCAGGCTGTCGCCGTGCACCGAGCGACCCGTCTGGGGGACCTCAAGAACGGCCCGAGGGGGGCCAGGCGCGAATCCCACCGAAAGATTCACGGGAAATCCCGACCCTGCCAGCTCGGCCATGGGATAGACATGGCTATGGTTGGCTGCGTCAATAACTTCCACCTGGGAGACTTGCCACAGCCCCTCGGGTGAGTGAGCCGGGAACAGCAGGACGCAGTGGTAGGTGCCCTGGAGAGCGGGGCTGCTGTCCGGAAACGCGCTCAGGCACTCCCGAGTCTGAGGCTGCGTCCCGGGGGAGTTGAACACCGCCCGCACCGAGGCCACACCCGCCAAATCGTCGCTGGCCGTGAAATTCACCTGCACCGTCGCCGCGCCGGCCTGTGTGTCGATGGCGGTCGGGGCGAACGAAAAAGTGACCAGAGTTGGCGCAGTGATGTCCTGCTGCGAGGTGAGGTTCAGCTCGGAAGGAAAGCCCAGGCCGGGAAGCTCGCCAGCGGAGGTCTGGTGATTGTTGCCGGCCACGTCCTCAAGCTCCACTCCAAACACAGTCCAGATGCCCTGTGCCGAGAATTGCGGAAACACGGCATTGCAAGAGAGAACTACATCCAGAGCGGGCTCCTCTCCTGGCGATACCGTGAGAGCGGTGCAGCCCAGCACCGCTCCCCCGGGCCCTGGCCCCATGAAAGTGACTTTGGCCCAGGCGACACCCGACTGGTTATCTGTCACGTGGAAGGTCACCTGTACGCTTCCCGAGCCTGGGGCCGCATCCAAGGCCCGGGGAACGAAGTTAAAGCCGGCAAGCGCAGGGGGCGTCGTGTCGGGATCGGTCGACACCAGCAGGTCGGTGGGAAAGCCCATCCCGAAGAGGGCGGCGGTCGTCAGGAGCGCCTGATTCGAGGTGGCATCCACCAGCTCCACCACGAAGACCTGCCAGGTCCCGGGAGTGGAGAATTGCGGAAAATTCACCGTGCAAGTGTAGATTCCGTCCAGCGAGGTGCCGCTGTCCGGCGCCGTGCTTTCGCAGCCGAGCGGATCGGACGGAACGTCCCGGTTCGAGAAGGTGGCTCTCACCGAGGCAACGCCGGAGAGATCGTCGGTTACGTGGAAGGTCACCAGCACAGCCTGGGAAGAGGCGGAGGTGTCGATGGAGGTAGGTGAAAAGGAGAATTCAGCCAGGATCGGCGGCGTGGCATCCGACTGGGCAATTGGTGGCTGCACCATGTCGAGGCCCGCAAGCAGCGCTACTGTCCCGATCAGCCACCGCGCAGCAGAGGAACTGGACCACGTATTCGCCAAATTCCCGTATCGTCCCACGGTTTCCGGTCCCGGCGCCTATTGGGGGTGCGGCTCACCATACCTCAGGCGCATGGCCGTTGACAACGAGGGTCCCGGCCGGAACATGGGTGGGGCAGCAGGAGCGGCTCTCGCGGCGACGCCGCAGGCGGCGGGTGAATAAAAGCGGGGCGCGATCGAGCGCCTGGAAGCAAGGTCGCCGCTCGATCACGCCCCGCCGGGAGTTCCTACGAAGCGCGTCGCGAGTATTCGCTGGCTGTCTTCACGAACGACTTCGCGGATTTCGGGGTGTCAACACTGTGCTCCACCAGGATGTCCCGCGCGGTCAACGGGCGCTCGTAGAACAACTCGATGGCGTCCTTGTTAGGCTTGATCACCACGCCCTCCAGGGAAGCGCCGAGAAAGAGCCCACGGGAGCGCGACCAGGACAGGATCTGCGCGTTCAATTGAATGTCGGTGGCCGCCTGAGCCGTGCGCCCCACGGGGCCGGCCACTGCCGCGGCCTCGCCACCCAGTGTGAACTTGTCCTGCAGTAGCTTGCGTACTCCGGTATCGTTCATGATGAGGAGGACCAGGTCGGCTGACTGGCCGCCGAACTGCCAGCCGAGACTCGGGCCTCCCATGGTGAAGAACGCGGGCGCGCCCATCGTTCCGTCCTTCTGACGGCAGGTGAAGACGCCGCGGCCGAATTCGCCGCCCACCACGAAGGCTCCCTTCTTGACTCCGGGGAACACGCCGATGCATTCCGCGCGCTCCAGGAGCTCCTGGGGAATGCGCTTATCAGGAGCCGTTACTGAGAACTTCAGGACCTCCTCGGCGGCTTTGACCTGCTTGACTTGCTTTTCCGCGTGGGCCATCGCCGGTGTCGCCGGGAGCCACGCCACGAGCAAAGCCATCAACAGCATCAAGACTCGAGTTCGCATGACAACCTCCTTTACGGTTGAATTGCGTCCCTCGGCGCGACACCGCACCGAATTCGTGCAACGAACCAGCGCCCGGACATGATCAATGCGCATCAGGGTGCCCTGTCTCATGCCCGGATTCTTTCTTTGGCGGCTTCTTCTTTTTGTCAGACTTCTTGTCCCGCTTGTCGACAGTTCCCTTCGGGGGAAGAGGCTTCCCTGACTTCCCTGAGGGTTTCAACGATTCGCGCGGCTGCTTATTCGGGTTAGTCCGTGGAGTCACCGATTCAGACGGCTGTCCACGTGGGTCGCTCCGGGGCGCCACAGATTCACGAGGCTGCCTCTCGGGGCGTGGCTGGCGGGTCATCCCGTCCGGCTGCCCTGATCGCTCCGAATCGCCCGGGTTGAAATCCTGCCGCCGGCCGCCAGGCTGCCGCTCCCCGCGCGTCGGTTCGGCCACTCGCAGCCCTTCGCGCATTCTCTGGGGATCGACTCGTAGCTTCGCGCGGCTGACGTGCGGATCCGGCGCCACGCCCCGAACCTGCTCGATCCGCATTTCCCTGATCGGTTGCCCGGAGGCTCTCTCGATCAGCTTTGGATTCGGGCCGCGGTTGACCACGACGCTGTTTTCGATGGCGAGGCTGTTCACGATTCGCGTGTTATTGATGATCACCGTCGTTTGCCGCTCGGGGATGACGCGCCTCCGCACGTGAGGAGCCACGAAGTCTCGTGCCGAGACGAAGACGAAGGGACCCGGGGCGGGCTGACCGAAGCTCATGGAGAGGCTCACGGAGTATCGTGGCGATACCGGGGCCCAGCCGATGTAATCGGGTCCGGTTCGGAAGACGACCCAGGCGGGTGCCCAGACATACCCAGGTACCCAAATCCATCCGTAGTCTGCGTCCATGACCCAGGTTCCATAGTGATAGGGAATGGTCCCCCACGAGTAATCGGAAACCCAGGTCCACCCCAGGTCGCTGTAGACCCAGTGACCGTCGTAGTAGGGGTTCCAGTCTGCGACGTAAACGCGGGGTTGCCAGACTTGCCCGTACTCGGCGGAAACCAGCCAGGAGCCGTGCGGGCTCAGGTTCGAGTAGAAGAAGTCGAAGCTGACATCTGCCGCCCTGGATGGCGTTGACCACCCGGCCGAAAGCAGCACAAGCGCAATTCCCAGGACGGCCGTTTTGGCCCATCTCATCATCATGATCAAGCCTCCCTTCAAAATCCCCACACAGAGCTCCGGGAGCTTTTTTTGGAACTCTGCAGCTTTCTTTTTGGGGGATGTCAGGACCAGGTGACTGAGACTTTTGCAATCATGGTGCCAGGATGCCCGGGAGAGCCGCAAGTTCCGCTCAGACGGTAAGTTCGCGGACCTGCAGGAGTGGTGGGACGCTGCGGCGCGAGGGCGTGACGGTGTCCTCTCAAGGACAATCGTGTCCCTCGGATCAAATCTTTCCTAAAGATTCAGGAGGAAAAGATTTCTAAGAGTCCCAATCCCTTAAGCAAGTCCTCAGGGAGTGGAAGTCTTTGCCGGCGCCGGAGCGGCAGCCGCCGTTGCCGCGGGCACCGGAAAACCGCGGTTGCGCATGAGCGCCGCGATCCCGGCATCGCGGCCACGGAAGCTCCGGTAGGCTTCTGCCGGATCCACGGTGTTGCCCAGCGAAAACACGAAGTCATGCAGCCGCTTCGCCACCGCCTTGTCGTACGGGCCGCCGGCCTGAACAAACGCCTCCCACGCATCGGCACTCAAGGTGTCCGACCAGAGGTAGCTGTAGTACCCAGCCGAGTAACCGTCACCCGCGAAGACATGGCTGAACTGCGGCGTGCGGTGCCGCATCACGATTTCCTTCGGCATGCCCAGTTCCTTCAGCGTATCGCGCTCGAAAGCGGCGGGGTCCGTCACCTTGTCGGCGGCCAGGTGTAGCTTCATGTCCACAAGCGCCGCGGCCAGGTACTCCACTGTGATGAAGCCCTGGTTGAACTTGGAAGCGTTCTGGATCTTGGTCACCAGATCCGCCGGGATGGGCTTCCCTTCCACGTTGACAGCGAACTTGTTGAGAACCTCGGGAGTCTCCAGCCAGTGCTCCAGGATCTGGGACGGGAACTCCACATAATCCCGCGCCACGCTGGTACCCGCCAGAGAGGGGTAATTCACCTTGGAATTCAACCCGTGCAGGGCATGGCCGAATTCGTGAAACAGCGTCCGGGCGTCGTTCCAGCTCACCAGGATCGGCTCGCCGGCCTTGCCCTTCACGAAATTGGTGTTGTTGGAGACGATGACCGGGATCTCCCCGTCGAAGCGCTCCTGCGTGCGGTACTCGTTCATCCAGGCGCCGGATCGCTTGCCGGTACGGGCGTAGGGATCGAAGTACCAGAGGCCCACGTGCTTGCCGGAGGCGTCCTTCACCTCCCACACGCGGATGTCCGGGAGAAGCACCGGGACGTCGCTCACCGGCGTGAACTGAAAGCCAAAAAGCTGACCGGCCACATAAAAGGACGCTTCGCGGAGATTCTCCAGCTGGAGGTAAGGCTTGATCTGATCCTCATCCAGATCGTATTTCGACTTTCGGACCTTTTCCGCGTAGTAACGGTAGTCCCAGGGAGCGATCTGAATCCCCGCCTTCTCTTGATCGGCGATCGCCTGCATGTCCGCAACTTCTTCACGCACCCGAGCCACCGCCGGCTGCCAGACCGCCATCATGAGCGCCATGGCGTTTTCAGGGTTCTTGGCCATGGCGTTCTCCAGCCTCCAGTGGGCGTGGGTCTGATAGCCCAGGAGCCTGGCGCGCTCCGCCCTCAGCTTCAGGATTTCCGTGATGTCCTTCTTTGTGTCGCTCCCGTCGCCATGCTCGCCGCGGCTGTAGTAGTTGCGCCAGACCTTCTCGCGCAGGTCGCGCCGGCTGGAGTAGGTCAGGAACGGCTCCATGCTCGAGCGGGTATTGAGGATGGCCCACTGTCCCTTCTTGCCGCGGGACTCGGCGGCGGCGGCCGCCGCGGAGACGACTGAGGGAGGCAGGCCGGCCAGGTCGGATTCCTTCTCCAGGAAGGTCACGTACCCGCCCTCCTCGGCCAGGATCTTTTGCTGGAAGCTCGTGAACAGTGCCGCCAGGCGCTCGTTGATCTCGGCCACCCGCTTCTTGGCCGAGGCGTCGAGCTTCGCGCCCGAGCGCACGAAGCCGGTGTAATCCAGCCAGACCAGGCGCTGCTGCTCGGGCGTGAGATTCGACGACTCCCGCGTCTGGTACACGGCCTCGACGCGCTTGAAGAGCTTCTCGTTCTGGTTGATTTTGTCCATGAACGCCGCCAGCTTGGGCGCCATCTCGCGCTCCACCGCCTGGAACTCCGGAGTGCTCATGGTCGAGCTATAGACGCCATAGATGTTGAGGACCCGGTTCAGGGTGCGCCCGGCCCTCTCGAGGGCCGCGATGGTGTTGTCGAAGTTTGGGGGGGCCGGGTTGGCGGCGATCACGTCGATTTCCGCGAGGTTTTCCGCCATGGCTGCCTCCAGGGCGGGGGTGAACAGCTCGACTCTCACCTTGTCGAACGGAGGCACTCCGTTGTAAGGCCCCGTCCATTTAGCGAGCAGCGGATTTGCCATGACCGTCCCCGTAGCAGGCGCGACCTTGGGGGCCGCGCTTTTCTGTTTGGCGATGCCATCCGAGACCATCCCGGCGGCGATCAGCGCGACACAACTCACGCCGATTCTGAGAAATCTGCTCATTGTCGATGACTCCTTTTCAGAGGCGCTCGCCTGCCAAGCAACGAATCCTCCCAAATCAGCCTGAACCGGAGGAGCACGCGATCACGCCATCGGGTGTTGGATGCGCATTATATGCCCAGTCCGCAGGATCGAGAATCACTTTTGTGCCTGCCACAGGGGGTCTTGTAACCATCCGAGTCCATGGGGTGTAAGAGCCGCCAGCCGTGAAACCCATTCCAATCTAAAGGAGGGAAGAGCATGAGATGGAGATGCGCGGTCGGACCGGTCCTTGCCCTGGCGACCGGGGTCGCCTCGGCGAGCACGGTCATCGGATTGTCCGTGGAGGACCAGGCGAGGCTGTCCCACATCGTCGTTGTAGGAGAGGTGCTGGGCCAGAAGGGTGTGAACCATGGCGCCAACGGCCTGGAGACCGCCGTCACGTTGAAGGTCACCGACGTGTTGAAGGGGCGAGTGAGACCGGGACAGGCGGTGACATTTCACACGCGGGGAGGCGAGCTGGACGGAGAAATATCCGAAGCGATCGGCGAGGCCGTCTTCCACAGCGGCGAAAAGGTGCTGGTCTTCATTGAATCGGTGGACGGGAGGCTCTACGTCCTGGGACTCTCCATGGGGGTTTGGAAGCAGCACGAGGACCAGTCGGGCGCCACGCTTTTCACGCGGGCGGTCCAGGACGGTCTATCCATCGTCGGCGAGAAGACCGTGGAGTACGGCCCGCTGAATGTGAGTAAGGGAGATTTTACCAGGAGGCAGGTGGTGCGTGCGTTCGAGGCGTGGAGGCCCGCGGGATCATCCCGGAGCGTTTTTCACTTGGCCGCGGGACCGGCCGGACAGCAGAAGCAGGCGGTGGCTACCGATCTCGACCTCGTCCAGGTTTTTCAGGCGCTGCGCC
>JAKEFJ010000081.1 GCA_022616665.1 Acidobacteriota bacterium
ACGCAGCTCCGCAGCATCCCCGAAGTGACCCTCTCCTGGGAATTGGTTTCCTGCATCGAATACAAGAGTCTCCGGCAGATGAGTGCGGAGATGGTGGAGCTGGCGAAGCCCCCGTTCCTGGTCTCGCTGGACGGAAAGGAAACCGCCATCGAAAGCAAGCGGGCACTGCTGGAGCATCTCCTGGAGGAAGGAAAGAAGGGCCTTACCATCCAGCGCTACAAGGGCCTGGGAGAGATGAATCCAGGTCAGCTCTGGGAGACGACCATGAACCCCGAGACCCGCAAGCTGCTGAAGGTGGATATTTCGGATGCCGTGGAAGCGGACTCCATCTTCACCGTGCTGATGGGCGATCAGGTGGAGCCCCGCCGAAAGTTCATCGAGGAAAACGCCCTGGACGCGCGAAACCTGGACATTTAACCGACCATGGACGAGACCACAGCCCCACCCCAGGCACCCGACGAGAAGATTCCGGTCAACATCGAAGACGAGATGCGGCGTTCCTACCTGGACTACGCCATGTCCGTCATCATCGGGCGGGCCCTCCCCGACATTCGGGACGGCTTCAAGCCCGTGCACCGGCGCGTGCTCTTTGCCATGCACGAGCTCAATAACGGCTACGACAAGCCTTACAAGAAATCGGCCCGCGTGGTGGGAGACGTCATCGGCAAGTTCCATCCTCATGGTGAGGCGGCGGTGTACGACACCATCGTCCGCATGGCCCAGGATTTCTCGCTGCGCTACCCCCTGGTGGACGGGCAGGGGAACTTCGGATCCATCGACGGCGATCCTCCGGCGGCCATGCGCTACACCGAGGTCCGCATGTCGAAGCTGGCGCACGAAATGATGGCGGAGATCGAGAAGGACACGGTCGACTTCGGCCCCAATTACGATGGTTCGCTCTCGGAGCCGCTGGTCCTGCCGTCCCGTTTCCCGAACCTGCTGGTGAACGGTTCCTCGGGAATCGCCGTGGGGATGGCCACCAACATCCCGCCCCACAATCTGGGGGAGATCTGTGATGCGGTGGTCGCCACCATCAAGAACCCCGAAATCACTCTGGACGAGCTGATGGAGCACATCCCGGGCCCCGACTTCCCGACCGCGGGCTTCATCTGCGGGCGCAGCGGAATTCGCCAGGCCTACCAGACTGGCCGAGGGATCCTCCGGATGCGTGCCAAGGCCGGCGTCGAGGAGGGGAGGAAGGACAAGACCCGGATCGTCATCAGCGAGATTCCCTACCAGGTGAACAAGACGCGGCTCATCGAGCAGATTGCTGCTCTGGTCACCGAGAAGCGCATCGAGGGAATTGCCGACATCCGTGACGAATCGGATCGGGATGGGATTCGGGTGGTGCTGGATTTGAAGCGGGGGGAGATCGCGGATGTCATCCTGAACAATCTGTACAAGTACACCCAGATGCAGGAGACGTTCGGAGTGATCTTCCTGGCCATCGTCCACAACCAGCCCCGAGTTCTGACTCTGAGGGAGCTCATCGAGCATTTCATCGAGCACCGGCACGAAGTCATCATCCGGCGCACCCGGCACGATCTCGCCCGGGCCGAAGATAGAGCCCATATCCTGGAAGGGCTCAAGATCGCCCTGGACAACCTGGACGCCATCATCGCCCTCATCCGCTCCGCCAAGACCCCGGGAGAGGCCAAGGAGGCCATGCGCCTGAGGTTCCGGCTTTCCGAGGTCCAGGCACAGGCAATTCTGGATCTGCGGCTGCAGAAGTTGACCTCGCTGGAGCGTCAAAAGGTGCTCGACGAGTATGCGGAGGTGCTGAAGCTCATCGCCCGATACCGTGAGATTCTGGGGAACGAGCAGCTGGTTCGGGAGCTGATTGTCGAGGAGATCAAGGAGATCCGTAAGAACTTCGCCGACGAGCGCCGCACCCAGATCCTGGACCAGGCGGATGAGATCTCGGTGGAGGAGCTCATCCCCGAAGAGGAAATGGTCGTCACCCTGACTCACACGGGGTACATCAAACGGAGCCCCCTGGCGGTTTACCGGTCTCAACACCGGGGAGGCAAAGGACGCACCGGCATGACGGTGCGGGACGAAGATTTCGTGGAGCACCTCTTCGTCGCCTCCACCCACGATTACTTCCTGATTTTCACGAACAAGGGAAGGGTCCACTGGCTCAAAGTCCATGAGAGTCCGCACGTCGGCGCCGCAGCCAAGGGAAAGGCCCTGGTGAATTTCATCGGGATGGGCGAGGGGGAGAAGATGGCGGCCCTCATCGCAACCCGGGACTTCCCCGACGACAAGTACGTGGTGCTGGCCACCACGCGGGGGACGGTGAAGAAGACCGCCCTTTCGGCGTTTTCCCATCCCCGAAGCGGCGGCATCATCGCGCTCTCCATCGACGAAGGAGACCTGCTTCTGGATGCCAGGATCACCGGCGGAACGTCAGATCTCTTCCTGGCCAGCCACCTGGGCAAGGCGATTCGCTTCTCCGAATCGGAGGTGAGACCCATGGGTCGCGGCGCCTACGGGGTTCGCGGCATGCAGATGCGCCCCGATGATTTCCTGGTGGAGATGGACGCCCTCTCGGGCAAGGGACACATCCTGACGGTGACGGAACGTGGCCTGGGAAAGCGCACCGCCGTGGAGGAGTACCGCGCCCAGGGACGCGGCGGCATGGGGATGATCAACATCCGCACCACCGAGAAGGGTGGAAACGTCGTCGGCGTGTGCGAAGTACAGGACGACGATCAGATCATGGTGGTCACCCAGTTCGGAATGGTGATCCGCATGGCAGTCAACGGCATCTCCATCCATGGCCGGGACACTCAAGGGGTGCGGCTCATCAATCTCGAGGAAGGGGACGTCGTGGTAGCGGTGGCGAAGGTGGTCGAGAAGGAAGAAGCCTGAAATCGAGCATGACCCCCACGAGCAGGGGGAAGGGGAAGGTGCCATGAAATTCTTCATCGATACAGCGAATATTCAGGAAATCAAGAAGTCCGCCAGCTGGGGAATCCTGGACGGCGTGACGACGAACCCCTCGCTGGCGGCGAAGGAGGGGAAGGACTTCATCGAGCTTCTCAAGGAAATCTGCGCGGTGGTTCCCGGCCCGGTGAGCGCCGAAGTGGTGAGCACCACTACCGAGGAGATGGTGAAGGAGGGCAGGGAGCTGTCCCGCATCGCCAAGAACATCACCGTGAAGATCCCCTGCATCGCGGCGGGAATCCCCGCCATCAAGGCGCTCTCTTCGGAGGGGATCCCCATCAATACCACTCTCATCTTTTCCTCGACGCAGGCGCTCATCGCTGCGAAAGCGGGAGCCACCTACGTCAGTCCCTTCGTCGGACGGTTGGATGACATCAGCTTTGTGGGCATGGACGTGGTGCGGCAAATCCGCACCATCTTCGACAACTATAATTTCCCCACCCAAATCCTCGCGGCGAGCATCCGGAATCCCGTTCATGTGGTGGAAGCGGCCCTGGCCGGATCGGACGTGGCCACCATGCCTTTCGCCGTGATCGAGGCGCTGGTCAAGCACCCCTTGACCGATGTCGGCCTGAAAAAGTTTCTGGACGACTGGCAGAAGCTCTCCCAGCCCGCACGCCGCGGCTGAACCGCCAAGCGCTCCGGCCCCTCGCCCTCTCTGCGGCTCGTCCGCCCGTCTGGAGATCGGAGATGTCCTCACATCAGCTTGAGGAGTTACGAAGGAGAAATCGGGAAGCCGAGCTGGGGGGAGGCGACGACCGTATCCAGCGGCAGCACAAGGAAGGAAAGCTCACCGCCCGGGAGCGCGTCGAGCTGCTGGTGGATCCCGGCAGCTTCGAAGAGTTCGACAAGTTCGTCACCCACCGCTGCCTCGACTTTGGCATGGAGAAGAGTCTCGTCCCCGGGGATGGGGTCATCACAGGCCACGGACTCGTGGAGGGGAGGCCCGTCTTTCTGTTCGCCCAGGATTTCACCGTCTTCGGTGGCTCGCTCTCCGAGACTTACGCGGGAAAAATCTGCAAAATCATGGACATGGCCATGCGGGTCGGCGCCCCCATTGTCGGCCTGAACGATTCGGGAGGAGCCCGCATTCAGGAGGGCGTGGTGAGCCTGGCGGGTTACGCCGACATCTTCTTGCGCAACACCCTGGCCTCCGGGGTCGTCCCGCAAATTTCCGCCATCATGGGCCCCTGCGCCGGCGGGGCCGTCTACTCTCCGGCGATCACCGATTTCAACGTGATGGTGGACGGGACCAGCTACATGTTCATCACCGGACCGGACGTGATCCGGACGGTCACGCACGAAGAAGTGACCAAGGAGAAGTTGGGGGGTGCCATGACCCACAACCAGGTCAGCGGCGTGGCTCACTTTGCGGCCCGGGACGACAAGGCGTGCCTGGCCCTCATCCGGGAATTGCTGGGATATCTTCCGTCCAATAACATGGCCGATCCTCCGTTTCGCGAAACTGGCGACGATCCCCGTCGCGAGGACCCGGAGCTGGATCGGTTGATTCCCGAGAGCCCCAATCAACCCTACGACATGAAGGACCTCATTCATCGCGTCCTGGATCAAAAGAAGTTCTTCGAGGTGCACGAGCACTTCGCCGGAAACCTCGTCGTGGGATTCGGGCGGCTGGCGGGCCGGGTTGTTGGAGTGGTGGCCAACCAGCCCGCGGTGCTGGCCGGAACATTGAATATCGATGGTTCGGTGAAGGGAGCGCGATTCGTTCGCTTCTGCGACGCGTTCAATATCCCCCTCATCGTGTTCGAGGATGTGCCAGGATTCCTGCCCGGCACCGCCCAGGAGTTCGGGGGAATTATCCGGCACGGCGCCAAGCTGCTCTATGCGTTCGCCGAGGCCACCGTTCCCAAGATCACCGTCATCACCCGCAAATCGTACGGCGGGGCCTATTGCGTCATGGCGAGCAAGCAAATCCGCACCGATCTGAACTTCGCCTTTCCCAGCGCGGAAATCGCAGTCATGGGCCCGGAGGGTGCGGTGAATATCATCTACCGGAGGGAGCTTGAATCGGCCGCGGATCCCGACAAGTTCCGCCGGGAAAAGGTAGAGGAGTTCCGGGAGAAATTCGCCAATCCCTACGTGGCCTCGGCACGGGGTTTCGTGGATGAAGTCATTGAGCCGAGAGCCACGCGGCGCAAGCTCATCTCCTCGCTCCAACTTCTCTCCACCAAGCGCGATCAGAACCCCCCCAAGAAGCACGGCAACATCCCGCTCTGATGCCCGCCCAAAGGATTCGCGTCAGGAAATCCAGCCGCCCGCCGTATCGCAAGGTCCTCATCGCGAACCGGGGGGAAATCGCCGCGCGGGTGATCCGGACCTGCCGGCGGATGGGAATCACATCGGTGGCGATTTGTTCCGAGGCGGACCGCGGGGCCCTGCACGCACGCATCGCCGATGAGGCCCGGCTCGTGGGACCGGCGCCCTCGGCGCAAAGCTATCTCAACCTCGAGGCAATTCTCGCAGCCGCAAGACAATCCGGGGCGGACGCGATCCATCCGGGGTACGGGTTCCTGTCGGAGAATCCCGAATTCGCCGAAGCCTGCCGTCGCGCCGGATTGGTCTTTATCGGTCCGGGGCCCGCTTCCATGCGGAAGCTCGGAAACAAGATCCAGGCGCGGCGAAGGATGGCGACAGCAGGAGTTCCGGTGGTGCCCGGGCTCGAGAAGAAGGGCCTCCAGGAGAAGCAAGTCCGTGACTGGGCGAGGAAAGCAGGCTATCCCATTCTTCTGAAGGCTGCGGCCGGGGGAGGGGGAAGGGGAATGCGGATCGTTCGACAATCCGAGGAGATTGGCCCCGCGCTGGCCACCGCCCGAAGCGAGGCGCGCACCGCGTTCGGTGATGACACGATCTTTGTTGAGCGCTATCTGGAGCCTTCCCGGCACATCGAAGTGCAGGTGCTGGTCGACTCGCAGGGAAATGGCATCGCGCTGGGAGAACGGGAATGCTCCCTGCAGCGCAGGCACCAGAAACTGGTGGAGGAGACACCCTCGCCGGTAGTGACCGAGGTGACCCGCAGAAAGCTCGAGCGCTGGGCTCTTTCCGCGTGTCGCGCGGCGGGCTATACCAACGCCGGCACCGTGGAGTTCATCCGCGACGCCGAAGGCCGATTTTACTTCCTGGAGATCAACGCCCGGCTTCAGGTGGAGCACCCCGTCACCGAGATGGTTATGGGGATCGATCTGGTAGAGGCGCAAATCCGCATCGCGGCGGGTGAGCCTCTTTCCATGCCACGCAAGGGTCTGCGCCCTCGGGGGTGGGCCCTGGAATGCCGCATCCAGGCAGAAGATTCGGAGAATCGATTTCGGCCCTCTCCTGGGCGAATCCGGCTTTATCGCCCTCCCGAAGGGCCCCGGATTCGAGTCGATTCCGGGGTGGCCGAAGGAGACGAGGTGTCCCTCTTTTACGATTCGCTCCTGGCCAAGCTGATCGTCTGGGGACGAGATCGGGAATCCGCCATTCGGACCATGGCGGGCTCCCTCGCCGAGTTCCGGATCCTCGGCGTCGCCACCACGCTTCCGTTTCATCGCCGGGTGATGGCCGATGGGGAATTTCAGCGCGGAGAGATCGACACCGGTTATGTGGAGCGCCTCCTGAACCGGGAGCCACCGGAGCTGGATGACGAATTGGAAGCGGTGGCGATGGTGGCGGCGCTGCACCTGCGGCAGCGAGGCGAGCGGCCCCTCACCTCCGGAAGCTCATCATCGGGAGCATGGACCCTCAGCGGCCGGCATGGGCAGCAGATGCGTGGTGGATTCCGAAATCCCTGGGGGCAGAGTTGAGCCTGGAAGTGCGGATCGGAGGGCGAAACCGCCGGGTGGATTTGCGGCGGGACGGAGATCGCTACCGGGGACGTGTCGGAAAACGATCCGTAGAGGCGGAAGTCACGGAGCGCGGACCCTACTCATTGCTCATTCGCCTGGGCAAGCGGACTTTCGACGTCACTTTTGACGAGGCTGGCACAACCTTGCTGCTGGATCTGGGGAGCCGCCAGGTCGCGGTGGAAATCATGGATCCCCTTAAGGGCGCGGCCGAGGGAACGGGAATCGGGATGGGCAGGGGACGTCGGGAAGTCCGTGCTTCGATGCCTGGCAAAGTGGTGGCGGTCAAGGTCAAAGTGGGCGATGAGGTGGATAAAGGGCAGGGACTCATCATCCTGGAGGCCATGAAAATGGAAAACGAGGTGGCCTCGCCTTGCCAGGGAAAAGTGGTGGAGCTGGAAGTAACGCCGGGTCAAACGGTCGAGACGGGCTCGCTGCTGGCTGCGGTGGAATGAAACGGGTAAGGCGACCAAGATTGAAAAAGGGCGGCTGCAGCCGCCCTTTTTTTGTGATTGCCGAGGGAGAGCTACTTTATGGAACCGGCCAACTCCTTGCCAGGACGGAAACGGGCCACTCTGCGTGCCTTGATCTGGATGGTCTCGCCGGTCTGAGGGTTGCGACCTACCCTTGCCTTTCTCTTGGAAACAGAGAAGGTGCCGAATCCGACCAGGGCCACTCTCTCGCCCTTCTTAAGAGACTTCGTCACGCCGTCCACGAGCGAATCCAGCGTCTTGCCGGCCGTCGTCTTGCTGATCTTTACGTCCTTTGCAATCTTTTCGATGAGATCGGCCTTGTTCATCGGGTCTCCTCCGGCTAGAGAGTGTGAGAGTGGGTAGGATGGCTGAGAACCGGTGAGTAAATACCATCAGGCCCAGGACCTGTCAAGGACTTTTTGAGTGAGAAAAGGGCTCTGCACCGAGCTGCGTCACGATGCGCTGGAGATCTTCACGGGCGCATTGGCGGATTGCTCGCCCTCACATCTTCTCCACTCACAGCTCCGATTCGAGAGCGGTACTCTGGTCGGGCCGGAGTTTCGCATATCGCTGAAGGGCGAGGAAGAAACACTCCTGCTCGCCATGGGGAAAGCGGCGGGATCCATGGCACGCGCCATGCTGGAGATTTTCCCGGAGAACAGACTCAGCGGAGTGGCCGTCCTACCCCGGGGGGCACGGAGGCCACCCGCGCCCATCCGGACACTCCTGGGGAATCATCCGATTCCGGATGCGAATTCCTTTCGGGCGGGGAGCTTCCTGCTGAAGAGCATGAAACGAGCCAAGCCGGGGCGCGCCATCATCCATCTGATCTCCGGAGGGGCCTCGGCCGTAGCAGCATCGCCGCTTTCGGGGTGGATCTCCCGCAGCGATAAGGCGCTGCTGCATCGGCTCCTGATTTCCAGTGGTCTGGGAATACGCGAGATCAATGTGGTCCGCAGGCACTTTTCAGGAATCAAGGGAGGGCGGCTGGCTGCAATGGCTCCCGGAGCACCCCAGCTCACGCTCCTGTTATCGGATGTGCCCGTGGATTGTCCTGAATCGGTGGGGGAGGCCCCACGCTTCCTGATCCATCCACCTGGGCCGAGTGCATGGAGATTTTGGCCACCTCCGGGATCTTCCGTGAGCTGCCTGCACCTCTGCGCCGTCGTCTCCAGCGGCCAGGCTGGCCGGAGACACTCAAACCCTCCGCCGCATGCTTTCGGGGCAAGGTCCTTTGGATTGTGGCAGATTCGCAGACCTTGGTGAGGGTAGCCGAGCGCCGGGCAAAAAGCCTGGGATACGCAACACGAATCCTAGGTGGAGCGGTGGAGGAATCATCCGATGCGTTCCTGGATCGACTCTTGAAGGCACGAGAGGATTGGATCAAGCGGCAGGCTCCCCCCCGGTGCTTACTGGCGGCAGGCGAAGTCCGGGTCAAGCCTCAGGGTAGAGGAAAGGGGGGACGGGCGCAAGATCTTGTCCTGGCGGCGGCGCTGCGGCTTGAGGGGAATCAACGGAGCCTTTTCCTTGCTGCGGGAAGTGACGGGAAGGACGGGAACAGTCCGGCTGCGGGCGCCTTCTGTGACGGCCGAACCGTCTCGCGGGCTCACCTCCGCGGCATGGATCCACTGAAGGTGCGGGCCTCCGCAAACACTCATCGGCTCTTCCGGGCCCTGGGGGACTGCGTGGTTACCGGCCCGACCGGGAACAACTTGAGGGATCTCTACCTGATGATTGATCGATGATGGTGGGAATCAGCCCGCACGGAGGCGGTCCGCCAGCGTCATGGCGAACAGAAGCATGCTGATGCAGCCGTTTACGGTGAAGAAGGCGCGATTCACCCGGGAGAGGTCATCGGCTCGCACCAGGGAATGCTCGTAGGCCAACAGGAGACCGGTCACTCCCACCCCCGCGTAGTAGAGAGATCCCAAGGACAGGATCCGGCCCACCGCAACCAGCGCTAACAGCATGAAAACATGAAGCAGGCGTGCGAAAAACAGGGCGCGCGCCACACCCCAGCGCCGAGGGATGGAGTGAAGGCCTTCCCGCCGATCGAAGTCGATGTCCTGACAGGCATAGATGACATCGAAGCCGGCTGTCCAGCAGAGCACCGCCAGCCCCAGAAGCAGGGGGGGGGAGTTGAAGTCGCCGCGCACGGCAATCCAGGCCCCAAGCGGTGCGCACCCGAGGCTGGCGCCGAGGAGGAAATGCGCCCCCCAGGTAAACCGCTTGGCATACGAATAACCCAGGATCAATGCCAAGACCGGGAACGAGAGAATGAACGCCAATCGGTTCAGCATGGCCGCCGAGAGGATGAACAAAGCTCCATTGCAGACGAGAAAGCCCCAGGCAAAACTCCGAGAGAGGCGGCGTGTCACCAGCGGGCGGGAGGAGGTACGGGGGTTCCTGGCGTCATAAGCCTGGTCGGCCAGGCGATTGAACGTCATGGCGGCGCTCCGGGCTGAGACCATTGCCAGCACGATCCAGAGCAGCGTCCGCCCGCCGGGAACTCCTTCCTGCGCCAGCACCGCGCCCATCAAAGCAAAGGGAAGCGCGAAAACGGTGTGCTCAAACTGGATCATCTCCAGCGTCATGCCGAGCTGGCTCATCTTACCTCTCGAGAGGGAGCCCGAGGTCGGGATCAAGCTCCCCATCTCCTGCCCAGGGAGTGGGGGAGGTGGAGCTGATCCAGGATGCGCGCGCTGAACTGCGTGAGGATCTCCTCCACTTCCGCGGGTCGGGTGTAGAAGGAGGGAACCAAGGGAAAGATCACTGCTCCCGCCTCCGAGGCTGCCACCAGGTTCTTCAAGTGAATGCGATTCAGGGGTGTTTCGCGGATGGCGAGGATCAGGGGACGGCGTTCCTTGAGAGTCACGTCGGCAGCACGATGAATCAGGTTCGTGGATACCCCGGAGGAAATCGCCCCCAGAGTTCCCATGCTGCATGGGATGATGACCATTCCGTCATTTGGATAGGAGCCGCTGGATATGGTGGCTGCCATGTTGTCCGTGGCATGGAAGACGATACGCCCTGAGGGATCGCCCGCCAGAGCCCGGCGCAATCCCGCCTCCTCCGGCCCGACGCCAGGGAGCTCGGCTCGAAGCGCCTGTTGCGCGAAGTGGGAAACTACCACGTGGATCCGGCGGACTTCCGGAACCGTGAGAATGCTGCGGATGAAGTCCCGGGCGCAAAGACCACCGGAAGCGCCCGTGACTCCCACCACATACTCACTCATCAGAATTCCCGGGATTGGCTGGAGAGATACCTTGCGAGGGCGTTGCGGTCGCGTTGCTCCATGCGGGAGAAGAACAGGGCAATCTGGTAGTGCTCGATTTCGGCTTGCGGCGCTGGAGGATTAACTCTTACCACCACCGCCTCCGCCCGCACCGGACGAGGGCCCGATTCGGTTCCTTCTTCCGGTGGGAGGAGCAACGTGACTTCGACCCGGGTCATCAACGGGACAAACCGGGAGGCCGCCACCTGGGCGCCGCCCAGACTCAGATCGGTGGTTGACATTTCACTGGCTCCCTCGGCCGGCGATGTGGAGCGCAGAGTGAGACGGTCCTTGACCCGGGGGTGACTTCGTTTTTCCGGGGAGACGGTCATGCAAGACTCTCCAGAGGGCCGCCAATCGGCCTCGAAATAAGGAATGATTCGGATCGTGCCGCGAGGGAGGCGCAGTCGGTAGTCTATGAGAGGGTTACAGCCTTGTCAAGGATGCAGGAGGGGGGCGCCCAACGCATGCTATAATCGTAGGCCCACAGAGGATCCCCATGGAAAGACAGAGAATACTCGCCCTCCTGGAAGGGCTTCAGGAGAAAAGGCTGAGCGTCGAAGAGGTCCTTGACCGGCTCAAGTATCTCCCCTTCGAGGACCTTGGTTTTGCCAAAGTGGATCATCACCGGCACATCCGTCGCGGGTTCCCAGAGGTGGTTTTCGGGGAGGGGAAATCGGCTGGCCAGATCGTCTCCATCGTCAAGAGCCTGTCTCGAAGCCGCTCGCCGGTCCTGGTGACTCGGGTAAGCGAAGCCCTCTACCGAGCTGTGCGCAAGGAATGCAAGAACGCGCTGTATCACTCGGCCGCCCGGGCCATCGTCTCTACTCCCACTGGCTGGCGCTCGCCAAACCACCGTGGAATCGTGGTGCTTGCCGCAGGGACGTCGGACGTTCCCGTCGCGGAAGAGGCAGCGCTTACGGCCGAGCTGATGGGACATCGGGTGGAACGAATCTACGACGTCGGTGTGGCGGGCCTCCATCGGCTCCTGGCCCATCGGGAGACCATCCAGGCGGCCCGGGTCCTCGTTGTGGCGGCCGGAATGGAGGGGGCACTTCCCAGCGTCGTCGCCGGGTTGGTCGATGCGCCGGTCATCGCGCTCCCAACTAGCGTGGGGTATGGTGCGGGAGCCGGGGGAATTGCCGCCTTGCTTGCCATGTTGAACAGCTGTGCAGGGGGAGTCCTGGTCGTAAACATCGACAACGGCTTTGGAGCCGGGTGCGCGGCGGCAATGATCAACGCCCGGTCAAGGCCCTCCGATATTTCCCGCAAGATGGCGCCAGGAAGATCTGCCAACCGCAAGAAAGGCAGGTAATTATTTGATTCGACAAGAGATATCACAAAAAAGATATTTCGAAGCGAATTCTTGACAAAAGTTCAGCCCGAGCATATATTTATGGCGTGTTTGTCCGCCGAAACGGGGATAAGTCGTAGCATTACCTAGCGTTTATCTCCACAACCTAGGTCCACGGGTAACCCAACAGCCGGCATGACAATACAGACTGATCCGCCTGGATCGAGGTCTGCGAGGCAAGGGTCTCGAACAGAGTCGGGCCAGCTATTCCCATCGAGAAGGGGGGTATGCAGGGATGCCCTTAGTGAGGGTGAGGGAAGATGAAACCCTCGAGAATGCCCTGAGGCGCTTCAAGCGGAAATGCGAGAAGTCCGGCATTCTTTCGGAAGTTAAGAAGCGCCAGCACTATCTGAAACCCAGCCAGAAACGCAAAATCAAAGCCCTGGCGGCTCGCAAGAAGGCGCTGAAGCGCCTGGCCCAGGAGAGGCGCTACAACGATTAACTCCACCGTCGTGAAGGGCTGGGGCGGCTGGGTGTTCTATTCTGTTCGGGCGCCGTTACCTTAATCCAACGAGGCCTAGGCGGCGGCGCGGGAGTCGGGGTGGTGCCCTCCAGGACTGACGAAGACTTTCTTGAGAAAGTCCGGGCATCTCTGGATATCCGGGAGATCGTCGCCGGGTACCTTCCGCTAAAAAAGGTCGGAAGTCGCTATCGCGGTCTCTGTCCCTTCCACACGGAAAAGACCCCCTCGTTCCACGTGGATGCGGGCAAGCAGTTGTTTTACTGCTTCGGATGCGGAACTGGAGGCGATGCCTTCAAGTTTCTCATGCTCTATGAAAAAGTGGATTTCCCCGAAGCGCTGCGCCTTTTGGCTCGGCGCTACGGGATTCCACTGCCGGAGCGGGTGCATCACGCTTCCTCCGAGCGGCAGGCGCTCCTCAGAGTACAGCAGGCAGCCGTCGCCTACTTCCGGAAGGTCTTGCTCGAGACCGGCGAGGGGAAAGCGGGCCGCGAGTATCTAAAAAGGAGGGGTCTTAAGACCGAAACCGAGGAAGCTTTCTCCATCGGTTTCGCGCCCGATCGATGGGACGGTCTCAAAGCCGCGCTGCTGGGTCAGGGTTTTCCCGAAACGCAGCTTCTGAATGCGGGGCTGTTGCTCAAGAAAGAAGAGACGGGCCGAACTTTCGACCGCTTCCGGAGTCGGCTGATCTTTCCCATTCGGAATCTGTCGGGAGAGTGCGTCGGATTCGGCGGTCGAATAGTGGCAGCGGGGGAGCCGAAGTATCTGAACTCTCCGGAGACTCCCCTCTTTCGCAAAGGAGAAGTCCTTTACGGGCTCGACGGGACGGCCGGTGCCATCCGAAAACTAGACCGGGCGATACTGGTGGAGGGCTACATGGATTTTCTCAGCCTCCATCAGACCGGTGTGGAAGGCTTGGCGGCGACGTTGGGAACCGGCTTCACCCCGTCTCACGCGCGGCTGCTGGCCCGTTTCACACGGCGTGTCGTGGTTAATTTCGATCCGGATTCAGCGGGTCAGGCGGCGACTCGGCGTAGCCTGGACATACTCCTCGAGTCGGGCTTCGAAGTCCGCGTGCTTCAGCTTCCCGGCGGGAAGGACCCGGACAAGTTCGTGCGCGAAGAGGGTCCCAAGCGGTACCGGGACCTGCTGGAAAATGCTCCGACCTACCTGGAATATTTGGCGCGGGAATCGGCGGAACACGTCGATTTGGCCAGCCCTGCCGGAAAGATCCAGGCCCTGAACCTGGTTCTACCCTATGTGGCTAGGCTGGAGAGCGCGGTGGAACGCTCCGAGCAGGTGAAACTCCTGTCGGAAGTGTTTCGTATTCAGGACGGGATCGTGCTGCAGGAATTGAAATCGGCGGTGGCCGCCCGGAGAACAAATTTGAGATCCGTGTCATTTTCCGGCCCTGCGGATACGCTGCGAGGGCCGGCCGCGCGGCTTTTAAAGCTCTTTATCGAATTGCCCGAGGCCCGACAGGCACTGGGACCATCACTGGGTGACGAAGATCTGGCGGGGAGCGAAGTGGAGCGAATCTGGCGCGTGGCAAAGGACATGGCCGGCGAAGGGGAAATGAGTTACGGCCGCCTGGGTTCCCGACTCTCCAATCCGACCGACCAGGATCTGCTCTTGAGACTGGCCTCCATGCCCGGCCCGGTGGCGAATCTGTGCGAAGCGGAAGATTGTGTCAGGCGGCTGCGGGAGGGCCGTCTGGCACGTAGACTGCAGGAGTTGCAGGAGAAATTGGAAACGGCCGCGGACGGAGCATCGGTGGACGACCTATTGCGGCAGAAAATGGACCTGAGGCGCGAGATTCACGCGCTGAGGAGTGCCCCGGCGTCGTAGGCCAGGGGGCGGCGACTTACCCACCACCGGCCTGGCGGCCGGTATCCCAGCAAGGAGGCCCAGGGTGGGCATTGAAGACAAGTATGAAGAAGTAAGACACCTGATCAACATCGGTCGGGAGAAGGGATACCTCGTCTACGACGAGGTGAATGACATTCTTCCGGAAGAGGTGAGTTCTCCCGAGGAGATCGACGACATCTTCCTCCTCTTCGATCAGCTGGGCATCGAAGTGGTGGACTCGGAAGCCAGTTTCAAGCGCAAGGATGAGAAGGTCGAGAAGGAAGCCGAGCCAGAGGCGGAGCCCGCAGAACCCACCAAGTTCGAGCTCACCCCGGGGATCCTGGACAAGACCAATGACCCTGTCAGGATGTACCTCCGGGAGATGGGCACCGTCCCCCTGCTCACTCGCGAGGGCGAGGTGGAGATTGCCCGGCGCATCGAGCGCGGGGAGAAGAAAATCGTCAAGGCGCTTTCCCGCAGCAATTACGTCATCAACGAGTTGTTGAAGCTGGGCAGGGCGCTTCGAGGACGCGAGATCCGACTGGCCGATGTGGTCTCGGTGGCCATCGAGGAAGGCGTTGAGGAGAACACCGAGGCAGGGCGCAAGCGAGCGCTGGACGGCATTTCCCGGATCGCTCGCCTGCACACCCGGGCCCAGAAGGTGGAGAAGCACCTCCAGCGGCTTACCGAGGGGTCCCGCATCTACACGAAGGAACTGCGCAGCCTCACCCGGCTCCGGGTCCTGGTGGCGCGCGAGATCAAGGACCTGGATCTCTCCAACAATCGGGTCATGGAGTTTTCCAAACGGCTCAAGGAAGCGGCGGAAACGGTCCGGTTGCTGGAATCGGACATCAAAGGTTACCGCAGGAGGCTCAAGCTTTCGAAGCTTTCCAAGGTTCGCAAGGAGCTGAAGGACAAGATCGCGGTGGCCTCCCAGGAGATTCTCACGGTGGCGGCTTCCATGGAGACCTCTGCCGTTGAGCTCCATGCCACCGCCGACTACATCATCCACGGCGAGCACGAAGCCGATAAAGCCAAGACCGAACTGGTGGAAGCGAACCTGCGACTGGTGGTCTCCATCGCCAAGAAGTACACCAACCGGGGATTGCAGTTCCTGGACCTGATCCAGGAAGGCAACATCGGCCTCATGAAGGCGGTAGACAAGTTCGAGTACCGGCGCGGCTACAAGTTTTCCACCTATGCCACCTGGTGGATCCGGCAGGCCATCACCCGCGCCATCGCCGACCAGGCCCGCACGATCCGGATTCCGGTGCACATGATTGAGACCATCAACAAGCTCATTCGCACGTCTCGGAGCCTGGTGCAGGAGATCGGCCGCGAGCCCACGCCGGAGGAAATCGCCAAGAAGATGGCAATCCCCGTGGCCAAGGTTCGCAAGGTTCTCAAGATCGCCCAAGAGCCCATTTCCCTGGAGACACCCATCGGCGAGGAGGAAGACAGCCATCTGGGGGACTTCATCGAGGACCGGGCCGTGGTCTCCCCCGTGGAGGCGGTCATCAACCTGAACCTGAAAGAGCAGACGCAGCGGGTTCTGAAGACTCTTTCGCCAAGGGAAGAGATGGTGCTGAAGATGCGCTTCGGCGTGGGAGACGGCAGCGAGCACACGCTGGAGGAGGTGGGTCAATCCTTCGCGGTTACCCGAGAGCGGATTCGCCAGATCGAATCCAAGGCTCTGCGTAAGCTGCGGCATCCGTCTCGCAGCCAGAAGCTCCGCGCTTTCCTGGAGAACTCCGGGCTGTAAGCAGCACGGGATTGCGCTAGGATGAAGGGCCGGCCAAGTGGCCGGCCCTTTCTGTTTTCGGAGGACCAACGAGAATGATCCGCTGGCTGTTCCAGTTCCTCCTGCTCCTGGCGCTATCGCTGTGGGTGGGAAGCATTGCATTTTTTTCCGCGGTCGTGACCCGGGGGATCTTCGCCGCCCTGGATCGTCCGGCCGCAGGAAACCTCCTCGCTCAGCTTTTCCCCACGTACTACCGGGCGGGCGCCCTGTGCGGCGCCGTGGCGCTGGTGATGCTGCTGCTTCTCTTCCTGTTCGATTCCGGATCCCGCGCCCTGCGTTTCTTGCAGCTGGTGTTGGTGTTGATCATGCTCGGCAGCACTCTCTATGCCGGCTGGCTGCTACAGCCGCGGATTCACCAGCTTCGCCAGGAACGAACCTCGGCTCCCTCGAAACTTCAACGCGAGGAGGCGGAGCGCCGTTTCCAGAAACTGCACGCGCGATCGGTGCAGTTGAACGCCGGCGTGCTCGTGCTGGGGGTTGCGGGACTGGGCACCCTCGCCGTCCGCAAGAAAACCTGAAGGCAGGGCTACGGGCGGGCGAGCTCCGTTGGCGGGGGGGAAGACGCAATCAGTCCGAGCTCGCCGAGCTTCGCGCCGATTCGGGTCGCCACAAAGGCATGGGCTCGCGCATCGGGATGGGTCTCTCCAGGAATCATCCAACCTGTGAAAGCCGGCGGCGCTCCGGCGCCAACATCCACAACATTCGCCTTGAGCCCGGGAAAGAGCGCCTGCTCTAGCTGCTCGGTCGGGACCTGGTGCGGGTTCGTCCAAAGGACCAGCACGAAAACCGCCCCACGGGATTCGACGTACTCCTTCATCGCCTTTACCAGCGCCCGAGTCAAAGGGATGCTGGGCTGGGGACCCCAGCGATTCCAGAAAAGCTCCACCAGATCACAGAGGTGGCAGTCCAACATGTCCTCATAGCGATGCGGGTGGCTCACCTGGCGCAGGGAGCCGTCCCGGTCCACGACAAAGCGTGGCTTGGTGCCCGGGAAGCGCGCTTTGGGGAAGATGAATCTCCGATCCGCATTGTCATTTCGCTTCACGTGATCCAGAAGAAAGGTGTAGATCACCACCTTCGCATTCACTTTCGGCAGAACCTGCTCCATGGACAGTAGCGACTGGTCGGTGCCATACCCCTGAACGCCAAGATTGAGCACCTGGTACGGAAACCCGGGGATAGCAGCCAGGCGGCCTGCGAATGTCTCCTGGTACTGAAGCCCGTGGCCAAAGGTGTAGGAACATCCCGCCAGGACCACCGTCGGGGCGGCGGGGTCCAGGTGAAGGTTTCGATCCGCCACTCGACTTCCCATGGCATCGGTGTAAATTGCCACCGTGCGCCCTTCCGAGCCGAACCGCTGCACGGTGGAGAGATTGGGAAGGTAGGACCATCCCAGGCCGGGATCGAAACGGGAGATCCGGTATTCGGCGGGCGTCCACCCCAGCCGGAACGGGACCTGGAAGACGCGCAGGGCGAATTCCGACAGTCCAGCGAAAACAGCCAGAGCGAGAAGGATGGCGCCGGCAGAGTAGAGGCACTGGCGCTTCGAGGTAAACATCCGCGCCACCCGGGACGAGAGCCACCGCCGGCAGATCCAGGCGCCCAAGGCGGCGACGGCCAAGGCAGTGCTCAAGAGGCCGGCGGCTGAGGTGACGTTTCCCACCTGCCACTGGAGTGAGACGAATCTCACCAGGATCTGGGGCCATGTGAAAGCCGCCAGCGTCAGCAGGATTCCACAGACCACGATGGCGGGCAGGGGAGAGCCAGATGCCCGGGAAGGGGCGGTGGGAGGAGCGCTCATGGGCGCGCGGTGCGAATCCCTCTCAGGCGCCGGCACGCCTCCTCGAGATCGCCGTCCTGCTTGGCGAAGCAGAGCCGGACCTGCTGCCTCCCATCCTCAGGATCGGCATAAAAAGATGTGCCGGGCACCGAGGCGACTCCCGCCCGGCCGAGGAGGAAATTCGCCGCCTCCTTGTCATCGGAGAGGCCAAGGCCCGAAATGTCCGCGAGCAGGTAATAGGCTCCCTGCGGTAGGAGCGGTCGGATCCCGGCCTCGTCACACGCGGCGCAAGTCATCTCCAGCTTGCGGGCGTAATCGGCGCAAAGCTGATCGTAGTAGGAAGGTGGCAGATCGAAAGCGGCCATCACCGCGTGCTGCAGGGGCGTCGGAGCGCAAATGTAAAGCAGATCGTTCAGTAGCCCGATTTTTTCCATCAGCGGCGCGGCCCCCACCGCATAGCCCAGCCTCCATCCCGTCATGTTGTAGGTTTTGGAAAACCCCGAAAGAGTGATGGTGCGCTCTTCCATCCCGGGAAGTGACCCAATGCTCACGTGGCGGTGCTCGCCGTAGAGGATGTACTCGTAAATCTCGTCGGTGATGGCCAGCGCGCCATGCTTCTGGCAGAGGGAGGCGATGAGGATCAGCTCCTGGCGGCTGAAAACCTTGCCGCACGGATTGGACGGGGTGTTGATGATGACTGCCGCGGTCTTTTCGGTGAACGAGCGCTCCAGATCCGCCGGATCAAAGCTCCAGTTGGGAGGGTGAAGGGTCACGAATCTAAGCGTCGCTTCACAGAGCGACAGGATGTTCCTGTGGTAGCCGTAGAAGGGTGAGAAGAGGATGACCTCGTCCCCCGGCTCCACGAACGCGAGACAGGCCGCCACGAAACCTCCCGTGGAGCCCACGGTCACCACCACCTCGCGGTCCGGATCGCACCGGATGCCGTTGTAATCCGCCATCTTCGCCGCGATCCGCTCCCGCAGAGGATCAATCCCCTCGAACTTCGAATAAATGCTCCGGTCGCGGTCGATGGCGGATTTGGCAGCCTCCTTCACAGAATCGGGCACCGGCTGGTCGCAGATTCCCTGACCCAGGTTGATGCCGCCCAGTCGCTCGCACTCGCGGGACATCCTGCGAATGTCCGATTGCACCAGGCCCTTGATGCGCTCGGCGAAGAAGGATTTCAACAAATTCTCCGGGCTTTTCATGGAATCTCTTTCAGCGCCTTGATCATCTCCCGGCAAAAGGCGGGGAGATCGTCGGGTTTTCTGGAAGTGATGAGGCAGCCGTCCTTCACCACCTCCTGGTCTACCCATTCCGCGCCCGCATGCGCCAGATCGTCCTTGATGGCGACATAGGAAGTCAGGCGCTTGCCCTTCGCAATCCCCGCCGAGGCGAGGACCCAGCCTCCATGACAAATCGCGGCCACGACCCGGCGCTTCTCGAACAGGTTCCTGACCAGCTTCAGGATCGAATCATGCTGGCGCAGGCGATCGGGCGCCCATCCTCCGGGAATGAGCACTCCGAGAAAATCCTCGGCGCGCACGTCGGACGCAGCTGCCTGCGCCTGAATCGGGTAGCCGTACTTCGACTTGTAGGTGGCCGCCGACGGGCCGACGGTGACGGTCTCGTATCCTTCTTCCCTGAGGCGGTAGAGAGGGACCCAGACTTCCTGGTCCTGATAGTCGTTTTCCACCAGAATCGCCACTTTTCCTTTGCTCACAAGCACCTCCTGTTCAGAGCTTGTCCCGATGTCAATCATATCTCAAGGCGCCTTGGAGCCGATGCGCCGAGAAGCCGCCGCAGTTGCGAGGTGAATCGCCGGTAATAAGCTTCAGCTGCCCCGTTCCGTCTCCCCGGGGAGACCCTCCGGGTGGGGGAAGCCGGGATGTCTCTCCCTTCCAGAAGATCCCACGCGCCCAGTGCATGTCCCGCGAGGAGCGCCGCGCCTCGGGCCGTGGCGTCGGGGGCTTCAGCGTGAAGCAGAGGCACGGCCATCAGGGAGGCCTGGAATCGCGCCAGCTCGTGCCTTTGCAGGAGACCGCCTGCGGCCACGATCGGATCGGTTCGCTTCCGGTGCCGTCCCATCCGCTGCACGATTTCCCGGATCCGACAGGCGATTCCGGCCAGCGTCGCGGCGCGCAGCTGTGCCGGCTCTGTATCGCGGCGCAGGTCGAAGATCGCGGCGTTGACGTCGCCGCGCCAATGGGGCGCCCCGACCCCCGCCAGTGCCGGGATGACGATCGGGAGAGAGTCCAAATCATCCAGCGATTCCTCCTCGCGACTGGCCGGCCCGACGAGACCCTCCATCCATTCCACGGCGCTTCCCGCCGCATTGACCGGCCCCTCCAGCAGGAACCGCACCGCCTTGTCGGAGGACCAGGCCACCGAAGTCAACAGCCCCGGAATGCGGACGGGGCGACGCCCTGTGTTCAGCGCGGCGAATGCACCGGTGCCGTAGTTGATTACCATTTCCCCGCTCCGGCTGCATCCTACGCCCAATAGCGCAGCCTGCTGATCGCCCACGGTGGCGGCGATGCGGATTCGCGCCCCCCGGATCCGGATCTCTCCCGCCGGGAAAGCCGAGGGCCGGATGGGTGGCAACGCGCGGTAGGCAACGCCGAAAAGGTCCAGCAGCTCGGGATCCCAGTCGAGACGCTTCAAGTCCATCAGGAGCGTGCGCGCCGCATGGGTGGGGTCGGTGGACCAGGAAGCCCCGCCGGTCAGCCGAAACAGCAGATACGAATCCAGCGTCCCGAAGCGCGCGCGCCCGCTTCCGGCCGAGCGCCGCAGGCCGGGCGCGCGATCCAGCATCCAGCGAATCTTGCTGGCGGCGTAATGCGGGCTCAGCCGCAGCCCCGTCTTTCGGATGATGGAAGGGGCGTGCCGCGCGAGAGCTTTGCAGATCCCCTCAGCGCGGCGATCCTGCCAGGAGAGCGCGGGGGTGAGTGATTTTCCAGACTCGGCGTCCCAGAACAGGCAGGTGGAGCGCTGGCAGGCAAGTCCCACTCCCCCGACTGCGGCGGGAGGCACGCGTCGCAGCACTTCGCTCAGCGCCCAGCGGACGGATCGGAGAAGCTCCTCCGGATCGTGTTCCACCCACCCCGCAACCGGCGTGCGGGTCGCCACTCGCCGGGAGACCACCTGCCGCACGTGCCCGCGAGCATCGAGCAAGCACGCCTTGGTCGCCGTGGAGCCCTGATCAATCCCCACCCAGTACCGGTTCACGCCCGGCAGTATAGCATCCGACTCCGCGGCTCATTTCCGCTATGATTCGCTGCATGGTGCGTCCTGAAAGCTGCATCAAGCCAACGGGTGGAAGTCCCGTCCGGGCAAGCACCGGAGCGCCCGGTAGCAGGCCCCGGTCGGAGGGTGAAAGCTCTCGGACCACAGCGGGGCGTCAAGAGCCTCATCGGAGGGAGCAAGAGCGCGGGCCGCAACATCAAGTGAACCCTGCCGCCTCGTCAAATTCACAAAGGGAGAGCCGAGCCGCGCATGTCACGGCGAAGGCCATGCACGCCGCGCGGTTTTTTTTTCCGGAGCTCAGTGCGGCGGGTCTCCCCGGGGTATGGGGGGCGGCACGTACTCAAGGCGGGATGCGGAACAGGAGAGACCCGACTGCGCAGCCGGGTCAGGGCAAGGCGGCTCGTATAAGCCGAAGGTGAAGTCGGGCCGTGCGCAGCGGGAGTCCGAGGGGGGCATAGTACCGGTGAGGGGTGCGAAGCAGAACGCGCCCGGAGGGAAGGCCCCCTGCTTTGGTCAGGCTTGGGAAGGAGGTAAGCGCGAGGGCATGGCCGAGACCGCTCGGTCCAACCACCCCGGTGGGCTCCCGCCCATCGACAAAGTGCGACGACTCCAACGCAAGCTATGGCGTGCCGCCAAGCGGCAACCGGAGCGCCGTTTTCACGCCCTGTATGACCGTATCCACCGGAGTGACGTCCTGTGGGAGGCGTGGCAACGGGTCCGGCGCAACCGAGGTGCCGCCGGCGTGGATGGAGTCACCCTGGCGGCAGTGGAGGCGTACGGGGTGGGGCGGCTCGTGGAGGAGCTGCGTCATGACCTCCAGGCGGGCAAGTATCGGCCGCAGCCCGTGCGGCGCCGGTACATCCCGAAGGCGGATGGAAGGCAGCGGCCTTTAGGCATTCCGACGGTCCGGGACCGAGTGGCACAGATGGCGGCGAAGCTGGTGTTGGAGCCGATTTTCGAGGCGGACTTCAAGGCCTCGTCCTATGGCTACCGGCCCCGTCGAACGGCCACCCAGGCACTGGAGAGGATCCGAGAGACAGCCAACCGCGGATCCAACCATGTGCTGGACGCGGACATCCGGGATTTCTTCGGCAGCCTCAGTCATGAGCTGCTGATGCGACGGGTGGAGCGGCGAGTGTCGGACCGAAGGGTGTTGAAGCTGCTGCGCAACTGGCTGCGGGCAGGAGTGATGGAAGAGGGGCGGACACTCGAGACGGTCTCGGGGATACCGCAGGGCGGAGTCATCTCGCCCTTGCTCTCGAACATTTACCTGCACTTCCTAGACACCGTGTGGGAGCGGCAGTGCGCTCATCTGGGTGTGCTGGTGCGCTACGCGGATGACTTCGTGGTGTTGTGCCGGACCACGAAGGAAGCGGAGGAGGCCGAGCGGAGGATGCGCCTTATCCTGGCGCGGCTGCGGCTGGAGTTGCACCCGGAAAAGACC
>JAKEFJ010000082.1 GCA_022616665.1 Acidobacteriota bacterium
CCATCGCTCATTGTCGGGTATAGGTGGATTGCCGGGAAGACCGGGAGCGTCCAGGAAAAGCGTGTCCAGCGGAGCCTCCGTGTCGTTCTTGTAGACCACCTTTTCCATTCCATGGATGGCTCCCCTGGCCGGGTCGACCTTGAGATCGATCTGGTATTCGTTCGCGGCTTGCAGGAAATCGGGGAAAACGGCTGGGAGGGCGATCCCCAGGAGAATTGCCGTGCGGAAAGGGCTGGGCGCGCGCGTCATGCATCTCCTTCACCAGCGAACATCGTCAGAGGGGCTCCAGCCATCCGGGGGGATGGTATCAGAGGCGCAGGGAAGTCGGCAATTTTCCCGCCGTCGTGCGGCACCGGCCACCCATCCTGTTGACTCGGATGCGAATCGATTCCTAGAATCGAAGCACATCATGGATTGTCTCGAGTCGAGATTCGACGATGCATTCCTGCAGAAGGCGCTGGCGGGCGTGTCGGTCCCGCGTCAGGCCTGGGCGGATCTCTTCCTGGAACGCTGCTTCACCCAGCGGGTGGAATGGGACACCCTTCGGGGACTGCGACGAGCCCCCGGCCTGCGGGAGGGCTTTGCCCTTCGTCAGGTCGCATCAGGAGAGCAGCGGCTCGTCTCGGAAGAAGGTCTCCAGGAGGAGAGCATCCTCAGGATGTGCGGGCAGAGTCACGCGGGTGAAGCGCCGCAGCGCGGGGACTCCCCAAAAGGAGGCGAACCGGCGGCCGAGCTCGATCTCTCACGGGTGGAGCAGCTGGTGAGCGCGGTTGCCGCCGCGCTGCGCTCCCAGGTTCCCTGCGCAACCGCCCTCTCCATCCGGGCCGAGGTCCAGGATAGGCAGACTTGCACCGCGCGTCCGGGCGCGCCGGTGCGGCGCGATCACACCACGCGGGCTTGGGTGACCTGTCGGATTCGGGTTCCGCAGGGCATGGTGTCAGCTGGCATGGGAGCGGCGACCATGGAGGCACTGAAGGCGGGTGAACCCGCATCCAGAATCGGCTCCGAGATCGCGCAGCGAGCGGCGCACCTGGGCGATGCCCGCGAGGTGGCGGGAGGGGAATGGCCGGTCATCCTGGCTCCCGGGACGGGAGGGGTTTTCTTTCACGAGGCGTGTGGTCATGCGCTGGAGGCAGACCTGGTCCTCAAGGGGGCATCACCTTTCCGGAGCCTCCTCGGCCAGCGGGTTGGGCCTTCGTTTCTGGGGGCCATGGACGATTCCAGCCAACCGGGCCTGGAGGGGAGCTACCAGTGGGACGATGAGGGATCGTCCTGCCGGGGCACGGTCCTTATAGCGAAGGGAGTCTTGAAGGCGTTCCTGTCGGATCGGATCACCGCTGCGCGGCTGGGCCGCCCGACGACTGGAAACGGCAGAAGGGAGTCGTTCATGGATTTGCCGCTGCCGCGCATGTCCAACGCGTTTCTCATGGCGGGCGACGAGGATCCCGAGGCCATTCTCCGGGAGACGAAGCGGGGGATTTATGTCCACCGCCTGGAAGGCGGAAGGATGGATCCGGCCACTGGAGCCTTTCTCTTCCGCGCCTCGTCAGGAAGCCTGATCGAGTCCGGAAGGCTGACGACTCCTCTGCGCCCCTTCACGCTTGCCGGCGAAACTCCCGCGGCACTGAGCCGCATCAGGCGAGTGGGTCGCGATCTCTCGTTCGGAGACGGTGCGGGCTCCTGCGGGAAGGATGGCCAGCAGATTCCCGTTGCTTCGGGTCTCCCCACCGTCTTATTGGACTGCCTGTCGATTCGGCCCTGCTGAGGAAAGCACCAAATCTATTCTTCGGCCTTCTAATCGGAGCGCGGCACCCAGAAACCCCGGTCCCACTCCTCCGACACGTTGACCAGCTCCTTCAATCGGCGCTCCTCCGTCCAGCCGAGCCATGAGGCCATGAGTCGCGATGCCCCTTCCGCCACCGCCTTTCCCGGCGCGGATCGAATGCGGGCCTCCATCATGAGGGGATGAAGCCTGCGGAACAGGAGATCGGCTAGGCGCACGGCCCCTTCCCGCTCGATCGCATGAATCACTTCGGCAGGGGTGACGGGGCACCCCGGAGCGTAAGGTCTGCCCAGGGAGGGGACTTGAGCAATTCTGCGGAAGATCAGCCCCGCCCGCGAGCCGTAGACGGCGTGCAGGTGCTTCACGACCTCGCCGTCCAGGCCTTGAGTGGCCTCGTCATCTCCGTCCCCGACAGCTCCTTCGGAGCCGGGAAAGAGCTTCCATCCGGTGATGCAAGCGTCGGAGGGCCGACCGGTGCGGGAAGCCAGAATTCCGGTTGCCAGATCCAGCGTCGCCTCGGCCATGCGGCGGCACGAGGTGAGCTTGCCACCCACCACCGACACCACACCCGCGGCTTCCTGCAGAATCCGGAAGTCGCGGGAAAGCCGGCCGGTTTCCGTGTGCGGGCGTTCCACCAGCGGGCGGATGCCCGCCCAAGTGCAGAGAATCCGGTCCCGTGAGATTCCCGGTGCCTCGAAGACCTCCCCGGCGACTTTGAGGATGTACTCCACCTCCGAAGCCTCGGTGCGCACCGGATCGAGGGCTCCCGTGTGGTCCACTTCGGTGGTGCCCAGGTAGGTGAATTCGCCGGCCGGGACAGCGAACAGCAGCCGGCCATCGCTCCTGGAAGGCATGATCACCACCCGGGAAACCGGCAGAGACTCGCGAGGGAACACCAGGTGGGAGCCTCGGCTGGGGCGCAGCGGGCTTCCCGCCTTGGGTGACTTGCCCCCGTCGGAGTGTTTGCTAAGAAGATTGCCTGCCCACGCGCCGGCAGCATTGACGACGACGGCGGCCCGGGCGCCCAGCGGGTTTCCACTGAGCCGGTCTCGCAGAACGAGCACTGCGTGGCTGTTGTCCGAAGGAACGATGCGTTCCACTTCCGCATGGAGCGCTACCGTGGCCCCGGCCTCTACCGCCGAAACAGCGGTCTCGATCACCAGCCTAGCGTCATCGACGGCGCCATCGAAGTAGACCACCGAGCCACGCAGCCCATCGCCTCGAAGGCACGGCTCCAGGAGCAGCGTTTCAGAGCGGCTGAGGGAGCGGGTGCCAGGGAGTCGGTTCCGGCCGGCCAGGAGATCGTAAAGTCCGATTCCGAGGCGCAGTTTCGTCCGCGACATTCCCGCGGCGCGCAACGCAGGGAAGAGAAACTCCGCCGGGCGCACGAGATGGGGGGCCACCGTCATCAGGGTGGCCCTCTCTTGAAGCCCCTCCCGCACGAAGCCGAATTCGAGAGTCCTGAGGTAGCGCAATCCGCCGTGGATGAACCGGGTGGAACGCGATGAGGTTCCGGCGGCCAGATCCCCACGCTCCACCAGACAGACATCCAGCCCGCGCAGCGCAGCATCCCGGGCCACCGAGCAGCCGGTGGCTCCGCCTCCGACGACCAGGAGATCAAAGACCTTTTCGCCCAATGCCTGGAGGTGGAGCTCTCGGTCCCACGAGAGCGGCGCTCTTCGAGGCTCCAAGGGGGGCTTTGAACCGGTGCCGACCAAGCGGTGAACTCTCCTCCGGTGTGCCGCTGACTGGGATGCGGAGCCAATCCGGCCGTCGGGCAGAGTGCATGATATCCTCCCGCGGCGGAGGCGCGAAGGATGATTGAAAAAAATCCCGCTGACAAGCGGCCGGAGCAGACCGGCGACGATTTTCTCTCCGCCGGCCCGCGGGACTTGGATCAGGCCGAGTCGCTGATGGAGGAGGCTCTGCTGGCGGGAGCAGAGGAAGCCGAGGTCTACCTCAAATCCAGCAGGACCACCGGGATTTTCCTTCAGAGTGGCTTTGCGACTTTGACCGGAGGGAATGAGCGCGGCGTGGCCTTGAGAGTCTTCGACGGGAAGGGTCGCTGGGGGCACGCCCATGCCTCCTGGGGAGAGCCGAGCTTGAACCGGCGGTTGGTCGGGGACGCTTTGGGGGTCCTCAAGAATCTGTCGGGGGGATCGACTCGCCCGCTGGCGCCGGCGCCGCGTTTGAGCTCCCCCCTTCCGCAAATCGAGGGCTTGATCGACCCCAGGGTGCTCCGCGGCGAGCCTGCTGAAAAGAGGGACATCCTGCAGGGAGCACTCCGAGGTATCTCCCCGGAATCTCTCCCGCCCCTGGGGATAGCCTTGCGGGACGGTGTTTCCCGGGTAGCGCTGGTGAACAGTCGAGGGCTGAAGGCCTGTTTTCACCGAACGCTCGCTCTGCTGACTCTCACTCTCTCGCAGACCAGCGGCGGCACCCTGGTGGCCGAGCGTGTCGGATGTGGAATCGGGCGGGAGGAGATTGCGGAAACGGCGGAGGAAATTCTGCGCCTGAGAGATTCACAGCAGGAGGAAGCGATCGCGCCGCAGGGTATGCTCCTGAAATCCTCGGCTGCGCCGGTCCTGATGCGATGGCTTCAGACGGAAATCCTCTCCGCGGAGCCGGAGCCTATGGAGGCTGCCAGGAGCATTGCGTCCGAGGCGGTAGATCTGGTGGACGACCCGCTCCTGGCCGGTGGAATTGCGAGCACCCCCTTCGACGGGGAGGGCTTTCCCATCCATCGCAAGACGCTGCTTAAATCCGGAATCCGCATCGGCAGTCTGGATGAGAGTCGGAGCACAGGCTCAGCGGGTGGGAGCCGGTCGGTGCGCCTTTCCTACCGCGATGTGCCGGCCCCCGGAGGCACCAACCTCATATTAGCTCCAGGCCGTCGCGCCTGCTCTGAATTGATCGGCGGCATGGAGAGAGGAGTCATGCTGGCAGCGCTGGAGCACGATGCCCGGGACCATGAGCCGGCCACAGTGGCTCAATGGCGGGGAATCGGTTGGGAAGTCCGTGATGGACAGGTGGGAGGTAATTGCCGGAGGTTTCTATTCCGCGCCGCACCACGCGATCTTCTGCAGGGGGTCGTCGAGGCATCGAGCGGACTGAGGTTTTCCCTGCGCCGATCCACCGCCCTGGGTTGCGGCGATCTCCTCATTCGTCCGCGGGCGTGAACACGTACTTCTCAAAGAGCGGAAACACCGTGTGGTAGCGTTGATCCCGGAGCATCGCCTCCCGGACCATGCGCAGAGTGCGGGGAATGTACTGGCGATAGCCCTCGTTTCCCAGAAGATGGACCTGTCGGCCGAAGGTTCCCAGGTCTTTGATGTTGCGCTGCAAAGCCTGCCTGCCGAACTCCTCTCGGAACTCCTCTGGAGGGAGATCCCGCCGCCGCGACAGGAAATAGCGTATCCCCTCCTCCCGAAAGCTTTCCGCGAGATCCAGGGATGAATCGCGCAGCAACGACGCCAAATCGTAGCTGGCCGGGCCCATCCTGGCGTCCTGGTAGTCGATGACCCGGAGCCCGGCGGAAGTCAGCATCAGATTCCTCGACTGAAAATCGCGATGACAAAGGGCGCGCGGCGCGGAATCGAGAGAGGCGGCAAGCCAGCCGAAGAAGCTCGAGAAAAGGAGCTCCTCTTCCCCGGCGGGATGTGCCTGTCGGTATCCCAGGATGAAATGCTCGTAGAAATGCTCCAGCTCCCAAAGGAATTTGGCTCCATCCAGGGCGGACTGCCGGGCGACGGCTCCGGCGGGCAGCTCCCGGGTTCCCCGTTCCTGGAGAATCGCGATGATTCGGATGGCCTCTTGATAGAGGACAGTACGGTCGAAGGAGGGGTTCTGATCAAGGGCCATTTGCAGGGTAGTGTCCCCTAGATCCTCGAGGAACACGGCTCCAGCCTCCGGAAACACCCTTTCGATCTTCGGTACCGGCACACCTACCGCTTCCAAGTGCCGGTGGTTTCCTTCGAGAGCCGAGCCCTCCCATGCAAACGCTTCGGGGTAGAGCATCAGAATCCCGGGAGGTGAGTTGGGTATCTGGATGCGGAAAAACCTTCTCGTGGAGGCATCTCCCTTGAGGGGGACAGCGCTCGCTCCGGGAGGAAAGTGCTCCCTCAGCACTCTCTCGGGGGATACCCAGCCACTCATCAGAACGATGTCAGGAGGAGGCCAGCCCTCGACTCCAGTCCCTTGAGGTCCCCGCCGTAGGATTCCGTGTCGAGGACGATTTTTCGGTGGAGGCGTGAATGGGGTGGAACCCGGGCTCCATGACCAATGATGCATTCGTCTAAGGAAGATTGCTCTCCGATGACCACGTCATCCCATAGCACGCTCCGGGTAAGCGACGCGCCACGGCTAAGATGCACCCGATCTCCCAACACCACCCCGGCGGCCGAAGTCCCCTCTTCCATTTTCAGTCCGGCCCCCGCCAGAAATGCTGCTCCGGGCGCTCCCTGGAGCTCCGAGAGGGGAGTTGCACTGAACAGCCCCTCACGCACCCGAGTTCTCTGCAGGAACCCGCTATCGCCACGGGCGAGCAAATCAAGCGAGCCATCCAGGTACCTTTGGGGTGTCCCCAACTCCCTCCAAAATCCGTCGTGCACATACCCGGAGATTCTCGCTCCACCTTGAATAAGACGAGGATAAACCTCGTGATTTATTTCGCTCTTCACGCCGGATGGAATTTCCTTGAAAATCCGCTGCTCTAAAATATGAATCCCCGTGAAGTGATACCGCGGCTTCCCGGAATCCGGGCCTGGTCTCCCGGCGATGCGGACGATGCTTCCGTCCTCATCCATCTCGACGGCCCCATACTCCGTTCCCTCCCGGTAAGGAGTGAGGATCAGGGTGGCCAGGGCTTGGGACTGCCGATGGTACTCAAGGGCGAGAAGAATGGGACAGTCGGTCACAAAGTCCGAATTGACCATGAGGAAGGTCCCATCGGTGAGGAAGGCTTCGGCATTCTTGAGTCCCCCACCCGTACCGAGAATTACGGCCTCCTCTGAAAAGCCAACCCTAAGACCCAGCTCCTTGATCCTAGGCTCCAGAGCCCTGATGGTGTCGGGGCGATAATGAAGGTTCAGAATGACCTGCGAAATACCGCTCCTGGCCAGATGCTCAAGGAGGTGGAGGACCGAAGGGCGATTGAGCAGAGGAAGCGCCGGCTTTGCCCGGTTCCATGTGAGCGGCTTCATCCTCTCCCCGTATCCGGCGGCAAGTACCATGGCCTTCATATCTCCTCCGGAATATGCTGATATGACAATGGTCGGCTGGACGACATTACGGGAAAGCCGCTCCAGCCATGTATTTCATTGATCACTGCTCAAAAAAATACCTATACCAAGCCCTCATCAGATTTATGTTCTAATCCCAAATGTCATATTTTTTTTGACGATGCGATTGGACGTCTTGTATTTCCTGAAGAGATCGGAGTAGGTGGCGGTTATGAAATCAGCGTCGCGAAACCCGATCTGCCTGGCCAACGCTTTGATTTCCGACCTTGGCCCCTCGATCTCCGCATAGTTGCCTATGGGTGTCTCATCGAATGTGATCAGACATCTTCCTTTTCGATAGAGGGTGCGGTACTTCTGATAGCGAAATGTACTCTGGAGCCCTAGCATTCTTAGTATCCGGAGCATCGAATCGCCATCCGAGACTTCGGTCTCCAACTCCAGGCGTACTTTCGTGCGGGCAATCACTCGACTCGGACCCTTGAAGGTCATCGTGACTTTTCCGTCGGTCCGGCGGAGTCGCAGCAAGGCACCTCTCCGCCGCATTCTCCCGTTTGGAAAATCCAGGATGAGATTGTCCTCAAAATGACGGCGGCGAATGAGGCTGGCATTGAGGGAGCGCAGTCGGCGCCTGAGGAGTGCGGGGCCGTCTACTCGAAGTTTGATCTCGGTCTCATGATTCTCCACGAACCCTTCTCCGACGCTACTTATACCACAGGTGTGGCGGCGTTCCTTTCAGCCGGCGTGCTAGAATCCATGGCCATCGGAGGGAAAATCATGAGCCGAAAGGCCGTCGCGGCGCGGGCGGCGCAGATTGTGGATCGGCTCGAGGAGTTGTATCCCGACGTCCAATGCGCGCTGCATCATGACAACCCCCTGCAGCTCCTGGTCGCCACGATCCTCTCCGCCCAGTGCACCGATGCGCGGGTGAACCTGGTCACGCCGGAGCTGTTTCGCAAGTTTCCCGATGCGCAAGCCTTCGCTGGTGCCAGGCTGAAGGAGCTGGAATCGGCGATCCGGACCACGGGATTTTTCCGGAACAAGGCGAAAAATATTCGCGAGTGCTGCCGGGCCATCCTGAAGAGGTTTGGGGGAGGTGTTCCCAGCACCCTGGAAGACCTGGTGACGCTGCCTGGGGTGGGAAGGAAGACCGCCAATGTCGTGCTGGGGAGCGCATTCGGGATTCCCGGCATTACGGTAGACACCCACGTCGGCCGGCTCTCCCGCCGCCTGGGACTGACCAAGCATCAGGATCCGGTCAAAATAGAGTTCGACCTGATGAAGCTGATCCCTGAGGAAAAGTGGTCCACCTTCTCCCTGCAGCTCATCTGGCATGGACGCAGGGTCTGCCATGCCCGCTCCCCGCGTTGTGGAGAGTGCACTCTCAACGCTCTGTGCCCCTATCCGGCCAGGCTCTCCCGCTCCTCCCGGACGCCGATCATTCCTCCCGCGCCTTGACCGGGGCCCCGGACGACCGCATCTTTGCCGGCATGAGAGTCTCCGCCCCTGCTGCCGCCACCGGGACCGAAATCCGCTGGATGCGCTTCGTTCCCGGAACGGCCCTCGTTGCCTGGACCGCTTCCCTGGCTTTACGGCAGAATCCCTGGTCATTCCTCGACTGGATCAATCTGGCGTTTCACGAAGCGGGGCACCTGTTCCTGCTTCCGTTCGGTGAGACCCTCCATTTTCTCGGCGGGACGATCTTCCAGCTGCTCATCCCGTTGGGCCTGACCGCACATTTCCTGATCAGGACCAGTCCGATTTCCGCCTCCGTCTGCTTCTGGTGGTTTGGACAGAATTTCCTGGGAATTGCCTACTACATGGCGGACGCCCGGGAATTGAAACTGCCCCTTGTGGGAGGGGGGGAGAATGACTGGAACCATCTTTTCTATGAGTGGGGGCTGCTCGGAGAAGAATCGGTGCGAACCCTGTCCGCCACCACGCATGGGGTGGGAGTGGCTTTCATGGCAGTGGCTTGCCTCTGGATGATCTTCTTGGCTCTGCCCGCCGAGCTTCAGGATTTACTGACGGGGCGGCGGACCGGGCGCTACCCCTGGCTGCAGATTCTCTGCTCTCAGCGCGAATAAACCAGAAAGAGCCGGCTCAGGAAGCGCTGGTGGCGGGTTTGCCCAGCGCCTTGCGGATGTTGTCTATGAGGACCGGCACTGGCTTGCTCATCTCCGAGGAGTCGTGCACCCTCTCGGCCCTTCCCTGGTCGTTGATGCGGAACTCACCGTAATGGTAGGCGGTGGTGGTGTAGGCGTCGGGGAATTTCTTGGGATTCGTCAGGAAGACCACATAGGATTTGCCTGCCTGATAGGTGGTGTGGTCCCCTTCGAGATCGGACTTATAGGCAATTTTCACTTTCGCTCCACGCGCCTTCCCTTTGATGGTCTGCTCGATCTGGATCACGGCAAAGCTGCTCTCCCAGTAGGTGTACTGCTTGGATTTGGGCTGTTTCTTGGAAGGGCCAGAGTGGGAGATTGGACCAATTTCGACGATCTTGCCTAGGACGATGAGATCCGCTCGCCGGACCAGATCCTTGAACTCGGGCTTGGCCACCTTGCCGGCGCCGTAGCTCAAGGCGCCCCGGGGAACCTGTTCGGCCGCCTGCGGGATCGGGGTGGCGGCCACGACAATCGACAGCAGCATCGCGATGGGTCGTAGTTTTCTAATCTCGGCCTCGTATGGAGTGGGAGTCCAGAACCGACCGGTTTCGGCCTGCGTCCTTGGCTTGGTAGAGGGCTTTGTCCGCTTCTCTGATGAGATCCTCGTGGCCCAGGATCTTCGGGTTCACCGGGTAGGTGGCGATCCCCTGGCTGGAGGTGACGGAAACGCTGCCATCATCCAGCGCGAAGCGGTGGGACTCCATGGCATTCCTGATGCGCTCGCCCAGCTTGAACGCGGGCGGACCGGCGGTAGCCGGGAGCAGGATGACGAACTCGTCCCCGCCATAGCGCGCCACCACGTCGGTCTCCCGCGTGTTGCGGGTTAGGATGCGGCCGAATTCCCTCAATACCTCGTCGCCCGTGACATGTCCGTGCCGGTCGTTGACGCTCTTGTAGTGATCCAGGTCGAGCATCATGAGCGACAGATACTCGCGGTAGCGCCGGGCCCTACGGAACTCATCCTGGAGGCGCAAGCTGAAGGCTCGATAGTTGAGCAGCGCGGTTTTTTCATCGTGCACCAGCAGCTGCTGCAGGCGCGAGTTGGCTACTTTCAGCTCCTGATTGGCCTGCTCGAGCTGCAGGTAGACATCCCGCTTCTTGAGCATGGTACGGATGCGGGAGCGGACCTCGTGGACGTTGTTGGGATCGGAGATGAGGTCATCCACTCCCTGATCCATCAGGTCGACCGCCGGCGGAGGGCCGCCATTGGTGAGCATGATGATGGGAATCATCCCCAGGTGGCTGTCCTGCTTGAGCTCGCGGGCCACCGCCTCTCCCGAAAGGGTGGGCAGCGCCCGATCCAGGAGGATGAGATCAGGGGTTTCCCGGCGCACCTTCTCCAGAGCCTCGGGACCGTCGGCGGCGGTGCTGACCACGAAGCTGTCATTGCGCAGCCAGTCGGTCAGGCGCCGGACGTTCTCCGGCTCATGGTCCACCACGAGGATTCGGTAGAG
>JAKEFJ010000083.1 GCA_022616665.1 Acidobacteriota bacterium
GAACGTCGCCGGGTCGGTGGGGCTGATGCCGAAAAGCAACCCCTTCATCACCCGGGTGAGCGCCAGGGCTCCGAAGACTCCGGGGATCACTCCAGCGCCGGTCAGAAGCAATCCCTGGCGCAGCACCAATTTCAGCACGTGCCCCTTCTGCGCGCCCAGCGCCATGCGCACGCCTATCTCGTGGGTGCGCTGGGACACGGAGTAGGCCGTCACCCCGTAGACTCCCACCACCGCCAGGACCAGCGCCAGGGCCGCAAACAATCCGATCAGCAGGAGGGTGAAGCGCCTATCCGCCAGCGAGCCGCGGATCTCACGCTCCATCGTCCCGACATCCGCGGGGGCCAGATCGCGATCCATGCTCCATACAGCCCGGCGCACCGCAGCGATCACCGAAGCCGGCTCCGCCTTGGAGCGCACGACCAGCGTCATCCCCGGGGAAGGTACCTGGGTCACGGGGAGGTACATCGCTGGAGGCTCCTGACCGTCCAGACCGAAGTGCCTCACATTTCCCACGACGCCGACAATTTCCCGCCATTTCGTCGTACTGCCGATGCGCTTGCCGACGGGATTCTCGCCGGGCCAGTACTCCCGAGCCATGCTCTCGTTGATCAACACGACGCGTGGTGCCTGGGCGGAATCTCTCGAGTCGAACAGCCTTCCACGCACCAGGGGGATGCCCATGGTTTTCAGGTAGTCGGTGCTCACCTGGCGGTACCAAGCTGCCACGCGAACTCCCGGCGGAGGCTCCGGGCGCCCTTCAATGCGAAATCCGGTGTCCGAGTTGCTGTCGGCGAATGGAGTCGAGGTGGTGACATCTGCCGCAGCAACGCCCGGCAGCCCTCGCACGCTCTCCACGAACCGTTCGTAGAATGCCGCGGCCTGGGCCGGATCCGGATATTTCACGGGGGGGAGCAGAAGATCGAGTTTCACGAGATTCCTCACGTCGAATCCAGGATTCTCGCTCACCAGCGTTGCAAAGCTCTTGAGCAGCAGCCCTGCTCCCACGAGGAGCATTAGCGACAGTCCCACTTCCACGGCGGCAAGGGCGTGGCGCATCCGGCCGTGTCCCGCCACTCCGGCGGCGGAGCGCCCTCCTTCCTTGAGCTGCTCGCTGACGTTGGGCCGGGAGGCCTGCAGCGCCGGCACGATGCCGAAGATGATCCCGGAGAGGACCGAGGACAATGCCGTGAAGCCCAGCACCCATCGATCCAGTGAGACGGAGAACTGTTGCGCGAATCCTTCCGGCAATCCGGTTTTTAAGGCTGCGACCCCCCACACGGCCAGGAAGAGTCCCCCCAAACCGCCCGCCGCGCTGAGAAGGACGCTTTCCGTCAGCAGCTGCCGCACCAGACGCCCTCTTCCCGCTCCCAGGGCGATACGGACGGCGATTTCCTTCCGTCTTGCGCTGGCCCGTGCCAACAACAAATTAGCCACATTGGCGCACGCCATGAGAAGAACCAGACCGACGGCGCCCATCAACACGAGAAGCGCGGGCCTGGCCGGACCGGCCAGCTCCTCTTGAAGTCCCACCAGAACGATTCCGACGTCGGCATTCGTGTCGGGATGCTCCTTCCCGATCCCCGCAGCGATGTGGTTCATCTCAGCCTGGGCCAGGTCCCGCGTCGTATCCTCCTTGAGCCGGGCCACCACACGGATGTAAGCATTGCCGCGCCCGTCGCGCCGCGCCTGCATGGGGGTGATCGCTTCCGTGTCGGGGATCATCGGAACCTTGAATCCCTCAGGCAGGATGCCCACCACCACGAACGGGTTACCGTTCAGCTGGATGGATCGACCCACCAGGCTCGCCTGGCCACCGAAGCGGCGCTTCCAGAGACCTTGGCTCAGCAGGACCACCCGCTCGCCGCCGGGCTGGTCCTCCGCCGCGGTGAAGGCACGGCCGCTTTGGGGCGTGACACGAAGCGTGTCGAAAATTCCCTCGGTGACTCGCGCGACCGCGATCCTTTCGGGCTCGCCTTCTCCCGTGAGCGTGGGTCCCCAGCCGTCCAGCGCGAACATCGCCTCGAGCGAATGGCTGCGATCGGCCCAGTCGTAGAAGTTCGCCGGATTGGTCCATTCCCGCTCCGGGCCCCCGCGCTTCTGATGGTCCTCCCACACCGCCACCAGCCGGCCAGCCTGCGGAAAGGGAAGCGGCCGCAGCAGCACGGCGTACACGATGCTGAAAAGAGCCGTGTTCGCGCCCATGCCCAGCGCCAGCGCCGTCACGGCCACCGCCGTGAATCCCTTCGAATTCCTGAGATTCCTGAGCGCGTATTTCAGGTCCTGCCACAAGAGGCCCATCTCATCCTTTCAGATTAGGCACGCCCATCCGACTTCCGGAAAAGCCAAGACGAATCAACGACCTCGTTTCGCAAACGCGAGCTGCTAGAACTCCATCGACCCCGATTCAATCGAAACCGGGCCGTTGACGGTGTAGAGCTTCACGGTCCGCGGCGTGCCGTTGAACTCGATCCAGCGGAGATCGTCGTCCCAGGACTTGTGAGCTTCGCGGCACTCCGCTGCCTTGCAGCTCATGGGGGAATACCCCGAGGCTTCCACCCGGATCCCGGTCTTGAACTTGCCCGTGAGCTTCAGCGACAGCGGGCCGTTCTCGGTGCGCGCTTCCAGTCCCGCCCCCTTCCAGCCGGCTCCTGACAGATCCACGGAAATAGGGCCGTTCTCCGCCTTCAGGCGGATATCTCCGCTGCCGCCCGAGATGCTGATGGGGCCGTTCTGCGTGGTGGCCCGGACTTCCTGCGAGCAGCCGGTCAGCTCGATCGGACCATTCTCGCTGCTGGCGCGAATGCTCCCCGAGACTCCCGTCAGGCCGATCTCCCCGTTCTCCGTCTGCAGCTCCATTTCGGCGTTCTTGGGAGCGTTCACGATCAGGTAGAGCAGCCAGTTTCCGCCCTCCGGGCCGCTGGTGCTGAGACGGCCGTCGTGCATGGAGGCCTTGATGCCATCCAGCGTCTGCTGCGCCTTCTCCGAGCTGCGGGCGCCGGCGATTTTGCACACCAGAATGGCGTACTCGTCCCGATCCCAGGCCTGGATGCGCATCCCGGCTCCCTCCGAAAGGTGCAGGATCAGGGGCGAGGCTTCGGAGCGGGAGACCTTGAGCTGCTGCTCGCTCCTCGCCGTGGGCAGGTAATTCCCCCGATCGCCGAAGCGCACCTTGATCTGATCGCAGCGCTCCATCGGCTCATCGTCGCTGGTGTTGATGGTGGTGCTGATGTTTCCCGCCTGCGCCCCCGAAAGCCCCGCGGTGGCCAATAGCAAAGCGGAAACCAGGCCGAGAGTCCATCCAACTTTCTGCTTCATCGTTGCCTCCTTGTATCCTTTGGTTTGTTCTCCATCCCCTATTCGAACCGCAGCGCGACCATCGGGTCCACCTTGGATGCCCGGCGCGCCGGCAGGTAGCAGGCCAGCAGCGCCACCGTCAGGAGGAGCAGCGGCGTCGCGGCAAAGCTCACGGGATCCAGGGCGCTCACGCCGAACAGGAAGCCGGAGAGCAACTGACCCGCCCCCAGCGCCCCGGCCCATCCGATGGCGACTCCCAGGCCCACGAGCAGCATGCCTTGTCTCACGATCATTCGCCGGATGTCAGCCGGCCCGGCTCCGAGCGCCATGCGAATCCCAACCTCGTGGACACGCTGGCCCACCGCGAAGGCCAGCACCCCATACAACCCGACGGACGCCAGCAGCAACGCCAGGAGGCCGAAGGAGCCCAGCAGAAGCCCGCCCAGCTGCTGCGGCATGCGCGCGGCGCCGAGGCTGGCTTCCAGCGTCCGCGTCCCGAAAATCGGCAGGTCCGGATCCAGGGCGAGGATTTCATGCTGGACGGCCGCCGCGAAGGTCAGCGGATCGCCCTGGACCCGAACGTGCAGCGTCATGTCGGGGCGATAGAACTGCAGGACCGGCAGAAAGAGATAAGGCGAGAGGGGCTCATCCAGCTCGTGATATTTTCCGTCCCGCGCCACGGCCACCACCGTGAGCCAGGTCTCCCCGTACTGGATGCGCCGGCCTACCGCCTCCTGCCCGGGCCAGTAGCGTCGGGCAAAGGCGTCATTGACGATGGCCACGGGTGCCTGCTCCTGGGTGTCCGAGCTGTCGATGTCACGTCCGTGCAGCAGCGGAATGCGCATGGTCTGGAAATACGCGGGGCCGACCATGTTGATGAAGGCCCA
>JAKEFJ010000084.1 GCA_022616665.1 Acidobacteriota bacterium
ATCGAAGCATCAAGACCTGTCCCAAATGCGGTGGAAAAGTCGCCCGCCTGCCCTCGGCGCCGGCCATCCAGTTCAAAGGATCCGGCTGGTACATCACCGACTATGCGCGAAAAGGGCAGAGCGGAGGAGAGGAAAAGCCCTCCACGCCGGGTGATGAGAAGTCTTCCAAGCCTGCCGAAGAAAAGTCCTCCAAGCCTGCCGGGGAAAAATCCTCCAAGGAGGAGAAATCCTCCAAGGAGCCGAAGAGCTCAAAGACCTCGAAGAAGAAAGGATCGGACGATTAGGCTCTTGGTCAGAGCTTGAGGGACTTGAGGTATTCGCGGAAGCCGGGTCCCAGGTCCTTGCGCTTCAGGGCAAACTCCACCGTCGCTTTCAAAAACCCCAGCTTATTCCCCGTGTCGAATCGCTTTCCCTGGAACCGGTAGGCCGCAATCGGCTGCTTCTTCAACAGAGAGCGCAATCCGTTGGTGAGCTGAATCTCTCCCTTCGCATCGGGGCGCGTCTTTTCCAGGTGGGAGAAAATCTCCGGCGTCAAGATGTAGCGGCCGATGATGGCCAGATTGGAAGGGGCCTCCTCGGGGAGGGGTTTCTCCACCAGGTCCGTGACCTGATAGATGTCCCCTCGGGCGCCGCGGTTGTGGGCGATGACGCCGTAATCGCGGGTTCGCTCGTTCGGCACCGGCTCCACGGCCAGGATGCTGCATCGGCGCCGGGCGAAGACTTTCATCATCTGGCTCATCGCCGGAACGCGGGACTCGATGATGTCATCACCCAGGAAGACCGCGAATGGCTCGTTTCCCACCATTTCCTTGGCGCAGAGAACCGCGTGCCCCAGCCCCAGCGGCTCTTTCTGTCGAACGTACGAGACGTGAATCATGCTCGAGATGTCCCGTACCAGCTTGAGCAGCTCCTTCTGATTCCTCTCCGCCAGGGTGCGCTCCAGCTCGAAGGAGACATCGAAATGATCTTCGATGGCGTTCTTCCCGCGGCCCGTGACGATGATGATGTTCTCGATCCCGGAGGCCATCGCCTCTTCAATCACGTACTGGATCACCGGTTTGTCCACCAGGGGGAGCATTTCCTTGGGCTGCGCCTTCGTGGCGGGAAGGAAGCGGGTGCCCAGTCCCGCGGCAGGGAAAACGGCTTTCCGGATGCGCATGGCGGATCTCCTCGATCAGGCGCGGGATTATACCACCGCCCTTCCGACTCATTGACGCGCAGTGAGGCCATTGGCTACACTGCCGCCTCGCCTGCGGGCGAGTTTCACATCGATGGAGCGGTCGTCGAATCATGCTGGACATCAACCGGGTCCGGGAGCATCCCGAGGAGCTGGAAACGGCCCTGAAGAATCGGGGCACCCCTTTGGACCTGACCGATTTTCGCCGCCTCGATTCAAGCCGCCGTGAGCTCCTCAAGAAGGTGGAGGATCTCAAGGCGAAGCGCAATCGGGCCTCCGAAGAGATCGCCCGGCTCAAGAAAGACAAGCAGGATGCCTCCACACTGATCAGCCAGATGCGCTCGGTGGGGGAGGAGATTTCCGGGTTGGATGCGGAGATCGCGAAGGTGGAGGAGGCGCTGCGCGCCCTCCTGCTGGTCATCCCGAACATCCCCCATGCCAGCGTTCCGGTGGGCCCCGACACCTCGGCGAATCGCCTGATCCGGGAGTGGGGGACGAAGCCCGCGTTCGATTTCAAGCCGCTGACGCACGACGAGCTGGGAACCCGGCTCGGGATCCTGGATTTCGAGCGGGCGGCCAAGATCTCGGGCGCCCGGTTCTGCCTTTCCACGCGGGAGGGGGCGAAGCTGGAGCGGGCGCTCATCAACTTCATGCTGGACATCCAGACAGAAGTGAATGGCTACACCGAGACGCTCCCCCCCTTCCTGGTGAACTCCGCCAGCCTGCTGGGAACTGGAAACCTGCCGAAATTCGCGGGGGATCTCTTTAAGATTGAAGGGAGCGACTTCTACTTGATTCCCACGGCGGAAGTGCCGGTGACCAACATCTATCGGGACGAGATTCTGGACGCGGAAATGCTACCCGCGAAATTCGCCGCCTACACCCCCTGCTTTCGCAGCGAGGCCGGCTCTTACGGCAAGGACACCAAGGGTCTCATCCGGCAGCACCAGTTCAACAAAGTGGAAATCGTCAAATTCTCCCGGCCGGAGACTTCCTACGAGGAGCTGGAAGGGCTGACCCGGGACGCGGAATCGATTCTCATGAAGCTCGGATTGCACTATCGGGTGAATTGCCTGGCGACGGGAGACATGGGCTTCTCGTCTGCGAAGACCTACGACCTGGAGGTCTGGCTTCCCAGCCAGGACACCTACCGGGAGATCTCCTCCTGCTCCAACTTCGAGGATTTCCAGGCGAGGCGGGCCAACATTCGCTTCCGGCCTTCCCCCAAGGCGAAGCCGGAGTTCGTGCACACGCTGAATGGTTCAGGGCTGGCGGCGGGAAGGACCCTGGTGGCAATCCTGGAGAATTTCCAGGAGAAGGACGGCTCCGTCCGCATCCCGGAAGCTCTCGTCCCTTACGCCGGGTTCGAACGGATCCGACCTCTCTAGGTTGAATAGTCCCACCACTTCGCTGAGGCGAGATGTGGGCTCAGTTGGTGGCGTAGACTCCCACGCTCACCTTGACAGGCACCGCGCGATCGTTGTCCAGAACAATCACCAGGCGGGGGCCGCGGACCGGGGTGAGCGCAGAAGCCCGAGCGACCTCACGATCCGTGAATGTCAGGTTCAGGCTGGCGTCGGGATCGCCCACGAAGGGGGGACCGAAGCCGATTCGCACGTGAAACGCGCCGTCTCCCACGGTCGAGAAGCCGGCGGCCTGGATGGAGACCCGCTCCATATTGAATACGTTGAGGACCTGGGTCACGTGACCTCCCGGAGGGAGGATCAGCTCCTTGGCCACGGGGAAGAAGCGGGCATTGCCACCGGAAGTGTAGGGTACCGTGGGCAGCAGCGTGTCCTCTTCAGCGGATTGGACGGCGCCACCCAATAGCAACAGAGCCAGGGGCAACAGGGCCAGGACTTTGTTCATGGGAGCTTCTCCTGATGGGTTTGGATTTCGGGAGGGCCGCGCGCCGAAGTGCCCGTCCCGTCTGCATTACGGACTGCTTTGCCTGTGAGATGGTTGAATTGGAATCATGCCAGTAGCATCCCGGTTGATCCAGGCGCAGTATAGGGGGGAACCGCGCGGCGGCCCACATATGTTTTACAAATGGACAGACTCAGCCGCGGCCGAAATGGGAAGGGGAGAGCGCGCGGTGATCGAAGAATCCTCTGAAAAACCAGATTGGAAGGTGGGATGACAGGTCAGGGTAAATGGGGAGGAATGCGTGGGGAAGGACGCCCTGCCGGCGCGGCCACTGGGCTCTACAGCATCATCGCCCTGAAACTGGGCAAGAGCCTTCTTCTACTTGGCATTACGGTGGGGTTCTACAGCCTCCTCGACCAGGACTTGCAATCGGCATTCGAGCAGTTTCTGCTGTGGGTCCGGCTCGATCCGGAGCACCAATTCTTCGCCGACCTGGGTGCCAAGCTTCAGATCATGACCCCCTCGTCCCTGGCCTGGATTGCTTCGGGAACACTGCTTTACGCTTTACTGTTGCTGGTGGAGAGCCTCGGGATGATGTTCCGGGTCTTCTGGGCCGCCTGGCTGGCCATCGGTGAGACGGCCTTCTTCATCCCCATCGAGATCTATCATCTGCTGCGCGACTTTTCCCCGGTGGTTTTCATCATCCTGGTCATCAATGTCGCCGTCGTCTGGTACCTGGTGAAGCACCGCAACCGGCTGTTTCACCACGTCACCCTCGCACCCCGCCCCTCGTCAGCCCCCGGAGAGAGCGGACCCACCGCCTGAATCCGCTACCGAACCCTACCAGTTGCGGAGTGAATCAGGAAGGGTCTATCATTACCGCAATTCTCTCTGGAGCCAGCCATGAAGCGATCCTCGCAGGCGGGACTGCTGTGCGCAGTTCTCACGGCGGTGCTCGGCCTCGCCTCGAGTGTGCAGGCGGCGACCATCACCGTGACGAGTCCAGCTGACGACGGAACAGGCTCGCTGCGCCAAGCCATAGCGACTGCCGTGAGCGGGGATGAAATTAGCTTCGATCCGACCATGGCAGGGGTGCCCGTGCAGTTAACGAGTGGCCAAATTGTCATCGACAAGGATCTGACGATCACCGGCCTTGGGCGAAACGCAACCAGCATTGTTATCGCTGCTTTGCCTCCACAGGACTATCCAAATCGCAACCGGATTCTCAATATCGTCCCAGGCGTTTCTGTCGGCATCGACAGTCTTACTTTGTCGGATGATTGGTACGGCTACGATGTCCCTGAAGGGGGCGGTGCTATTTTGAATAAGGGCAATCTGACTGTCATCAACTCTGTTGTCACGGGCGCTTCCCGTACTGCGGGGGGCGCGATCACTAATGAAGGCGATTTGAATCTCATCAACACAAAAGTCACAGGATCGGCGGAGCATAGTGGTGGAGCCCTGGTGAACGGCGGACGAGTTCAGATTAGTCGCTGCGAAATCCGGGGTTGGGTAGATTTTGGCGGATTTGGTGGTGCAGTTTTCAACGGCGGCAACATGACCGCGGACGATAGTGTCTTCCACGGCTCTTCTGCTGCGTTTGGTGGCGCCATCGGTAATGCAATTACAGCCACCCTTCATCTCACCCGGTGTCTCATCGCAGGCAACTTTGTACGTCGCGACGCCCCGGCATTGCAAAATTATGGTTCCATGATAGTTAGGGAGAGCACAATCGCTGGTAATAGCGGCCCGTTTACCAACACGACAGGTGGTGGCATTTGGAACATTGGAGATGCGATCGTAATCAATAGCACCATCTACGGGAACCAGGTTAATAGTTCAGGAGGAGGAGTGCTCAACCTCGGAAGGCTCGAACTTGACAGTTCCACCGTGTCTGGCAACATCGTAGAGCTTCTGGGTAGGAAAGCAGGAATAGCAAACGAAACGGATTTGTGGGCGGGACAAAGTGGTGTGACCGTTGTTAAGAATAGTCTCATTATTGGAAACCACGGGTTACACTTTAACGAGATTACGTGCGGCGATCCACTTTGCCCGCAATCTTGCTGTCTACCTCCCATAGCCGACAACGATTGCGACGGAGATTTTATCTCGGAGGGGAACAACCTTGTTGGTACTCTGACAGGCCGAGAGAATGACAGTGTTTTGCCTGTGTG
>JAKEFJ010000085.1 GCA_022616665.1 Acidobacteriota bacterium
CCCACGAGATTATCCAGAACTCCCGGATCGGAAGAATGGGCCAGCTCCAGTAGAAGCTCGTCGGAGGTCGCGGGATTCGAGACCAACGCCTGCAGGAGCGGGGGAGGTGTGGACTTGTCCCGGCCGAAGTGGTCCAGGACCGGCGCCGGGGTTTTGGGATCTTCGAGTACTCCCTGGAGAAGCTCCTGGGGCGTGGCGCTCAAGGCCTTGCGAGACTCGGAGGCCACCTCGCCATCCTGATCCGCCGCGAGATGAACCAGGGCGACGATCAGCTCCTGGCGCGCCAGGGGCAGAGTGCCGCGGGCTGCGGCCAGCTTCAAGGCCCGCGGAGTCGCGGGATCCAGGACCCGCTCCAGCAGCGGATGGGAGGGCAGGGCCGGCGAGTCGGGCATCAGGGTGCTCCCTTCTCAGGCGGGCAGATCTCCATCGCCCGCCGGGCGTTCAGGGGAAAGTCTTCCAGAGGCGCACCGACCTCTCCCAATGGCAGGCATTCGCGCCCATTGATTTTCAGCAAGAGCGCCCCGGCATTCCCGGCGCTGAGGAGAACGTCGACGCACGACATGGCGATCGTCTCCCCCGCGGAGAGATCCCGGCTCACTTTTTCGACGCTATCGCACCAGAGGGTCACGCTGGTGGTCTGGCTGGTGGCCAGGAACAAGGCCATATCCGTTTCGATGGGTGGTGCCTTCGCCGCCGCCGGAGGTGACGCGGGCGTGGGAAGCTGGGGATCCGGAAGCGGGAGCGCCGCTTCCGGCTCGCCCGTGGCCGGCTCCGGCACCGCCGGGGTGCCAAACGGCGCGGGGCGCAGAAGACCCGCCTGTTGCAAGGGTGGCTCGTCGACCGGGGGAGGCGGGTCAGCCGCGGCACCGCCAGGAGGCCGGGAGAGGATCAGCCACCCTCCGACCCCCAAAAAGATGAGCGCTGCGGCGACGCCGGTGATCAGCTTCACAGGGAGATGTCGCACGGGAATCGGGGCCGGAGCTGCGGGCAGCAAGAGTGGTGAATCGTCCGGAATCAGGCCTACTAAGCGCTCTCGGGGTGACACCGACTTCGGCCGGTGCGCCACGTCATACAGGTAGACGTTCACCAGAGTCTCGCCATCCAGCCCGATGAACTTGGCGTAGGCGCGGATGAATCCCTTGTTGAACAGCCCACCCGGGAGCTGGTCGAAGCGGTTCCCTTCCATGGCTTCGAGGTACTTGAGGCCGATCTTAGTGGCCTCCGAGACCTCCCTGAGGGAGATCTTCCTCAGCTCTCGCTCCCGTTTCAGGGTTTCGCCGAAGTTTGCCATGAGTGAAAACCTAGCGCGGGCCCGAATCCGGAGGCGTGCGCATGGGGGCTGAAGTGGAAGTGAGCGGGCATTCTAGGAAACCACCTTCTTCCTGTCAACGATGGCGTCACTTGACTTGAGCAGCTGCCGGGCGGTGGCCCTTACCAGTCGCGGCGTGGCGGGCAAGGCAATGATTTCCCTGAGGTCGATGCCTGCCAGCGTGTCCAGGAATTCCAGCGAAACCTTCGCGGGGGTGGCGGCATTGCGCAACAGCGCCATGCGCACCGCGTGGCGACCGCGCCAGCGCGGATTCGCTCCCACCGTCGAAAGGGCCGCGGGGGAAGCCCGCTCCTCGCTGCAGATGGCCAGAACCTCATCCTCCGTAAGGCGCGGGTTGATCAGCAGAGCGGCGATGACATCGGGATGGAGATCGACGCGCAGCGCGGGAATGACCCCGGGTCCTGCGATGCGGGCCAAGGCGATCTTCTCACCCACCGCCATCTCTTCGATCCGCTTTTTCAGGAGCGTCTCGGCGGCGCGCTTGACGGGGGGCACCTGAGGCGGATCTTCCACGACCCGGGCCAGGTCTCGCCACCCGAGAAAATGCAGCAGGTTCAACTTGAGGGCGCGGGGCGTGTTTCGATGGAAAACGATGGCGCGCTTGACTTCGTAGCGGGCGAGATACTGTTTCTGGGCTGCAAGCCCCTGGATGAGTCCAGCGGGAAGATCGGGGTTGGAGAGAATCGGCTCCAGGTGAGCTTCATTGAAATTGGGATTCTGAACCGCCCCCTGCAGGTACTCCAGGCCGGCCCGACGCAGGCGAAGCTTCAGCTCGGCGGGTCGCGCCGCCTTCCCTTCCAGGAACTGCTGCTCCGGCATTTCTCCTCCCGGGGGCGCTACAACGGTCGAATATAAGCCCTCGGGAGGAGAAATCAAGGCGGGAACTATCGAGATTTCTTCGGCTTAGCTGAACAAACCAGAGACAGGATTGCAGCTCAACAGACCCCTACTTCACAGGTAGCACGATGTTGGTGAGCAGCTCCGGCTCCGGTGTGAGGCCGGGGTCGCTGACATACTCGTCCCAGGGTGAAGCCGCCGGCTCGTAGCCGTAGGCTGCGGCATAGGCCATCAGCTTTTCGTGGGTTGTGTCCATGTTCCGGTGGGAACCCTTGTGGACCACTTTCAGAGCCTTGCCGGAGTAAGTCTGTTTGACCTGGACGGGTGAGTCGGGCGGGACTGCTCCCTCCGGGGCACGATCGAGGGGAATCGCGGCGTCGAATTCGTAGCCGGAGTCACCCCACTTGTTATTGATGGTGATCGGGGCCGCGGCCTGCTTCAGCTTGTGGGAGGCTATGAATTTCCCGACCTTGGCATAAGAGGCCCCGATGGTTCGGGCGATTTCACGCTCGTCAGTGCCGCAGGAGGCGGGAATATAAGCGACCGTTAACGGCGAGACCTGAATCTCCTCTACCTTCAGATCGGAAAAATCGGCCTTGGGAAGGCTCTCTGCCAGCCGCTTCAGCCCCCAGAGCCCCTTCTCGTAATCCGGTCCGACCATCTTCTCGAGCATCAATCCGAAATAGCGGCTCACCGGGTTCATCCCCAAATCCGTGTCCATTCCCCAGGTGATCCGCGTGCGACTGCCTTCCGGGGTAAGGGTGAATTGTGCGGTTACGACACCATGGGATCCGAAAACCAGGCTCGACTTGACCTGCTCGTAGGGGCGGCTCTCTACGATCTCCTGGCTTCCCGAGCCGATGGTGCTGGCATCCCCCTTCCAGGTCATCCGGGCCCCTACTCCGCGGGTCGGTCCCCCGAAGTCGTACTGCGCGCTCGGATCGAGGCCGTACCAGGGAGACCACTGGTTGAACATCGAGAAACCATCCACCAATGCAAAGACGGTCGCCGCGGGCGCATCGATGGTAGTGGATCGCTCCACATGAACCTGGCGGGGGAGTGCCAACCCGATGCCGGCGAGGAGCACGATGAGAACGACCAGGGCCAGCAACAGCCGATTGAGCAAGCGCATGGGTGCCACAGCTCCGGTACTGGAGAATTGTCAGTTTGAGCGTTGGCCTAAGATACACCGGAAGGTGCCCGTCGCACAACTGGACCGCAGTGGGGACGATTCACCACCGGGCGATTCTCAAGTCCTGAAACGTCTTTGGAGAGGGATTGCTCCAGAAGGCCTCGATAGCCGGAAGGATGGTGGAGAAATGGCCCATCTGATCGGTCTTGAAGGCGCTCTGGCGCAGCCTCAGGGTCGTCACGACGAGAGAGCCCAAGACGCGGGGGCCTTCCTGAGTGTGGAGAACCGACTCGAGAAAAGCAAGCTGCCTCGAATCCCACGAGTCGCCCGGCAGCTCCAATGCCTCGAGGATCCAGTCAATCAAGGGATGTCGAGAGATGGTTTTGTTCACATTCACACCGGTAACTGCAATTTTAAGGCGCAGTATACACCGCCTCGGGCCGGTTCTCGCGATCCGCAATGAGCTTCGATTTCACCCAATGGCTCCGCAACGCTAGCTTGGAATCGTACCGATCGACCGAAGCCGATGCGCCGCGGGCTCCTATCAACGGGCTGAGTTCGCCATCGCTGAAAGGAGTTACTGAGTCGAGTAGTTCGCTGGGTCATCCTGATCCAGCGCAGGCGGGGTTTGAAGCAGGAGTGCTCCTGCGCACCCCCGCCCGGTTGCGCCAGATGTGCAGATGAGTCGTGGCCCGCACGACTGAGAAGAATGGGCGGAGCAAGGCTGCATCCCCCGGCTTCGTATTCCAAACCAGGACGTAGTCGTAGCAGGCGGCGATGCGTCGTAGCGCGAGGTCGCCTCCTCGCAGCCCGGCCTCCTCACCCGGGGCCCAGGGAATCACCCGGTAGATCACCGGATTGTGGGTGGTCTCTGCGTGCAGGTAGGGGCTCCAGCCTCCATGGGCCATGGCGTAGTAAGCCCACGCATGAAGATTGACCGAGTATTTCGGCCCCGCCTCCGGGCTCACCACAGGGAGCATGGCGGAACCAGCCTCGACTGCGTCGATGCCGCTGATGAACTCCTGCACTTGCGCGGAGCGCTTCAAAAACTCCTGCGTGTTGCGCGCTTCGATGGCAAGCGCCGTGAAGGTAAAGAGGATCATCATTGAGAGTCGCAGCGCCGGCTTTCCGGGAAGCCGGAATGCCCCCAGCAGGGAAAGCACCGCCGGCGGGACGAAACGAGGTCGCGCGTGGGTCCATTCCCCGACCTGCACCGGGGTGATGAAGAACGCCACGATGAGCAGAGTCCCGATGATGAGCCATGCGTTCTCCCTGAGGATCTCCACCAGACTTAGCCGGTCGCGCAGGTGGCGAAACGCGCCTGCCAGAGCCGCCAGATAACAAACTCCGAGGAGGCCCACCCAAACCAGGGCGAATGGAGTCTCATACCCCCAGCCATGCGGGTTGAGCAGCCAGACCAGCGCGGTCCTCAGGGAGTGCGCGCCGACACCGGCGAAAAAAGGACGCACGGAGGCCGAAGCCGGGGCTCCGAACTTGAGCGATTCGGCAACCGTCAGCGCGAAGCCAACGATCCCCGGAAGAAGCCCCGCCGCTCTCAACATCCTCTCAC
>JAKEFJ010000086.1 GCA_022616665.1 Acidobacteriota bacterium
CATGGTGTCTGGGTTCCCAAGGACAATCTGGAGCGCCTGCTCCTGTTTCTGCACGTCTGGGACAGCTTCCTGAAGCCGGCTCATGCGGCCTACGCCCAGCTCGGTCCCCTGGGCAAGCAGCGGTTTCTGCGCCGCTATCCCGCTCACTGACCGAGTTTCGTTCCAATTCCATAAGAGCGGCAGGCCTGGGCTCCCTCGCGACGGCACGGCTCCGCCAGCGACCCGGAACCAGAGCCTGTCGTTCTGGCATTGAACGAAGTAAGATGGCATCATGGTTCTCCGGACTATCGTGCTCAGCTTGTTGTTTGCCCTTCAGGGGTGCGCACCGAAACAGGCGCCCAAGCTCGTCCCATCGACCTCACCGGAACCCGCGACCCAGGCTTTCGCATTCACTCAGCCCGCGCCCGACGCCCCGGTCGACTTTCAATCCCAAATCCTGCCCATAGTGGTGGAGCGATGTTCGCCATGTCACTTCCCGGGTGGCAAGATGTACTCGCGCCTTCCTTTCGATCAAGGAGCGACCATTCAACAGCTTGGAACCAAACTGTTCACCCGGATCAAGGGACCTCAGGAGCAGGCACTCATCATGAGATTTCTGGAGCAGAACGGCGCCGCTGGGGTCCCAGGAGAACAGCCCATATTCATCATGCCTGAGAATCAGGCCCCCTGACTCCCGCTTCCTGGTTTCGGAGCAGGTCGCACCGTCGGGATCCCGAGTGAGATGTTCTCAGGGAAAGGCCGGAATGAAGCCTGCCTCAATCAGCAGCCTGCGCGCCGCATCGCTTTTCAGAAAATTCAGGAAAGGGTGGACCGCGGGGGATGCTCCCTGGTGGGCCACGAGAGCCACGAAATACTGAATCGGGTTGTGACTCTCCTCGGGAAGCTCCAGCACGATCTTGACCCGGGAGTTCGTCCGCGCGTCGCAGGCATAGACGATTCCCAAATCCGCCGCTCCCGACTCCACAGACGCCAGGACCGACTGGCTGTCGGGCAGCGGGACAATCCTCTGGCGCAGCGCATCCCAGAGCCGATAGTACTTCAACGACTGACGGGCATAAGTTCCGAGAGGGACGCTGCCGGGAGTGGCCAGGGCCAGGCGGCGAAACCGGGGATCGGCCATCTCCTGCGGAGAGGTGAGCGCGCCAGCCACCTGACTTGGGGCAATCACCACGAGGCGGCCGCGGATCCAGAGGTAGGTCGATTGGTCATCCACCAGACCCGCCGGTTGGAGCTTGGCCAGAGTTGTGAAGCCGGCGGGAATGAAAAGGTCCGCGGGCTCCCCCTCGAGGATGCGCTTGGCCAGGCCGGGGGAGCCTCCGCTGCTGACCCTCACGGGAACCCCTGAGGCTTCGCTGAACGCCTTGCCAATCTCTTCCACGACGTCGGCGGCAGCCGTAGCGGCGAAAACCAGAACCGGCTTCGCATCGGCGGCAGGGGAGGCCCACAGCGGGAATCCGAGAGCGCCCGCGAGCAGTAACGGGGTGAAACGGCGGATCCTTCGCATGATGATCCCGGGAAAGACCTCCTTGCATTCGCCACGAGGCTTCGCCAAAGGGCAAGCTCAGAGCACGCTTCGTGCCAGCGTCACCACTCGCACGCCGCGAGCGCCGGCTCGGCGCAGGACCCGGGCGCACTCCTCCACGGTGCACCCCGTGGTGTAGATGTCATCGACCAGCAAGATCCGCAGTTTCGCAGCCACCGCTCCGCGGGAGAGCGCGAAGGTCCCGCGCAGGTTTTTCTTGCGATCGTGACGCCCCAGCGTGGTCTGCGAGCGCGTGGGCGAGATCTTGGTCAGTAACCGCGGGGCATGCTGAACCCCGGAGGCAAAAGCCAAGGCCTCGGAGAGGAGCTCCGACTGGTTGTAGCCGCGCTCCCGAATCCGACGCGGATGGAGCGGCACCGGGACGATCCGATCCACTTCCGCCGTCTCGCTGGAAAGGGTGCGGGCCAGCCAGCGCCCCAAGCAGCGTCCCAGGGTCTTCTCGCCGTCGAACTTTACCCGATGGATTGCCTCCCGCAAGGCAGCATCATAAATCCCCGCCGATCGGCAGCGATCGAACGGGCGGAACCTCCTGCGGCAATCCTCGCACAGGTGGTTGGGCGAATGCGAAATGCGCTCGAAGGCGAACACCGGGTCGCCACAACGCCTGCAGCAGGGGCCCTGGAGCCGACTGAACGAGCGCCAGCAGGGAAGACAGACTCCGCCTTCATGGCGGGCGGGAAGAGCACCCCGGCAGACCAGACAGTCCGCCGGGAGCAGCGCGGCGGATAAAGGAAGCAGGAGCCTCCGGAACGTCTCAAAGTTCAAGCCTTACCCCGAAATCAGGGATCGGCCCTCCATCTCTTGGGGTGCATTCAGCTCCAGGATTTCCAACAGGGTCGGGGATATGTCGGCCAGCAGCCCCCCGTCCCGGAGCTTCTTCCCCTTCAGCCGGTCGCTGACCAGCACGAAAGGGACGGGGTTGGTGGTGTGTGCCGTGTGGGGCTCCCCCGTCTGGTAGTCCACCATCTGCTCGGCGTTACCGTGGTCGGCCGTGACCACGGCGGTGCCCCCCTTTTCCTGAATGGCACGCAGCACTTCGCCCACGCAGCGATCCACCGCCTCCACCGCGGAGACCGCCGCCGGGTACACGCCGGTGTGCCCCACCATGTCGCAATTGGCGAAGTTCAGGATCACCACCAGGTCTTTCTTCTCGCCCACCTTGCGGATGAATTCGCGGGCAACCTCCGCGGCACTCATCTCCGGCTTCAGATCATAGGTGGCCACCTTGGGTGAGGGGACCAGGATCCGCTCCTCCCCGGCGTAGGTCCGCTCCTCTCCTCCATTGAAGAAGAAGGTGACGTGGGCATATTTCTCAGTTTCCGCCAGCCGCAGCTGTGGCAGCCCGGCGGAAGAAAGAACCTGACCGAAGTTTCCCTCCACGTTTTGCGGCGCGAAGAGCTGCGGGAGAGCAAAGGTCCGGTCGTATCGGGTCATGCAGCCGTAGGCGGAAAGCTTGGGCGCCGGCCCGCGGTTGAAGCGATCGAAGTCTGCCTGAGTGAAGGCTCGGGTGAGCTGCCGCGCCCGGTCGGCGCGGAAATTGAAGAACAGGATTCCGTCCCTGTCCGCTACGGCGCCGCGCCGGGAATCGCCCCGCATGGAAATGATGGAGGGGAGGAGAAATTCGTCGGTGACTCCCGCGTCATAGCCTGCCTGCACCGCGGCCTCGGCGCTCTCGAAAGCGCTGCCTTCCCTGAAGACGAGCGCCCGATAGGCCTTCTCGGTCCTCTCCCAGCGGTTGTCCCGGTCCATGGCGTAGTAGCGTCCCACCACCGTGGCTAGCGCTCCCGCGCCTTCGATCTCCAGGTATTGCTGGAGGCTCTTGAGGTAGCCAAGACCCGAATGGGGAGGCGTGTCGCGCCCGTCGGTGAAGGCATGAATGAGAATCTCGCCAACATCGCGGCGCCTGGCCACCCGCACGAGTGCCTTGAGATGCTCCAGATGCGAATGGACGCCACCGTCGGAGACCAGTCCCATCAGGTGCAGGCGCCCGCCCGCTTCCCGGATCTTCCCCAAGAGGTCCAGGAGAGCGGGATTCCGTTCCAGCTCGCCGTCGTCGATAGCCTGGTTGATCCGGCTCAGGTCCTGATAAACCACCCGGCCGGCCCCCATGCAGATGTGCCCCACCTCCGAGTTGCCGATGACTCCGGCTGGGAGCCCGACCGCCTCCCCCGAAGCCTGGAGGAAGGTTCGCGGATAGGCGGCGAGAATCTCCTTCAGGTGGGGGGCGTCGGCGTTGGCCACGGCATTGTATTCGGTGCGCTCGCTATGACCCCACCCGTCCAGGATGATGAGAGCCAGTGGGAGAGCGCTGCGGTTGGCGATGCGGGTCATCTTGATTCGAGTCCCAAGGGTTTACCCGAGTGTCTGCCCCGCGGCAGGCGGCCGCGCCGACGGAGTGGCGTCACGGGTTGTGCTTTGCTGGGGGGCGGAAGCCCGGCAAGACCTGGCGCTCCAAAGGTCCGGGAAGAGTAAGAGATTCGCACCCCCTCCGTCAAGCGCGTTTTCCGCGGGCCGGACGCGGGCGGCGCCCGGATCGCCGGGCCCAGGCGCGCGCCCTCTCGAGATCCTGAAGCCAAGGCCGGGCCGAGCTGTCGGAGGGGGCACGCCAGTCGCTGCGCGGGGAGAGGGACCCTCCGGAGCCGACCTTCGGAGCGTTGGGGAGGGCTGAGCGCTTGAACTGGCTGAGTCGGAAAAAGCGATCCAGGAACACGGCCAGCCACCGGAAGATCTCATCCAGCGTGTAGACACCGTCCGGAGGACCGCCCGGGACTCCGCGGGCCCAGGCACAGGCTTCCAGGTACGCCACCTTCGCAGGGCGGTAGCCGCGGCGGGTGGTGTAGTAGAGGCTGAAATCATGCAGATCAAATGGGCCGATGGACTTCTCGGTGCTCTGCGCTGGGGCGTGGGAATCGACTCCTGGAATCAGCTCGGGGCTGATGGCGGTGGCGAGGATGTCCCGCAGGATGGCTCGCGTGGTCTCTCCGGTTTCCTGCCGGCTGGCCACCCACTGGATCAGGTGGCGGATGAGAGTCTTCGGCACCGAGGCATTCACGTTGTAGTGGGCCATCTGATCGCCGACTCCATAGGTGCACCAGCCCAGCGCCAGCTCGCTCAGGTCGCCGGTCCCCACCACCAGCGCCTGGTGCCGGTTGGCGAGCCGGAAGAGGTGGCTCGTCCGCTCGCCGGCTTGCACGTTCTCGAAGGTTACATCGTAAACCTTGCGACCTCGGGCGAAAGGGTGGCCGATGTCCTTCAACATCCTGGTGCTGGAAGGGCGGATGTCGATGATCTCGGAGCTCACCCCCAGCGACTTCATCAGGCGCAGCGCGTTGCGGCGGGTTCGCTGCGATGACGCGTAGCCCGGGAGGGCGTAGCCGAGGACGCTGGCCCGAGGCCATCCCAGGCGATCCATGGCATGCGCCGCGACGATGAGCGCCTGCGTCGAATCGAGACCGCCGCTGACTCCGATCACCACCTTTCTGATTCCGGTGGAGCGCAGCCGCTGCATCAGGGCGCTCACCTGAATGTTGTAGGCCTCGTAGCAGCGTTCGTCACGTTCCGCCTGCGCGGCGGGAACGAACGGGTGCCGCCGGACCGCCCGGTTGAGAAGCACCGCTTTTCTGGGAGGAGTGAACGAGAACGGCACAATCCTCCGGCTCTGCAGCGCCCCCGCATGAGCGGTGGCGCAATCGGCGAAGGAGGTCACGCGCATGCGCTCCTGGATCAGCCGGTCCAGATCGATGTCGGCCGAGATCCACAGGCTCTTGTCATCGAAGCGGGCGGACTCGGCCAGCAGCTCTCCATTTTCGTAAATCATTCCGTGTCCGTCCCACGCCAGATCGGTGGTGGACTCCCCCTGCCCTGCGGCGGCATAGAGATAGGCCGCCAGGCAACGCCCCGACTGGCTGGCCGCCAGCAGATGACGGTAGGCGGTTTTTCCGACGGTGATGTTCGAGGCGGAGAGATTCGCGAGTACGGTGGCGCCAGCGAGTGCCGCGTAGGTGGAGGGGGGGATGGGGGCCCAAACATCCTCGCAGATCTCGGCATGCAGCGTCAGGGCGGGGAACTCTGAGCACTGGAAGAGGAGATCCGCGCCCATGGGGACCCGTGCCCCAAGGCATTCGGCCTCGCGCGCCAGCGCATCACGGGCCGAAGTGAATTGCCTTTTCTCGTAGAACTCGCGGTAATTGGGCAGGTAGGACTTGGGAACGATCCCGAGGATCCGGCCCCGGGAGAGCACGACGGCGCAATTGAACAGGCGACCCTCCAAGCGAAGCGGTGCGCCCACCACCATCAGGGCCGAGGTGGCCCGCGATGCCCCGCGCAGCCTTTCCAGGGCCTCGAGCACACAGCGCAGAAGAGCCTCTTGCTGGTGCAGATCTTCCAGCGAGTAACCGCACAGAGACAGCTCCGGAAAGAGAACCAGGGCCGCTCCACTGGCGGTTGCCGCGGCATGCAGCCGCTCGATCTCGGCGGCGTTGACAGCAGGGTCCGCCAGCGCCACTCGCGGGATCGCCACCGCCACGCGCGCGAACCCCTGCGCATACAAGTCGAAAAAACTGCGCTCACCCGCGGGCATGCTTTCTCCTGATCCTGACCGATTCAACCCAGATTGTATCCAGATGGGTGATGCCAGCGCAAAGGAAGGGAGAGCTCCGCGACAAAGCCGCATGGCAGGCGTATAGTCTGCCTCTCACATCATGGCGAACAAGCCGAACCGCGCGGAGCAGCTCATGGAGGAGGCCTTTGAGGCCCTTGCCGGCCACGATACGAAGCGAGCCTTGAGGATCGGACGCGAGCTGAAGAAGCTCCGCCACTCCTCGAATTTCGAAATCATGGCGCTGGCCCATGTGGCGGACGGGCAGACCGAGCAGGCGGTGGCTGTCCTCAAGGAGGGCGTCGGTGCGGCGCCGACCGTCTGGAGACTGTGGCAGCTGCTGGGCAACTGCTACTCGGACCTGGAGCGCTTTCAGGAGAGCCACGCGGCCTACGGTCGAGCGCTGGGGTGTCCCGGGGCGGATGCCAGCACCATTCAGTTGAATCGCGCCATCGCCCTGGAGCGGGAAGAAAGGCATGGGGAAGCCATTCAGGCGCTCTCGGACGTGAGCGCCGAGGACCTTCGTCTGCGCCGGATCGCCATGACCATCGATCTCCTCAACGCTCTGGGGCGTCATTCGGAGGCGCGGATTCTGGGTGAGGAGGCCGCCCGAATCGATGCCCCGGAGGAGGAGGACCGAGCCTCCCTGGCGAGCATCTATGCCGGATTGGGACGCGCCATCTGGGAAGAGCGGCGGCGAAGCGAGGAGGCGCTGGGTTGGGCGTGGAAAGCGGTCGCGCTCGAGAAAGATGAAGCGACTGCCCTGTGGCTCATCCGCGAAATAGCCCACCGCCAATCACCCTCGGCGCGGTACATGAGGCTCCTGGTTCGGGGCCGGTGGAACGAATCGATCACCGGTGATGAAGAGCCGCCGGGGTTCTACGTGACCTACGAGGTGGTCGCGGACAGCCGGGAAGAGGCCATGCAGATGATCCGGCCGTTCGAGCCGGCGGCAATCCGCGAGAGCCTGTCCCTGGAACGGTGCGACATTCTGGAAAAGGCTCCCGATCAACCCATGGGAGTGTACGTCGCCGCGCCCGCCTACGCCTATTTCGCCTGGAAAGAAAAGTAGCGCCATTCCATCTCCTTCGCGCAGAGACGGCCAAGAACCGTGGCGCCCATCCTGTCCGGCTTGAGAGGATCGCGGCTATTGCTCCCATCTTCGCGGTGGAGGTATATTCGGCCAACGTCGAAGGGTTCGTTACCACTCGGTTTCGCCAGTCGGGTCACGGGGCAGCCCCAAGGAGGGGTAGCTTGAAACCAAAGGAATCGGAGAAGGGGCGGAAGTCGGAGCTTTCGGGCCTGGAGAACATCGGCAAGGTCACCGAGCGATGGCTCAACGGCATCGGCGTCTACGATGAGGGAGAGCTTCGGCGGATGGGGGCCGTCAAGGCCTACCGGCTCATCCGGGCCACCGAAGCCGGGGCCGGGCTGAATTTGCTCTACGCGCTCCAGGGAGCCATCTCCGGAACGCCCTGGAACGATTTGGCGCCCCCCATCAAAGAGATGCTCCGGCGACAAGCGGAACGGGACGAGTCGGGAAGCGGTCGTCGCGGTTGATCCGAGCGGCCTCGCTGCGAGGCACTCTAGGCGATCTCGCCCGATTCCAGATTGTCGTACACCAGGGTGGGATTGATTCCCATCTCTTCCAGAGTGAGCTGTTCCTTGAGGTCGAGCTGGATGCTGTTCCACTCTCCGCAGGTTTCGCAGAAATCGCGCCACGCCGAGTAGCGGCTGGAGCAGGTGGCGCAGTGGAATTCCAGCCTGAGAGGATCCATCTGGCTGAGCAGCAGGCTGTACTCCCGGGCCGCCTGCATGGGATCGCCGCGGCGCTCCAGGATGCGCGCTATGTAGAAAGGAATGGTCGGGGCATAGCTGACCTTGGAGCGGAGCGACCGGAAGACATCCAGCGCCTCGTCCAGCATTTCCAGGCGATAGTAGAGCTTCCCCAGGAAGAAGCGCGGAATGACATCGCGCTTGGCCTTCCAGACCAACTGCTTGAAGACCTCGATGGCCCGCTCGGGCTCCTCGAGCTGGAGGAAATGGTCTTCGAGAGTCGTGAGAAAGACCGGAGCGGAGGTGGCCTCGAACCCTCTTCTCCAGATTCCAATGGCTTCGTCGGATTCTCCGGCTGCCACCAGCACCTTGCCGAGCTTCCAGGCCGCGGGCACGAATTCAGGATGTTCCTTGACCTGACGGCGGAGAATCGCCAGGGAGTCCTTGTTTCGCTCTTCGGCCGCATAGCGGCACGCCAGCTGGTAGGGGATTCCCAGGGAGTAGCGGCGATCCTCCTTGCGGATTCCCTCCCCGAGTAGCTCTTCGATCTTGCGTTGAATCTCCTGGGCAGCCTCCCATTCCTTCTCGCGCACCAGCAGCGACCTGAGCTTTCTGTAGGCGGTGATGGCCCGCTTGGGCTTCCTTTCGATGATCTGGGTAAGGGTCTCGCGGGCCAGTGGAGTCTCTTCCGCCAGCTCGTAGTCTTCCACCAGGGCGAACAGCGCCCGGAGATCGTTCTCGCGAACTTGCCGGGCGCGACGGTGCAGCTCGATGGCCTGGGGGAAGCGGCCCAGAGCCCGGTAGACGTCTCCGGCCTTGATCAGGGACTCGAAATGGGAGGGATCCCGCTGAAGGATGGCGTTGAAATGCTCCAGGGCGCGCTCCTCGCGGCCGTTGAGAATCGCCTCGATCCCCAGCACATAGCGCTGCTCGATCTCCTTCCGGGCCTTGATGGCCCGGCGCTGGGTCACGCTGTCCATGAGCTGCTTCACGTCTCGCAGGAGCCCGAAGACGACGACCACCGCCATGGAGCAGAGGGCCACCAGAAGAAACGTGGCCCATACCGGCAGGGAAACATCCCGTGAGAAGAAGATTCTCTGGTTGAGGGTTTCGCGGTTGGGGGTGTACAGGAGTGAAAGAACGAAGACCAGCCCCGAGGCGGCCAGGAGCATGAAAAACGTGCGCAGCTTCACGGTTGCCTCAGGAGCCCCTAAGGGCCGGTTTCAGAGCAGGCCCTTCTCCTCCCGCTCCTGGCACGAGAGGCAATGACGGGCCCAGGGAACCGCATCCAGTCGCTTGGGAAGCATTTTCTCCCCGCACTCCACGCAGACGCCGAAGTTGTCACCTTTCAATCGCTCCAGGGCGTCATCCACCAGCTGCAGAATGTTGCGATCGGTGTTGCTGAGGGAGTACAGGAATTCCTTGGTATAGGCATTGGACGCCTTGTCGGCGATGTCCTGGGTATCGCCGTCCTCGGTGTCCCGGCCGTA
>JAKEFJ010000087.1 GCA_022616665.1 Acidobacteriota bacterium
AGATTCAAGGTTTGACGCGCCCTGACGGGCGCACTACAATGCTGACCAATCCATTCGCGACCAGTGCGGCGCCGGCTCGGGGAGGAGTTGTGGATTCATGTGTCATCTTCCAGACTTGGAATGATTCCGAAGCGGAGCTGGTGCGTGGAATCCTGGAGAGTTACGGAATCCCCTGCCGGATCAGGTCGGACATCACTCACCAAGTGTATCCGTTCACAGTGGATGGGCTGGGAGAGATTCGCCTGGAAATCCCTGCGGAAGCAGCCGAAGAGGCGCGGCGCATACTTCAGGAGCACCTCAATGCCGGAGCCTCCGGGAGCCTCGAATCCTTCCCAGATGATCATTGAAAGTGGCCATCGTTCGCCGTAAATTCAAGGCATCCTCTTTTGAGTGACCAAGTTGTGGGCACTCTTCGCTCCATTGGAAGGGGGGAAGGCCGACGAAATTGCCGCAGGACCGCGGGGTTGGGAGTTCTCGCGGCACTCCTGGCGATCGCGGCTATCCCGGGTTCGCCGGGAATGGTCCGAAACCCGGCGCCTTTTCAAAAGGGGATGGTACTGGGAATTTTCTCCAAGACTGATCCGGATTATTTCCGGCAAACCCTCGGGGAGATTCAGAAGCTGGGAGTGGATTCGGTCTCCTTGATCGTTCCGAAGGTCCAGAAGGACGTCCATTCCACCGGCTTTTATGACGATCCCTGGATCACGCCCACAGATGAAAGTCTGAGGCTGGCGATCCGGGAGGCCCACCGGCGAGGGATGAGAATCTTTCTCATGCCCATTGTCTATCTGGAGCATCTAGGAGACGGCGAGTGGCGGGGCACCATCGAACCGGGCGATTGGGGAGCCTGGTTCGATGCCTACGAGAAAATGATCACTGGCTATGCTCGCCTGGCGTCGGAAGAGCAGGTTGAATACTTCAGTGTCGGCTCGGAGCTGTGCTCCACCGAGAGGATGAAGAGCCGGTGGGAAAGGGTGATTCGCAAGGTGCGGCGTGTCTTCCCCGGCCGGATTACCTACTCGGCGAATTGGGACCATCTCGAGCCGGTCTCTTTCGGTAGCCGCCTGGATTTCCTCGGAATGAACGCCTACTATGAGGTTGGTAAGGATACGGCGTCGGAGCCCGAAGCGATGGTGGCCCGCTGGAAGGAAATTCAGAAGGGGATTCGGTCGTGGCGGAAGCTGAATGGTGACAAACCTTTGGTGATTACCGAGGTGGGGTATCCGAGTCGTACTGGCGCCGGCGTGGACCCGTGGAACTACTTCGGGGAAGGTGCTCCGGATCCCGAGGCCCAAAGAAAATGCTACGAGGCCTTTGTCACGGCCTGGAATGGTGAGACAATGCTCTCCGGAGTTTACTTCTACCTCTGGTGGGGAGAAGGTGGGCTCCAAGATCGCGACTACACACCCCGTGGGAAGCCGGCTCAAAAGGTCATCGAGTCCTGGTATTCGGGGGAAGGGAAAATAGGCAGGTCTTCGCGCCTGCCGGAGGTAAAGCCATGAGAGGGTGGATTCTTCGAGCGATGTCATTGGCGTTCATTCTGGTTGCCTCCGGAGCCGCGTCACTGGCTCAGGCGGCTCACTTGGTTACCTTTACTCGGGGACAGTCCATCGTGGTCCAGAGTATTGAAAAACGCGGCGCTTGGTACTATTTCATCCTGGACGGGGGAGGCGAAATGGGGGTCCTCGCCAGTCAGGTGGCCCGCATCGAGGAATACGAAGCACCCCCTCCTCCGGCCCTTGCATCCGCTCCACAGCAGTCGTTGCCAGCCCAAGTGCCTGGCCCGGAAACGCAAGCTTCGCCCGGCGTGAATCCCGCGGGGCCTGAATCCGGGTCCGCCGGCGCGAACCCGCAGGCTGGTGCCGTCGCGCCAGCGGACGATCCGGCTGGCAACATGATGTCGCGTGGAGGAAATGACGCGCGGTTTCGAGCCGCCAGGAGCGGCGGTCCTAGCATGCAGCAAGGAGGCGGCATGAGAAAGCCGCCTGGAATGGGAGCCGGCGTGGGTGTTGGCCGAATCGGGCCCCCCAACCAGTACAATCGCAGAACTCCACCCCCGCAGACCGGCACTCCCACTCAGTAGCATGGGGTGCGGCGCCTTGACACCCTTTCCGGCGTCGGGGCGCGGATGAGCCTCTACATCGGTCTCACCGGACCCAATGCCTCAGGCAAAGGCGAAGTGGCCCGCATTCTTGCGGAGCGCGGATTCACACTGCACTCCCTGTCCGACGTCGTGCGTGAAGAGGCCACGCGCCGCGGGCTGGACCACTCCCGGGAAAACCTCATCCTCACTGGAACAGTGCTCCGACAACAGCGCGGCGAAGGAGCGTTGGCGGAGCGGATTCTCCCGATGCTCTCCCCACGCAGCGTCATCGACTCCATTCGCAATCCCGCCGAGATTCTCGTTCTGAGAGCACTTCCGGGCTTTCACCTGCTCGGGGTTGACGCACCCGAGGCGCTGCGATTTCAGCGCAGCCGCACGCGCGGGCGCGCCGGCGACGGCGACAGCCTGGAGGAATTCCAGCGAAAAGAGCGATTGGAGAGATCCGACAGCGGCCCGGGGCAACAGCTGGGTGTCTGTTTTTCCATGGCGGATGTGGTGGTGAACAACGATGGGACGCTGCAAGACCTTCGCCGCCGCGTGGAGAAAGCGCTGGCCAGTCGGGGCATGGTCCTCTAGTCCCACCCGCCTAGGAGGCCCGTCTTCGGCGAACAAATCCTGCCATGAGCAACATGCCCGTCAGGAATCCCCCGATGTGTGCGAAGAAGGCCACACCGGCGCCCTGGGACGCCGGGGCGGAGAGAAGCTGCATCAGGAACCAGACTCCCAGCAGCAGCAACGCGGGAATCTCGATGACCCGGACGAAGATGAAGAGGAAAACGAGGGTTTGAACGCGAGCGCCCGGGAATAGCAGGGCGTAGGCCCCGAGTATCCCCGCGATGGCGCCGGATGCTCCCACCAAAGGCGCGGTGGAATCGGGCCGGACCACTATCTGAATCGATGCGGCGGCGATGCCGCACAGCATGTAGAAAGTCAAGAATCTCACCGGTCCCATCCGATCCTCCACGTTGTCTCCAAATATCCACAGATAGAGCATGTTGCCCACCAGGTGCATGATGCCGCCGTGCAGGAACATGGAGGTGAGAAGGGTCACCCAGGGGAGTGCAGAGCCATCCGGAAAAGCCCTGACGCCCGAGAGCACCGCCGCGGGTATGGCGCCGTAGCTCAGAACGAAACGCCCCAAGGCCCTTGGAGAGAGGCTGATCTCATAAAGGAAGATGGCGACGTTCGACCCGATCAGAAGGAGCGTCACATAGGGAAAGCCGCGGCTCGGATTTTCATCCCGCAGGGGAATCATGCCGGACCCTCATCCAAAAAAGGTGCGATTCTAGCATGCTTGCAGAGCGCCCATCTCTTGACAGCCCCCAGACGCCCGTCTATAGTGAAAGCCATTTTTTACCGTGGGTTGCGCACAGGGGGGAGCGGATGGAAGATGCCCTGACAGGCCGGGTGGATCTGGTCCGTCCTCGCCGATCGAATGAGCCAGCCGAAGCGGCGGTCCGACCCGTCCAAGAACCCCTCCTTCCCCACATCAACTCACCGACCGATCTCAAATCCTTGAATCTGGATCAGCTCAAGCAGCTCGCCCAGGAAGTCCGGGAGTACGTCATCGAGGTGGTCTCCCGGGTCGGAGGGCATCTGGGTCCCAGTCTGGGGGTGGTGGAGCTCACCTTGGCCTTGCACAAGGTTTTCGAGTCGCCGAAGGACAAGATCGTCTGGGATGTGGGGCACCAGGCCTACCCTCACAAGATCCTCACGGGCCGACGGGATCGATTCCCCACTCTCCGGCAATACCATGGCGTCAGTGGCTTCGTGAGCCCCGCCGAATCGGAGCACGACGCCTTCGGCGTGGCACACGCCAGCACTTCCATCGCCGCCGCACTGGGGATGGCCGCCGCCAGGGACTTGAAGGGAGAGAATTTCCACGTGGTCACCGTGACCGGAGACGGTGCCATGACCGGCGGGCTGGCCTACGAGGCCTTGAATAACGCGGGCCACTCCAAGCGCAATCTCCTGGTAATTCTCAACGACAACGAAATGTCCATTTCGCCCAACGTGGGGGCGATTTCGCAGTACCTCACCAGCATCACCGCCAATCCCTTCTATAACCGGATCAAGGACGAAGTGAAGTCGATTCTCGAGCGGGTCCCCCTGGGGGAGCCGGTAGGGGAGCTGGCGCGGCGGGTGGAGCAGAACTTCAAGAACTTGCTGGTCCCTGGCGCGCTCTTCCAGGCTCTGGGGTTCTCCTATTACGGTCCCATCGACGGGCACGATCTGGAGGGACTGATTTCGATCCTTGGACGGCTCAAGCAGGTCCATGGTCCGATTCTCCTGCACGTCCTCACCCGCAAGGGGAAGGGGTATGGCCCGGCCGAGGGGAACGCCTGCTATTTCCACGGGGTCTCCCCGTTCGATGCTGCTACCGGCAAGGCAGCCGGGAGCGAGAAGAAAGGGCCTCCCAGCTTCAACGAGGTGTTCGCCGAAACGCTCTCGGAGCTTGCGGACAAGGACCCGAGGGTCGTGGCCATCACCGCGGCGATGGCGGATGGAACCGGGTTGGTGCGATTTCAGGAGCGCCACCCCGGCCGCTTCTTCGACGTTGGCATCGCGGAAGCCCACGGCGTTTGCTATGCGGCGGGGCTGGCCACCCAGGGAATCAAGCCGGTGGCCGCCATCTACTCGACCTTCCTTCAGAGAGCCTACGATCAGATCATTCACGATGTGGGGGTCCAGAGCCTTCCGGTGGTTTTCTGCCTGGATCGGGCGGGTCTGGTGGGAGCCGATGGGCCGACCCACCACGGGGTGTTCGATTTCACCTACCTTCGAGCCGTCCCCAACTTTATTGTCTCCGCTCCGAAGGACGGCGATGAGCTGAGAGACCTGCTCACCACCGCGCTGGATCAGCGGGAGCGCCCGTTCGCCATCCGCTACCCGAAAACTCCCTGTGGCCGACTCACCCAGGGCGGCGACGGAAAGATTCTAACCATCGGATCCTGGGAGGTTCTCCGGGAAGGGGAGCAGATCTGTCTTCTGGCGGTGGGGACCATGGTGGAGGCCGCGGAAAAAGCTGCGGCGATCCTGGAGAGCTCCGGCCGCCGGGTGGGAGTCGTAAATTGCAGATTTGTGAAGCCGCTGGATCGGCAGCTCCTGCAGGAGGTGAGAAAGCGATACGCCGTCCTCGTCACGGTGGAAGAGAACGTGATCAACGGAGGATTCGGCAGTGCTGTCAGCGAGGCCTTGGCGGAAGAGGGGAACTCGGATCTGCCCCTTTTCCATTTCGCCGTGCCGGATCGTTTCGTAACCCACGGCTCCCGAAATGAGCTCCTCGAAGAGGTGGGGCTCTCGCCGGCACGAATCGCCGCACGGGTCGGGCAGCTGCTGGGAGACCACGCTTGACCCTGCTCACCGCCCTGCGGGGCGACCTCTCCAACCAAAAAGCCGATCTGATCATCCACTTCCAGTTCGAGGGAGAATCGGCTCCCTCAACGGTTTCGCACCCGTCGCTGCGCTCGGCGCTGGCGAGCGTGTTGAAACTGGACGGATTCGAAGGCAAATCCGATGCCGCGGTCCTCTGGCATTCCAACGGCAAGCACCCCGCGTCCCGCTACCTGGTGATGGGGCTTGGAGAAGGCAGGAAGCTCAGCCGCGAAACCCTGTGGCGCGCCTGCGCCGCAGCGGGGTTTCGGGCCACGACGCTGAAGGCGCGCACCACGGGCATGGCGTTGTCCACTGGAAATTGGCACCTCTCACCGGAAGATGCCGCTGAAATCGCGGCGGGCGGATTCCTGCATGGCTGCTATCGCTTCGACAAATACCTGAGCTCACCCAGCAGGGGGGCGGAGCCTTCGGAGCTCGTGTTGGGAATGGGCAGGACCGATCCCGCCAAGATTCGCCAGCCGCTGGAGGAGGTCCGGGTGGTGGACCGGGTCGTGCGCCTGGCTCGGGATCTGGTATCGGAACACCCGGGGCACCTGCATCCGGTGAGGATGTCGGAAGTGGCGACTTCCGAAGCGAAGAAGGCCGGCGTGAAGTGCCGAGTCATGGAGGAAGCTGAACTGGAGCGCCTTGGAATGGGAGGGATGCTGGGGGTGTCCCGAGGCTCCGAGCACCCCGCCGTGATGATTCATCTTCACCATCCGCCCCGCCCGGCGTCTCGCAAGAAGCCCAGGATCGTGCTGGTTGGCAAGGGTGTCACCTTCGATACCGGTGGGATCTCCCTCAAGCAGCCCGATGGCATGGAGGCCATGAAGGCGGACATGTCCGGAGCCGCCGCGGTGCTTGCCACCCTCCTGGCCCTGCCCGGTCTTAAGGTTGAGATGGAGGTCCACGGGCTGTTGATGATGGTGGAGAACATGCCCGACGGGAGGGCGATTCGCCCCGGCGACATCCTGCGCATCTTCAACGGCAAGACGGTGGAGATCAAGAGCACGGACGCAGAGGGGAGGCTGATTCTGGCGGATGGGCTCTCCTGGGCCTGCAAGACCATCCGGCCCGACTATCTGGTGGACCTGGCGACTCTGACGGGGGCTTGCATGGTGGCCCTGGGACCGGGGTGCACCGGAGTGATGGGAAACAACGACGCCTTCGTCAAAAAGGTGCTGGAGGCGGCGGGGGATGCGGCAGAGCGGATGTGGCAGCTTCCGCTTCTCCCGGAATACCGGGAGCACATCCAATCGGATGTGGCCGATGTGAAAAATTCCGGCATCCGCTACGGCGGCGCCATCACCGCCGGGCTGTTCCTACAGGAATTCGTGAAGCCTTCGGTCGCCTGGGCCCACCTGGACATCGCAGGGCCCGCCTTTTTCGAGAGCGGATACGGCTACGCTCCCAAGGGCGCCACCGGCCATGGTGTGCGCACGCTCCTGCGCCTGATTCGCGCTCTGGCCTGAGCTCCTCCATGGGCCACCGAGAGCATCGCCGCCAGGCACCCCGCCGGATTTCAGTGGGGGTGCTCACCATCTCCGACACCCGCAGCGAGAAAACCGATCTCAGCGGCCGCCTCATCCGCCGGCGCCTGATCGACGGAGGCCACGAGGTGGCGCAATACCGCATCGTGCCCGACGATCCGGCGCGCATCCGGAGGGTGGTGCGAGAATGGAGCCGGAGCCACGCAGTGGAGGCCATGATCTTGACCGGAGGTACCGGAATTTCCCCGCGGGACGGCACCATCGAATCGGTGGAGAGGCTCTTGAGCAGGAAGCTGGAGGGATTCGGAGAGATATTCCGATTCCTGTCCTACCGGCAGGTGGGCTCCGCGGCTTTCCTGAGCCGGGCCCTGGCCGGTGTGTGCGGCGGCAAGCCCCTCTTTTCCCTCCCCGGCTCCGAGAGAGCAGTTCGCCTGGCCATGGACCGGCTCATCCTTCCGGAGCTCGGCCACCTCATCCAGCAGTTGAGAAAATCAGAGTAGGACTTGCCCCTCAGGCACGCAGATGGCGGGGCCCCCGGAGAATTCTCGCCGGCAGCGAAAGGACCGCGCCCAGCAGATCGAATACGGCCGTTACGGTGATACCGACCAGCCGGAAGGGTAGCAGCAGGATCCAGAGTATCGGATAGAGAATGAGGGCCAGCAGCGCCAGCGGCCAGCAGAGCACCAGAAGCAGGCACCAGAGCAGAAAAGTCATCATTCCTGCAACCTCCCGTCCCGCCGCCAGGCGGCGCGGTATGCGAGGATGGTACAATTTTTCCATGTTGAATCAAAGCATCGATGGATTCCGCGGGGAGATCCTCACGGACCCCACGTCGCGAGAGCGCTACAGCATGGCTGAATGCATCTATCGGGTAACCCCGTGCGCCGCGGTGCTGCCCGCCTCTCGGGAGGACGTGCACGAGGCTCTGAGGCTGGCCCGGGAAACGGGGTTGCCGCTCACCGCTCGCGGGGCCGGATCGGCGGTAGCCGGGCAGAGCCTGGGGAGTGGAATCATCCTGGATTTCTCGGCCCACATGAACCGCATTCTTGAAGTGAACATTCCAGAGCGCTGGGCCCGGGTGGAGCCAGGTGTCGTGCTGGGCGACTTGAACCGGACCCTGGCCCGGTCGGGGCTGCGGTTCGCGCCCGATCCCTCCTCGTCGGAATTCTGCACGCTGGGCGGCATGATCGCGAACAATGCCGGAGGCCCGCGAAGCGTGCGTTACGGTCCCACCCGCGACCATGTCCTCTCCCTGACCGTGGCATTGGCCGGTGGAGAGGTGCTGGAGACGCGCCCGGTGGACCTTAAGGAGCTCTCGCAAGAGCCATCGGGGGAGCTCAGCCGGCTCTCCCGAGCGCTGTTCGACCTGGTCTCCCCCCGCCTCGAAGCAGTCCGTCGGGTCACGCCTCTGGTTCGCCGGAAAGCCTCCGGTTACGAGCTCTTGCGTTCGGTTCATCCACAGGGAGTGGACCTGACGCAGGTGCTCATCGGATCAGAGGGAACGCTGGCAGTGACCCTGGAGGCAAAGCTGAAGTTGACCCAGATTCCCGGCGCCATCGCTACGGCCCTGCTTTACTTCCGGGACCTGGAATCCTTGGGTGTCGGAGTGCTCCAGGCGCTGCGTCACGATCCCTCGGCGGTGGAAGCCCTGGATCGATCCTTCCTGGACTTGATCCGGCTCGCCGGCCAGGCGGAGGTGCGTGCGCTCCCTGACGACACCGAAGCAGTTCTGATCGTGGACTTGGAGGGTGACGACGCCGCCCAGGTTGCCGGCAAGTTGAAGCACCTGGCTGCGGATTTGGTCCGCAGCGGCCTCGCCGCCGGAATCCTCCCGGGCCTTGATCCCGCGACCCGGTCGCGAATTTGGGAAATCCGCAAGGCGGCGTCTCCCATCCTGACGGCGCGTCAGGAGCGCCTGCGCAACACCCGCTTTATCGAGGATGCCTGCGTGCCTACCGAGCGTCTGCCGGTATTCCTGCGTGAAATTCGCCGGATTCTGGCCCACCATCGGCTCCAGGCGGCGATCTTCGGACACGCAGGGGACGCCATCCTGCACGTGAACCCGTTCCTGGACCCTGGCGATCCCGACATCGCCTTGAAAATGGAGCGCATCGCGGTGGAGTACGATGAGATGGTGCTTTCGCTCGATGGCGCGCTTTCCGGGGAGCACGGCGATGGCAGGCTTCGCACACCTTTTCTCGGCCGGGCATTCGGAGAGGTGGCGAACCTGTTCCGCGACATTAAAGCGGCATTCGATTCCAGGGGGTTGCTCAACCCCGGGATCAAGGTCCACGATGGACGGAGCCGGATGACGGATCACCTCGATTTGGGGCCGCGTCCGTCGCGGGGCCTCCCCGCGATCGGTTAGGAGACCATCTTGGCGCAACAGCGATTCCTGCCCACCCGACTGAACATTCACCCTTCCGCGTTCGTGGCGGAGAACTGCACGCTGCGGGGTGAGGTCCAGGTTGGAGCCCAGTCCAGCCTCTGGTTCCAGTGTGTGCTGCGCGGCGACACGGCGCCGATCCGGATCGGTGAGCGTTCCAACATCCAGGACGGCTGCATCCTGCACACCGACTTGGACGTCCCGGTGGAAATCGGGAACGACGTGACCGTCGGACACGGCGCCATCGTCCACGGTGCCCATGTCGGCGCTGAGACGCTCATCGCCATGCGCGCCACCGTTCTCAGTCACGCCGTGATCGGACGCCATTGCCTGGTGGGCGCCGGGGCGCTGGTTCCCGAACGGATGGTGGTTCCCGACGGCTCCCTGGTCCTGGGAGTTCCCGGGAGAATCGTTCGCCCGCTCACCGCGCAGGAAATCGAAAGAGTGCTGGAAAATGCCAGAGTCTATCTCGCCTACGCACAGGCCTACACCGAAGGCCTCGTGGGAAGGCCCTCCGGGGAGTCATCGTGAACCGGGACGTCGTCGAGCGCGTGCGCCAGGAACTGGATCGTTCCAGGAGGACTCTTCTCACCACCCACCAGAATCCCGACGGGGACGGGCTGGGAAGCGAGGTGGCTCTATCCGCCTATCTGAAGGGGATTGGAAAGAACACCCTGATTCTCAATCCCGACGAGGTTCCTGAGCGCTATCGCTTCCTGGATCCGGCGGGAGAGATCCGGTTCTTCGATGACGCGAGCGGGCCGGCTCTGGTGCGAGGATGCGATCTGATCATCACCCTGGACAACAGCAGCCTGCACCGGCTGGGGAAGATGGAGCAATCGGTCAGGGATTCAGGCGGCGTGACGCTTTGTGTCGATCACCACTCCACCACCGACGCTTTCTGGGGGATCAACCTCATCGATGAGAGCGCTTGCGCCACGGGAGAGATGGTGCACGATCTGATCAAGGCCCTGGGAGGCACTCTCGATACGGCGTCGGCGGTGGCGCTTTACACGGCCATGGTCACGGACACGGGGAATTTCCGCTTTTCCAAGACGAGCCCCCGATCGCACCGGATTGCCGCCGAGCTCCTTGCGAAAGGCGTCGATCCGTCGCGCGTGTACGAACAGGTCTATGAGCAACAGCCGGAAGGGTTCGTCCGGTTGATGGGGGTGGCCCTCTCCGCCTTCCGTTTGGAAGCGGGCGGCCGCCTCGGCTGGATTTCCCTGACGCGGCGCCAAATGATCGAGTGCAGCGCCGAGCAGGCCGATACCTCGGAGATCGTCAATCACCTCTTCGCCATTCGGGGCGTGCGAGTCTGTGTTCTCTTCAAGGAGCTTCCCGACGGCATGGTGAAAGTAAGCTTGAGGTCCAAGGGTTCCATCGATGTGCATCGGGTGGCCACCACCTACGGAGGCGGCGGGCACCAGAACGCATCCGGCGCCGTGGTGGAGGGGCCCCTGGAAGCAGCAGTCCCGCGAGTCGTAGCCGATGCCAGAGCCCTTCTCTCCTGAGCCCCTGAGGATCCAGGTCGGGATGCTCCTGTCCGGCTGCGGTCGCTTTGACGGCACCGATGTCCAGGAGGCGGTGCTATGCGGGCTGGCGCTGGATCGCTCCGGGGCCCGGGTGGTGGCCTTGTCACCGCGCCGGCCCCAGCTCCACGTGGTGGACCACACGGTCGGGGACGAGATGGAGGCAGAGCCCCGCGACATCCACCTCGAATCCGCCCGAATTTTTCATGACAAGATCCACCCGATCCCCGAATTTCCCCTGGAGACCCTCCAGGCCATCGTGGTGCCGGGGGGATTCGGCGGGGCGAAAAACCTGATGTCCGGATTCGCGCGCCTGGGAGAGCGGCGCGAGGCGCACGCCGATGCGGCGGAGGTGGTTCGACATTTCCTCGATGCACACAAGCCGGTGGGTGTGGTGGGTATGGGCGATATCCTGGTGCGGCACCTGATGGGGGAGACGCTGGAGGACCCACGCCCGGAGAGGGATCCCGCGGCGCTCGAGGTGAATCGGGAAAAGCGCATCATCGCCACGCCGGGCTTCAAATCATTCAGGCGGGTCTCCGAGGTTGCCGTGGGAATCGACGCGATGGTTCAGGAGCTCATCCGATGGGTCGGGATGTCGTGAGGGTCAGAGTTCTCCTGTTCGCCCGGTTGAGAGAGCTCGTGGGAAGCGACGCGATGGAGTTCGACTTGATGGAGGGCGCCACCCTAGGTGAGCTCTGGGAGCGCCTGCGGGAAGGATTCCCATCGGTTCGCGCCTTCGTTCATCCACCACTCATGGCGGTCAACCAGGAATACGCCTCCCCGGACCGGGCATTGACGGGTGGGGATGAGGTGGCTTTTTTTCCGCCGGTCAGCGGCGGTTGAGGGTCGTATGTTCCGGATTGTCGGAGAGGCCCTGGCCCTGGATGCGCTGGTGCTCCACGTCTCGGGGGCCGAGGTGGGCGGGGTCGCCACTTTTGTGGGCATCGTCAGGGTGGAAAACGCCGGCAAGCGAGTCGTGGCGGTGGAGTACCACGCCTATCCGGCCATGGCGGAAAAGGTGATGCGGGAGATCGGAGAGGAGCTCGAGCGCTTGTTCGGTTCCCTGCGGATCGCCATGGTCCATCGCACCGGCCGACTGTCGGTGGGAGAGGCAAGCGTCGTCATTGCGGTGGGAGCGGCCCATCGCCGGGAAGCGCTGGCAGCTGTCTCCCATGCCATCGAGCGGCTCAAGCACGACGTCCCGATCTGGAAAAAGGAATTTTACGAGGATGGGTCGGAGTGGTTAGAGCCGGCCTCGGTCGTGCCGCGTGCGGGCATCAACAAGTAAGGGGGGAGCTGACGCCCCCCCCGGATTCTGTGTGTACCAAAGGGTCTATTTGCCGGCTGGCTTCGCTTCGGCCTTGGCAATGCTGGAGACCTTGATGGTCTCGCCTTCCACGGTGCCCTTTACGGTCACCGACGCTCCAGCGAATTCCTCGGCCTTCTTCTGGTCGTCCAGCGTGTAGAACTTTGCGTTGGTGGCGTCCCAGACTCCCAACGTGGCACCCTTCTCTTTGGCGCACTTCAAGGCGCAGTCCTTGTGGCCATCCTTGGCCCCCTCGCCTTTGCAGTGACTGTCGGTGATGAAACCCGTGACCGTGGTCTCGGTCTTCTTTTCGTCGGCGGCGAAGGACGCCACATTCCCCAGCGCCAGCATCAGAACCGCAGCGGTCAGGCAAACAAAGAGCTTCTTCATGACGGAACCTCCCTTCAAGGGGAACATTCAACTTGTGACCAGGTGCGTGCATTGTAAAGGGCACGGCACCTGAGAGTCAAATAGTCAGCAAAACGACCAAATTGATCCCGCTTCCCCTTGCACGACATGAATTTGGGATGCTATACTTCGCTTCGCCGTGCGGGAATGAATGGTTTGCGGCACAATCAATGATGTGGGATGAGTGATTTTCGATAATCGGGCGGACGGTGTGCGCATAACCCTTTGGATTTCCAACCCTTCCGCTTCGAAGCAGAGATACTCCCCCGACTTGGGGATGATTCCTCTGAACAGCCGGTCGAGCCAATGGCGAGGAATAGCCTCTTCCCTTGAGTTACGCATGACGAGGGGACCGCTCACCGACTGAACCTCTCCCTTCATCCTCTCCCGCCGGCCAGGGAGGACCTGGCATGGCTTCCTCACTTTCCAGCATTCTAATTGCGTCTTACAGTCCCGCCGTTTCAGATTCCGACCTGCACACTCCCGGAAAGCTGGGGACGACCGGCCTCCGCAGCAGCGGGGACACCCAGCGCACCCTTTCCGCGTCGGATGCGCCCCATCCGCCTTTCCGTTCCACAGGTGAAATCCATGGTGACTAACTCCGCAGTCCTCCTACTCGGGGGTCTCGCCCTGATCGCCGCCGGGTTCGCTCTGGGCTGGCTGGGTAACCTCCGACTGGGAAAGAAACATTTGAACGCCGCGCGCTCTGAAGCGCAGGAAATCGTGCGAGAGAGCCGGCGTGAATCCGACAAGCTGAAGAAGCAGGCGCTTTTGCAAGCCAGGGAAGAGTGGCAACAGACCCGCACGCGAATGGAAGGGGACCTGAAGGGACGGGTCCGCGCCGCCCAAAAACAGCAACAGAGCCTCGAGGACAAGGAGCGCAACCTGCGCGAGAAGCTCGATGAAGCCCGCAAGCAATCCGAGCGAGCCGCCGAGAGTGAGCGGAAACTCCTAGCCGTCCAGGCGGAAGCCACGGAAAATCGGGATCGCTATCGCCGGCTTCGAGAAGAAACCAACCGCCGGCTGGAACAGCTTGCGGGGATTGGGGTGGAAGAAGCGAAGAAAATGCTCCTGAACAACCTCAAGGCCGAGACCCGATTCGAAGCGGCCCGGATGATTCGAGAAATCAAGGAAGAGGCCCAGCGCAACGCCGACGCGGAGGCGGCGAAGATCATCGCCTTGGCCATCGAGCGGCTGGCTTCCGAGGTGACGTCGGCGAAATCGGTCACCAGCATTCCCATACCCAGCGCCAAGGTGAAGGGTCGTATCATCGGTTACGAGGGGAAGAACATCCGGGCCTTTGAGAAGGCCACGAGCGTGCAGCTCCTCATGGATGAAGCTCCCGATACGCTGGTCCTCTCCTGTTTCAATCCCATCAAGCGCGAGATCGCAAGGGTCTCCCTGGAGAGACTTCTTAAGGACGGAAATATCCACCCCAGGAGAATCGAGGAAGTGGTGGAAAAATCCCGCCGAAAAGTGGAGGAATCCATCCTTCGGGCCGGTGAGGACACTGTGAGGGATTTGAACCTCAAGGGGATGCACCCGGAGATTGTGAAAACCCTGGGGCGGCTCAAATACCGCACATCGTATGGCCAGAACGTGCTGGATCACTCCATCGAAGTGGCCAAGTTGACGGCGATGATGGCCACGGAGCTGGGCCTGGACAGCTCCCTGGCCCTGCGGGCCGGCCTCCTGCACGACATCGGCAAGGCCATCGATTTCGAGCGCGAAGGGACCCACCCTGAAATCGGTGCCGAAGTAGGGACCAAGTATGGTGAGCATGAAGTGGTGGTCAATGCCATCGCATCGCATCACGACGACGTGGAGGTCATTTCCCCCATCTCGGTGCTGGTGGCAGCTGCCGATGCCATATCAGGCTCACGGCCGGGGGCTCGTCGCAAGACGCTGGTGGATTACGCCAAGCGCATCGAGAAGCTGGAAGGCATCGCCAACAGCTACGAAGGGGTGGAACAGTCCTACGCGATTCAGGCCGGCCGGGAGATCCGGGTCATTGCCGTGCCCGAGAAGATCGACGACGCCCAGGTATCCCTGCTGGCCAACGATTTGGCTCAGCGCATCCAGAAAGAGATGGAATACCCGGGACGGATCAAAGTCACGGTCATCCGGGAGATGCGCGCCACGGAAGTGGCAAGGTAGGCGGGAGGTGATCACCGGAGGCGCCGATCTCCACCTCCACTCGCGGCACTCGGACGGCGCCGACGAGCCGGCCGCACTGGTGGAGGAAGCGGCGAAGGGAGGGGTGGAAGTCATCAGCCTCACCGACCACGATACTCTGAGCGGAGTTCCGGAAGCGAAGGAAGCCGGGTCAAGGCTGGGCGTTCGGGTGATCTCCGGGGTTGAGCTCAGCGCGGATTTTCGCGGGCACGAGGTCCACCTCCTGGCGTACGGCTTCGACCCCGAGGCCGAGGATCTCCGGCGCGCGCTGGAGCGGTCCCGGCATGAGCGCAAGCAGCGGGCGGAGCGCATCGTACAGCGACTCAACCAACTGGGAATTCCCCTCAGCATGGAGAAGCTGCGAGAAACCGCGGGGGATGCGTCCCTGGGCCGGCCGCACTTGGCCGATGCTCTGCTGCGCACGCGAGTCGTGGGCACCATTCAAGAGGCGTTTGATCGGTATCTCAACCCGGGGCGACCCGCTTTCGTCCCGCGGGAGCATCTTCCACTCCAGTCGGCCAAGAGCGCCGTCCAGGACGCCGGCGGCGTTTTGGTGCTGGCTCACCCCATTTGAATCTCTCTTCTGTTAACATTCGGGCCCGGGTGGAAGCAGGAATCGACGGTTTGGAGACGTCTCATCCTAAGCTCAAGTCGTCGCAAAGCCGGGAGCTCGCCTCCCTGGCGCGGGAGGCGGGAATTCTGGCGACCGGCGGGTCCGATTTCCACGGCGAGCACCGGGGTCCCGTGAGAATCGGGTCGGTGAGAATTGCCGTGGAAGTCGCCAATCGAATCGAGCAGATGGCCGAGCGGAGAGCCGCAATCCGGGGGGCGGTGAAAGAGTCCCGGGCGGGGGGAGAGAAGCCATGATCACCTCGGAGTATCTGGAACGGTCGGGACTGGGAGGAATCTCCCTCAAGGTGGAGGAGGGGCAACGGCTCAGCCGGGAAGAGGGGATTCTCCTCTACGAGCATCCGGACCTCAACGCCGTCGGCTACCTGGCGAATCGGGTGCGGGAGCGCCTGCACGGCGATGTCACCTATTACAATATCAACCAGCACATTAATCCCACCAATGTCTGCGACAAATTCTGCAAGTTTTGCGCCTTCTATCGCACCGCCAAGGACGCCGACGCTTACGCGCTCTCCTTTGAGCAGATTCAGGCCAGGGTACGGGAGAAGATCCACGAGCCCATCACCGAGATCCACATGGTGGGGGGAGTCAACCCGGAGTTGCCGCTCGAGTACTACCTGGACATGATCCGGGCGGTGCATGAGGTGCGTCCCGACGTGCACGTGAAGGCGCTCACCATGGTGGAGGTGGCGGATTTCGCCCAGCGGACAGGCCGCAGCGTGGAAGCGATCATCAGGGATCTCAAGGATGCAGGGATTGGGTCCTTTCCGGGCGGCGGCGCCGAAGTGATGAGCGCGCGCCTGCATCGGTTGCTCTTCCCCAAGAAAATCGACTTCCACGGGTGGCTGGACTGTGCCAGGACCGCGCACCGCGTCGGGCTCAAGTCCAACGCCACCATGCTGTACGGTCATGTGGAAACCACCGAGGAAAAAGTGGACCACCTCATCCTCCTGCGGGAAGCCCAGGACGAGACCTTCGGTTTCATGACTTTCATTCCGCTCGCCTTCCACCCCGAGAACACCAAGCTGGATTACCTGAAGAAGGCCACCGCCATGGAGGACCTCCGGAACATCGCGGTAGCCCGGCTCATGCTGGACAATTTCCCGCACATCAAGGCCTTCTGGATCATGATTACCCCACGGGTAGCCCAGATCGCCCTGTCCTATGGGGCCGACGACATCGACGGGACGGTGACCACCGAGGAGATCGTCCATGCCGCCGGAGCCGAAACTTCCCAGAACCTGTCGCGACGTGACCTGGTGACCTTGATCCGTGAAGCGGGGCGCGAGCCGGTGGAGCGGGACACCCTCTACCGCCCCGTCCGGATGCAAGCCGCCACGACCGCCGCAATCCACCTTACCTGACGTGAGCCCCTCCCTCCCGGACCACGGCGGATGGGCCCCCTATGTCTGGTTGAACGGTGAGATTGTCCCGGCGGCCGAAGCCCGCGTCTCGGTGTTCGACCGTGGAATTCTTCTGGGGGACGGAGTCTACGAGACCCTGCGGGTGCACCGCTGCAAGATTTTTCGGTGGCGGGAGCACCGGGATCGGCTGCTGAACTCATTGGCCGAGTCGGGCATCGAGCCTGCTCATTCGCCGGCTGAGCTGGAGGAGGCCATCACCACCTTGGTGAGGGCGAACCAGATGCAAGAGGCCCGGATTCGTCTCACGATCACCCGCGGCGAAGGGAATCCGGGCTTCGACCTGATGCCGGGGAAAGGGCCCAGCACCATCGTGGCCGCCAGTGCCTGGCGGTCCATACCGGGAGCGCGTTACCGGGAAGGAGTGCGCGCCGTCATCGCATCCCGCCGGCAGACGGGCAGCGACAGCCTGGATCCGGCGCTCAAGTCCATCAGCCGAATCCATCTGGTCCTGGCGCGCCTGGAAGCGGCCCGGGAAGAGGCGCAGGAAGCGATCCTCCTGGGAAGCGATGGAAAGGTCCGGGAAGGGACGGCGAGCAACGTTTTCGTGGTAAAAGAGGGAAAGCTCAAAACGCCCTCCGCGCAATGCGGAATCCTCGCAGGGGTGACCCGGGCCGCGATCCTCGAGCTGGCTTCCCAGAGGGGGATTCCGTGCGAAGAGGCAATCCTAGCTCCCGAAGAGTTGGTGGGGGCGGATGAGGTTTTTCTCACCAATACCTCGTGGGGAGCCCTGCCGGTGGGACTTCTGGATGGGAAGCCCGTGGGCATCGGGGGCGGAGGGCCGGTGGCCCTGACTCTGGGACGGAAGCTATCGGAGCTGGTGGAAAGGGAATGCTCACCATGAGTGCCCGCTCGGGCCGGAGTGAGGCGGTCGTGGAGACGCTGGGGCATGCACGGGACCCTTGGGAGCTCTTCCATCGGGTGTCCCATGAGCCGCTTCCCGTCCTGCTCCACAGCTCCAAGAGCGATCCGGTGATGGGGCGGTGTTCGATCATCGCCTGGGATCCCTTCCTGGTCCTGCGTTACCGAAAGGGAAGAGGTGCCGTGCGATCGCGTGTCCGGGAAGCCAATTTCGCGGGGGATCCCTTTCCGGTCCTACGCGCCGAGCTGGATCGACATTGGGTGGCTCCCGTGCCAGGGATTCCTTTCGTGGGAGGGGCCATCGGCTATCTGGGGTATCCGCTGCGGCAATGGACCGGGGAGCGCTCCCGGCATGTCACGACACCTTCACCCCGGATGGACCTCCATCTGGCGTTTTACGATCGTGCCTATGTGGTGGACCATGCGGCGGGATTGACCCACCTGGTCTCGACGGGAATGGCCGAGAGCAGCCCCTCCCGCCGCCTGGAAAAGCAGAAATTGGACCTGAGAAGGATGCGGGAGCCTTCCGAGGAGTGGACCGGCCGCGCTGCAGCCGGGACCGATGCAGGCAGCGGCAGCATCAAGTTCCTGATGTCCCGCGAAGCCTATCTGCGGAAGATCCGTCAGGCGCAGGAGTATCTGCAGGCGGGCGATATCTACCAGGTCAATCTCTCTCATCGCATCGAGGTGGAAGGCGATTGGGCGGAAGCCTCCCTCTACCAGCAACTCGCGGCGACTCATCCGGGCTGCTTTTCCGCCTATCTGCCCTTCGAGGATCATGCGGTGCTTTGCGCCTCCCCCGAGCGGCTCGTAAAACTGTGGGGGAGGCGGGTCGAGACGCGCCCGATCAAGGGAACCCGAGCGCGGGGCGTGACTCCCGGCGAGGATTGCCAGGCCAGGAGCGCCTTGGCCTCGGGCGCCAAGGAGCGAGCCGAAAACGTGATGATCGTGGACTTGGCCCGCAACGACCTGGGCAGGGTGTGCGTCCCCGGATCGGTTGCCACCGAGGATCTTTGCCGTGTGGAGACGCTCCCCACCGTGCACCACCTGGTCTCGACGGTATCCGGAATCCTGCGCGACGACTCGGACCGCGTCGACCTGGTCCAGGCGCTGTTTCCCGGGGGCTCCATGACAGGAGCCCCGAAGATTCGGGCCATGGAGATCATCGACGAGCTGGAGGGAGAAGAGCGCGGCATCTACTCCGGCTCCATCGGCTACTTCTCTTTCGACGGAGATTTGGACCTGAACATCGTCATTCGAACCATCATCCTTGCAGGACGCACGGCGCAGCTCCAGGTGGGAGGCGCCGTCATGGCCGAGTCGGAGCCCGAGGCGGAGTACCAGGAGACCCTGGACAAGGCCCGCCCGCTCTTGGAGCTTCTGGCTGGATCCGATGGCCGCCGCCGGGAGGGAATCGAAGATGAGTGAGCGCGAGATCAAGGGACTGCTCATCGACATCGACGGGGTCGTCTATGACGACGGGGAGGTCATCCCGGATTCCGTCTACGCCATCCGTTGGCTGCAACAGAGGAAGATCCCCTTCCGCTTTGCCACCAATGCCACCGCCAGGAGCCGGGCCTCCCTGGCCCGGCTCCTGAACGGCCTGGGAATCGAGGTGGGGGAAGACCAGGTGATCAACACGCCCTTCGTGGCCGCCAGGGAGTTGAGAAGGCGGCCCAATACCCGCTGCATGCTCCTCGTCAAGGAGGATGCCCGGCAGGAATTCGACGGCGTGACGGTGGTGGATAGAGACGCGGAGGTGGTCGTGGTGGGGGATCTGGCAGCCGGCTTCGACTATCACACCCTCAATCGCGCGTTTCAGGCCGTGCTGGGAGGCGCCGAGATCCTGGCGCTCCAGAAAGACCGGTACTGGAAGGTACGGGACGAGCTGGTCCTGGACGCGGGTCCTTTCGTGGTCGCCCTGGAGTATGCGACGGGTCGGCAGGCGCGGCTGATCGGGAAGCCCTCGCAGGAGTTTTTTCGCGCCGCGCTGGATGGCTTGGGGGTCCCGGCCGAGCATGTTGCCATGGTGGGCGACGACATCGAAAACGATGTCCAGGGGGCTCAGGATGCGGGCCTGACGGGCATCCTGGTGCAGACGGGAAAGTACCGACAGGATCTGGTGGAGCGGACCGGGATCCTTCCGGACCTGATTGTGAAAAACCTCGGCGAGCTGGTCGCCCGCTTCTGATGGCCCCCTCCGGAACTACCCCGGCTCCCCCCTGCCCCGAGGCGCCGTTCTGCCGGCGCAGCATCCGCTTTGGCGCAGGATTTCGCTTGCGCCGAAGTCTGGTCGTCGTGGGGTGGTTGCTGGTGCCGGGTCTGCTGCTCCTCGGCGCCAGGATGCACAACCCCATCCATTTCATCTCGGCGATTCTCCTGACGGTGGCCCTTTGGCCGGTCACCACTCGATCGGGTGAGATTCTCTGGGAAGGCCCGACAATCTCCGTGAGGCGATTCTGGCGTTTCGTTCCACTGGATGCGGATTGGGTGGAGGCGGCGGTGGTGACCCCGCCGATCCTCAAACGGCAATCGCTGGTCCTGAAGCTCAAACGGCCCCTTCATTTATCCCGCTATGTCTATTGCCGCCTCTCCCCTGGCACGGTGTGCGATGCCTGGGCCCTGGTGCACGAGCGGGACTGGGAGCCGGGAGCAAAGCCAGGTCACGACAAGCCCTGAGGTGGTCCGATCGAGAATTCGCCGGATTCAGGCGGGGCGCCCAGGGACTCTCGAGCGGGCCTTCCCGCGAATCCCCCAACCGCGATGAGGCCATGGATTCGGAAGCTCTCGTCTACTTGACCGCCGCCAGCGCCACCGCCGCGCTGCATGCCCTGATTCCGGATCACTGGCTCCCTTTCGTCCTGATGGGAAGAGCGCGGCGATGGAGCGTGGCCAAGACTCTCGCCCTGGCCTCTGCCAGCGGTGCCCTTCATGTGGTCCTGGCGGTGGCGCTCGGCCTGCTGACTTACGTTCTGGGCCGCGGAGGCGCCGAGGCGCTGGCGCATCGTGTCGGGGAAAGCCTGGAGGTTCTGTCCTCGGCGGGACTGGCCCTTTTCGGGTTCCTCGACGGGGCGGCGTCCTGGCAGCGGGAGAGGAAGCACCATCCCGCCCATTCGCACGACCATCCGGAAGCCTCCTCGGCCGATGAGGGCTCGCATCACCACGGACATCTTCTGGAGCGCTGGATCAAGGGGCGCCTAACCGGACTCTCGCTGGTCGTGGTCATCGGCGTGAGTCCGTGCGCTCTGGCATTTCCCATCTTGCTTGCGAGCGCCGCGAGCCTGGGCATCAGCGGCGTGCTGCTCGTCTCCGCCGGATTCGGACTGGCGACCACGGCGACCACCCTGGCGGTCACGCTGGTGGGATTTCTGAGCGCCCGCCGCCTGGATTTTCCGTTCATCACGCGCTACGGAGATCTGATTAGCGGCGTACTCATCGGGTTGGTGGGCACGGCGGTGTGCTTCGGGGAGATCCTGGGGTCATGAGGGGGCGGTTTCGAATCGAGTCCGCGGCGCTTCTGGTGCTTTGCTTCGGCGCCTGCGGATGGGGCCACTCGGTTCAGATGCTGCGGGATTCTCGCCCCTTCAATCGACGGCAGTCGCTGACCATCGTGGCGCAAACTCCCGCAGGAAAGATCCGCCTCGAGCGCGGCGACACCAGGACTCTCTATGGTCTGCAGTTCAGCTACTGCCGCGACCATTTCGCCGCGGAGAGCCGATTCACGCAGGCCCAGGCGGGCGCGGCGGGAGAGGCGGGAAGTCGGCTGCGCATTGCGGCTCGGGAGATCCGGCCCGTGTCCCACCCCGAGGAAGAGCCCAATCTGATGCTGCTGCGGCTGCGGCCGGGTATCGTCCTGGATCTGCGTCTGGGGACTGGAAGCGGGGAGGTGGAAGCCGATCTCACGGCGCTGAGCGTGAGGAGGCTCGTCGTGCACGGGGGTGCGGGCCCCCTCCATCTGATTTTCAAGGCCGGAAATCCAGTGGATCTGGAGCAGATGAAGGTGGTGGCAGGGACGGGGAAGACTCGGCTCGAGGGACTGGGTTGGGGAAGCGTGAAGAGCCTGCAGTTCTATGGCGGCGCGGGAGCCGCGATCCTGGATTTCTCGGGGCCGGGACCGGAGGAAGCGGCGGCATTCGTGGATCCGGGAACCGGGAGTGTGGAAATGGTCTTTCCCAAGGATCTCGGTGTTGAAGTCTCGGGAGCGGGAGTGGATCCCGAATCTCCGCCGGAAGGATTACTCAAAGGTGCGCAGACCTGGATCAGCCCCAATCGCCAGGTGGCCCAGCGACACCTGACGCTGATCATGGATCGAGGAAGCGAAGATCTGCTATTCCGCTGGCTGCCCTGATCGGAGGTGGATAGCGGCCTGCCCTAGGCCGCGTGATTGCGGGAGCCTCAGCCAGGGCGGAGGGCGGGCGCGTCATCCGCCGGTACGAACAGGGGAGCCACCCCCGGAATCCTGAAGCGCTTGCGAAGCTCCGCTGCCAGCGCTTCCAGATCAGCCCGGGAAAAACCGACGCAGACGCGGACGATCGTCGCATCCGGCTCCAGCAGGAACCAGGTCGGGACGCTGGTCAGGCCGCAGGCATTGGAGACCGGATAGCCGGGCCCATCCGGAATCAGTGGAAAGGTGAGGGAGTATTGCTCCCCGAACAGCCGCGTCTCCGCGGCACTGTCCTGCGAGATTCCCCAAAACCGCAGAGGCGCCCCCTCGACGCGCTCGTACAGCCGTTGTAAATACGGGAGGATTAGCATGCAGGTGGGACAGGTGTTTTTGAAAAACGTCAGGAGCGTCGGGTCGGTTCCGGCGGCGGTGAGGGAGTAAGTAGCTGCATCGATTCCCATCAGCGTGAACGAGGGGAATCGCTCTCCGGCTTTCAAGGCGGCCATGAGACATCTTAGCGTAAACTGAGTCGGCCTGCGCGAGCGGCGAGCGGACCTGGGGGATTGGACACGCATGCACGAGCTTCTTCACGAGTCACCTGCTGGGAATCACGCGGCGGCAGCCCTGCGCAGGGATGCCCGCCGCGGGGACTGGATGGTGCTCCTCTCAGCCGTTTTCTTCTCCACCATGCCCATTTTCGGCAGGCTCGCCTACGCGGCCGGGATAGAGATCGTGCCGCTGCTCGCCTGGCGCTTCCTGCTGGCGGTGGTGTTCCTCCTGGGAATCTCCCTTCTGTCGGGAAAGCTCAAGCCCCTGCGGCGCGGCCAGGCGGCTGGCTTCCTGGGAATGGGGGCTTGCTACCTGGTCATGTCCTTCGTCTATTTCCATGCACTCAAACTGTCGCCCGTCTCCACCCTGACGCTGTTGTTCTACACCTACCCGGCGATCGTGACGCTGCTCGCCGCAGTATTCCTGCGCGAGACGATCAGCCGCAGGAAAGGGATGGCGCTGGCGCTGGCGTTGAGCGGCTGCCTCCTGGTGCTGCGTCCCTCCGAGCTGGGTGACTGGCGCGGCGCGGTCCTGGCACTGTCCGCCTCAGTGATGTACTCGGGCTTCCTGCTGGTGGGGACGCGGCTCACCCGGAATTCGGATCCCATCCTGGCTACGACCTGGATTCTGAGCATCTCTGCCCTGGGATATGTGGGGGCCGCCCTCTATCAGGGTGCCCTGGCTCCCCCGCGCAGCCTCGCGGCGTGGGGCCCGATCGTAGGAATTGCCCTGGTGGCGACGGCTTTCTCGGATGTTTCTTTTTTCTGGGGGCTGCCGCGCACCGGAGCCAGCCGGGCCGCCATCCTCAGCACCCTTGAGCCGGTGTGCACTCTGGCGCTTTCGGCGCTTCTCCTGCAGGAAGCCATTCCTCCAGTGCGATTCCTGGGAGGGACCCTGATCTTATTCAGCGTACTGCTCATCCATTGGGATTGATTTCATGAAACTCAGCAAACTCACACTGCTCTCCGCTGCGACGGCTGGTGTTCTGACCCTCTCATCCGCAGCTCCAGCCTCCGCGCAGCTCAAGCCGGAAGCGCCCCGGGTCAAGACGGTCAACATGACGGGTGATCCCAAGGCAGGAGAAAAGGTCTATCTGCAGACCTGCTGGTCGTGCCACGGACTGGCGGGCGATGGAAAGGGTCCCGCCGCCGGAGGCATGAAGCCGCCGCCCACCGATTTCACCTCGGCCGAGGCTCTCAAACAGCGATCCGAAGGAGAGATCCTGGACGCTATCGTCAAAGGGAAACCTGGAACTGCCATGTATCCTCAGCCGCTGGATCCGCAATCCATCGTGGATGTGGCTGCCTATCTTCGAACCCTCGCCAGGACCCCGCTGCAGGAAAAGACTTTGATCGAGGCCTTGTCGCGCGGCGACAAGGAAGCGGGAAGGCTGCTGTACAGCAGTCGCTGCTGGCCCTGCCACGGGCCCACCGGACGGGGAAATGGCCCTGCTGCGCCCGCCCTGAAGCCTCCGCCGGCGGATTTCAGCGATCCCGATCGGGTCATCGCCCGCACCGGCGCGCGGCTTTACCGGGTTCTGACCGCCGGGGTTCCGGGAACGGCGATGGCGCCGCAGGATTTGACGGAGAAGGAGAAGTTCGATCTCATCGCCTACCTGCGAAGCCTGGTCCAGTACTCGGAAATCAAAAACGTCCCGGGAGACGAAACTCCGGAAGGCGATGCCAGATCGGGCAAGGAAATCTACGAAAAGCGTTGCTGGTCCTGTCACGGGAGTCGGGGCGAGGCGGACGGTCCGGCCGCCGTGGCGATGATTCCGCCCCCCACCCGTTTCGCCGACTATGAAAAGATGAAAGACCGGCCCTCGGCGGAATGGCTCAGTGCCATCCAGTCAGGGCTGGCTGGAACCGCCATGTATCCCCAGCGCCTGACCGATCGAGAGGCGTGGGATCTGGTGGCCTATCTGCGGACCCTGGGTCGGCGAAAAAGCGAAGTCCCCTGACTCCGCAATCAGGTTGCCACACCCGGAAATTGCGCCATACACCACGACGCGGCTCGACGCCGGTGCCGGACCGCGCAGGCCTAGAAGTGGAACAGGTATGTGAGCTTCGCGGTGGTGTCCCGAGCGTTGATCGAAGGATCCCCCGGGTTCAGGCGCAGGTTGCGCGATTCATTGTAGACGAAGAAGAGATCCGACCCGGGGTGGTGGATCCAGTCCACACGAAGATTCATGTCGATGTTGTCGTAGATATCGTCCACCTGGATCAGCGCCGAGCCGAACAGCTTGGGGCTGATGGCCACATTGAACCGCGTGACCCAGAGGTTGACGTCGAATTTCCCTCCGGGAAGGTCGACGTGGTCCCATTCATAGCGCGTTTCGATGGAAAAATGAGGACTGAACTTCGCGGTGAGCTCGCCGGTCACGGTGGTCCTGTGTCCTCCGTAGAAGCTCCCCGCGAGCCCCAGGAGGTTCGCCCAAACCCGCCTTCCCTGAAAGGTGTTGAGGTACAGCGAGCCCTGCTGCATCGGATAGTCGCCCGCGGGAACCGTCACATCGATGACCCCCGGGTAAAAAACGAAGTCCTCGGGAAAGCGCTCGAAGGGCTCTTCGTAGGTAGCTCCCACCAGATCCCCCGACTGGAAATTGCTCTCCACCAGGAAAAGGTTGTCGCGCGTCTGGAGCTCGCCCTCGGTGTCGGTGATGTAGAGGGGGTTGTAGCTGAAGGTATACTGGCGCACCGGCGAGCCCACCGGCCGCGGCCTCCAAGCCAGATAGCCCTCATTGAAAATCGCGTCGCGGCGGGGGACGAAGCCGATCTCCGGATCGAATCCGGGATCGATTCGCTGGTGCCTGAGGAAATACTGCCAGATGTCGCCGTCCCGGCCGGCTCGCAGGCGCCAGGCCGAGCCGGCCCTGAGCTCCGGATCGCGCGCTAGGCCGTCCGGGAGATACTGGGAGGAGCGGGAAGCCGCATAAAAGAAATCCACGTTGTAGTCCTGGTGGAAAGTGAAGTGGGCGTCCGCTCCTGCCACACGGTTTCCTCCGCCCGTTCCCTCCGCTTCCCTATCGGTGACGATCATTCCCACGGTGGACCGCTCGAGGATGTCACGCCGCACCCGGAGTACCGCGAAATTCGTGCGGGGGTCGGTCCCGTCCTGCTCTTGAACGACATCCAGGGCACCCAGGGAAGTCTTACCCATCCTCCCGGTGAGGCGGACTCCCGCCAGCAGCTGGATGGGATCGCCCAGCGGCGAGAGCCCGATACGGCGGCTGAAAAAGACCTCCGCCTGGACGGGGGTGCCGAACTGGAACAAGCCCGCGTTCTCCAGGAAGAAATCTCGCTTTTCCGGAAAGAACAGCCCGTAGCGGGTGAGGTTGACCTGCTGCACGTCCGCCTCGACCTGCGCGAAATCGGTGTTGGCGGTCACATCCAGAGTCAGATTACTGGTCACTCCGTACTTCAATACGTCGAGGCCCACTTCGCCGTGCGTGTCGGTGTCTTCGATGGGGAGATAGCCCGACTCGTAGCGCACGAGGCCGTAGGGCTTGATTTGCAGCCTCGTGCCCGGCTGGATTTCCGACAGGCTCATCTTGCGCGCCAGGGAGAAGGAGAGGGTCCCGTGGTAGTTCCGGGGAATGTAGGGGGCGTAAGCCTCCTCGTTCTTGCGGCGGATGGCTCGGAAGAAGTTGATTCCCATCTGGTTCTCCGATCCGGGCTTGAAGCGCAGATTGAAGAAGGGAAGCCTGATCTCCGCCGTCCACCCTAGGTCGTCCACCCGGGCGGAGATTTCCCAGATTGCGTCCCAGTACTGATCGAAGATCCGCCCTTCATCGAATATCTGCGCATCGTTCTTGCACCCGGCGGGATTGGTGGAAAACCAGAAGCCGTCCCGGCCGTTGTTGGAGGAATCGATGGCGAAAGCGAATTGGTCGTCTCCCGTGATCGAATCGCTGTCGCGCCGCAGGGTCCAGGCGAGAAGCCGGGATGGGTCAGAGTCGAAGAAGCGCACTCCCAGGTAGAGATTGTCGGCATCGTAGGTGATGCGCACCTCCGTGCGCTCGGTGGGGGAAACTTTGTCCTGGGGCAGCTGCTGCACGAAATCGTCGATGACGGGGGCATCCTTCCAGGCCTCATCGTCCAGCACGCCGTCCACAGTGGGCGGAGTCGCGGTCTTCAGGGGGATGAAGAGGGGAGGGGGAGGCGGCAATGGCTCTTCGGCACGAAGGACAGACGGGAAGACGGAAATGCAACCCAGGGCGAGAAACCAGACGATCGGCGAGCCTCCCCGCCGCCATCGTGCCGGATGCGGGGGGGGAGTCATCCAAGCCACGAATCAGTTCTCCGGAAAATCGGCCGGGCATTCTAGCACAGCACAGGGGGCGCTCCTTGACAGGGAATCGTTGTGGCGCTATCCTGTCTACCTGGATTATATATAAAATATATATATATATTATCTGTAGGAGGAGAGACGGTGAAAAGCGGGGGAGCCAGGAGCCGTGGCCGCGAGGGGATTGGACGGAAAGTGCTCCGGAGCTTCACGGCCACCGCCAGAGAGATTGAAATGCTGGAAGCCATCGCCGGTTATCACGGTTTTTCCAAGAGCGCCACCCTGACGAGCCTGGTTCGAAGGGAGTTCTGGAGAATTTTCCCCCGTGGAACGAGGGGCATCCGCCCCGATCCCGGGGCCAAGATCGCGGAGTGACCCATGAGCACCGGAACCCTGGAGCGCATCGCCCCTCCGGCCTATGCGCAGGTCGACGAGGAGCGCGAGGTTTCCCTCAAACAGGAGATCCGCAGTCTGGCCAGCGAGCGTCAGGCGATCATCCTGGCGCACAATTACCAGCTCCCCGAAGTCCAGGATGTGGCGGATTTCGTGGGAGACTCGCTGGGGCTCGCCCTGGAGGCGCAACGAGATCCCCGCCAGACCATCGTCTTCTGCGGTGTCCATTTCATGGCCGAATCGGCCAAGATTCTCAACCCCGGCAAGCGGGTGCTCCTGCCCAGCCTGGCGGCCGGATGCTCGCTTTCCGATTCCATCACCGCCGACTCCCTGGAGGACTGGAAGCAGCGCTATCCGGGGCGCGCGGTGGTGACTTACGTGAACTCCTCCGCCGAAGTGAAGGCCCAATCCGACATCTGCTGCACTTCGGCCAACGCCGTCTCCGTCATCCGGAGCCTGTCTCAACGGAAAATCCTCTTCACCCCGGATCGAAACCTGGGCCGCTGGGTCGCCCGCCAGGTTCCCGAGAAGGACATCGTCATCTACGATGGCTGCTGTCCCACCCATGACGTGCTGAGGGGATCGGACGTGGGCGCCGGGAAGCGCGAACGGCCAGACGCAGTGGTGATCGCCCACCCGGAATGTCGCGAGGATGTGCTGGCCCTGGCGGATGAGATCTGCTCGACCACCGGAATGCATGCCGCCGTGGCGCGCCATCCCGAGGCCAAGACCTTCCTCATCGCCACCGAATGGGGCCTGGTGCACCAGCTCAAGAAGCGCTTCCCCGACAAGACCTTCATCGTGGCCGATGGGTGCATCGGCTGCCGGCTGCACTGCCCTTACATGAAGATGAACGACCTGGAAGCGGTCCTGCGCTGTGTCCGCGAGGATCGCTTCGAGATCCGGGTCGATCCAGCAGTCGCCTCTCGTGCCCGCATCGCCCTGGAGCGCATGATGGCGGTTCCCAGGGATCGATAGAGACGCACACCCGTGCCGTTTACTGCCCTTGGAAAAAGTTTGGTGCTAGGATGCCGAGGAGCGAGTTGAGCGGCCAGTGTCGATCAACCCGCTTCGCTGACCGGTCCACAAATCCGCGCGACGTGCCTGCGAATGAAGATCGGAACGAAGCTCACGCTTTTCCTGACACTCCCTCTCATCGTCCTGATGCTCGGCTTCGGGTATCTGAGCCAGCGCGCCAGCCGGGAACGCCTGCGCGCGGAGATGCTGCGCGAAGGAAGGGGAATCGCCCTGACGGCACGGGCGGCCCTGGAAGATTATCTGCGGGACCGGCAGATCGACGACATCCGGGAGCTGGCGGAAAAGATGAGCGGCTACGAACGGGTCGCGGGAATGCGTGTTTTCCGTCCCGACGGATCCCTGTTCACGCAGTCTCGGAGCTTGGAGGCGTTCCCGTTCGGACAGCATGCGGACCTGAGCCGGGTCTTGAGCGATGGCGCTCCGGTCGAAACTCGCCGGATGCTCGGGACCGAGCCCGTCGTGAGTTTTCTTTTCCTTCTCAGAGGACCGTCCGGAGAGCTCCTGGGAGCCGGCCAGGTTTATCAGCTCGAAGCCTACATCCGTGAGGAGTCCCGGGCGACCAGGAATTTTCTTGCCGCGCTCACCCTGGTGATGATCCTGGGAGCAGGAGCGGTCGTGCTCACCGTGACTCGCCTGGGAGTGAGCCGTCCCATCGAAGAATTGATAAAGAGCTTCCGGGAAGTCGGGACGGGAGGAGCCGTCGCCCGCGTCGCCGTGCGTCGCCGGGACGAATTCGGGCGGCTCGCCGGGGAATTCAACAACATGTGCCGGCGGCTGGAGGCGGCCCGGTATTCCCTGGAGGAGGAACAGGCCCAGCGCCGCCGCGTCGAGGATCACCTCCGAGACGTGGAGCCGCTGGCGACGCTCGGCCGTTTTTCCGCTGGACTGGCTCACGAAATTGGGACTCCCCTGAATGTCATCGGAGGACGCGCTGAATCGTTGCGGCGCAAGCTCTCCGGCAACGAGTTCGCGGACAGGAATCTGAGTATCATCGTCACCCAGATCGACCGGATCGCGCGCATCGTGCCCCGCATGCTGGATTTCGCCAAGGCCCGGGAGCCTCAGCTGGCCCCCACCCAGGTGAGTCGGTTGCTCAGGCGGGTGCTGGAGTTTCTGGCCGAGCGCTTCGAGGAGGCGGGGGTGGAGGTGCGAGCGAATCTCCCTCTCGAATCCCCTGCGGTGCTGGTGGATTCCGACCAGATGTACGAGGTCTTCCTGAACCTGATCACGAACGCCGTCGACGCCATGCCCCAGGGAGGGATGCTCCGGGTGGAGGCCAAGGCGTGTCACGCCCTCCCTCCGGAACGCCGGATGGAGGCGGGCCCCTTCCTGGAGGTTTCGGTTGAGGACTCGGGGACGGGAATACGCCGCGAGCACCTCGACAGAATCTTCGACCCGTTCTTCACGACCAAGGGAGTGGGCAAAGGATCGGGTTTGGGGCTCTCCGTTTCCCGGGGAATCGTCAGGAGGCACGGGGGCTGGATTGAGGTGAAGAGCCAGGAGGGCCGCGGGACCCGGTTCACCGTCTATCTTCCGGTCCACCAAGTGGCCTCACTCCCGCTCGGGGCTGCGGAAGGAGGGGGGGCATGAGCGGGATGGGCCGGATTCTGGTTGTGGAGGACGACGAGGAGATGCGCCGCCTCCTCGAGGAGGAGCTCATCGAGGCGGGACACTCGGTGCTCACCTCGGGCACCGGCTCCAGCGCGCTGGAATGCCTGGAGCATGCCGAGGTGGATCTGGTCGTGACCGATCTGATGATGCCGGGGCTGAACGGAGATGAGCTCCTCGCCAGGGTGCACTCCCGCAGTCCGTTTCTCCCGGTATTGATGATCACGGCCTTCGGGAGCGTCGATTCCGCCGTGGCCGCCGTGAAGGCGGGTGCTTATCACTACCTCGTCAAGCCTTTCTCCATGGAGCAGCTGCGGGTCACGGTGGAGAATGCGCTCCGGGAGAGGCGCCTCTGGGACGAGATTCGTGAGTTGCGCGAGGCGTTGGGGGAAGGCAAATCGGCGGTCGTGGCTGAGAGTTCCGCCATGAAGGAGGTGTTGGCCCTGATTCTCCGCGCCGCGGGCGCGGACACCCCCGTGCTGCTGCTCGGCGAGAGCGGCACCGGGAAGGAGATCCTGGCCCGGCTCCTGCATGCCGAGGGGAGGCGCCGCGATTGCCGTTTCATGGCGATCAATTGCTCGGCGATTCCGGAAGCGCTGCTTGAAAGCCAACTCTTCGGGCATCGCCGCGGCTCGTTCACCGACGCCAAGGAGGATCGGCGCGGCCTGTTCCAGGAGGCGGAGGGAGGAACCCTGTTCTTGGATGAGATCGGGGACATGCCGGTCTCCTTGCAGGCCAAGATCCTGCGCGTGCTCCAAGAGAAGGAGATCCATCCTGTGGGTGCGCCGGCGCCCCTCAAAGTGAATGCCCGGGTGGTGGCCGCCACGCACCGGAATCTGGAGAGCCTGATGGAATCCGGACGGTTCCGGCAGGATCTTTACTACCGACTGAATGTCATCGCCGTGCAGGTTCCCCCCCTGAGGGAGCGGCCCGACGACATCCTGCCCCTCGCCGCTCACTTCCTGGGTAAGCACGGGCGGCGTTTGGGGCGGACAAACTGCACGCTCTCTCCAGAGGTGGTGGAGGCTCTGAGGCGATACGCCTGGCCCGGCAATGTGCGGGAACTCGAAAATGCCATTGAACGGGCTCTGGTCCTGGGGCGGGACGACGTAATCTGGCTCCACGATCTGCCTGAAACGCTCGCTGTCCCCAGGCACTCCAAGGAGCCCTTGGAAGGCCCGCGGCCCCTCGCCGAGGTGGAGCGGGAGCACATCCTCAAGACGCTAGGAGCGGTGCAGTGGAACAAGACCGCGGCAGCCCGATTGCTCGGCATGGATCGGAAGACGCTGCACCGGAAGCTCGGCGCCTACGGAATCCGGGCTCCCTAGAATCGCCGTCCCAGAATGCCCCGCCCGGTCCCTTTTCGCCTCGCTCGGTCCAACCGGCTCTCCTCGAACAAGTTCCACGCCCTGCGCCGCCGCGCCGGCGGCATTTCCCCGCACCCACAGCTTTTGCCTGAGACTTGCTCCAAGCCGTCAAGTGCCTCCAGGACAGGCGCTTCACGCTATTAGAGCGATCTGGCATCGACCTCGCTAGCGCACAAGGTATGACGAACTCACTGCCTAACCTGTCGCTGTCGAATGTGAATCCCTCCGCACACGGCCGTCCCTCTGGCTCGGCATCTCGCCCGGCGGATTCGGGGCGGCACCCATCCGAAAGGAGATCCCCCAATGACCCCGTTCAGGCTTCAGGAGTTGCACGCCCTCGAGACTGGATCCAACAGCCCGGGCACCCTGCGCTCGAAGATCGGCGAGATGATTCTGAAGAGCACGGTCTGTCGCGCCAAGGTCGAGGCCATCAATCCCGACACGGGAGAGTATCGGGTCGTGCTGCAGGGTACGCTGGATCGGGAAGAGCCGCCGTGGAAATAGACGGCCCGGTTTGCCCCGCGGCGGAGACGGAACCCCGCCCGATAGCGGAAGTGGGTGAGCGGCGAGGGAGGGTGCTGGTGGTGGACGATGATCCGGACATGCTGGCGCTCCTCGAAGAGGCCCTGCGGGACGAAGGGTACCTGGTGGCCGGCGCCGCCGACACCCTCTCCGCCATGATCCACCTTCTGGGACGACCGGTCGATGTCCTGGTCCTGGACTGGAAGATGCCGGACCTGGACGGTTTCGTGCTGCTGGACAGTGTGCGGAGATCCCTGCCGAACCTGCCGGTGATTTTCATCACCGCTCACAACCATCCCGACATCCAGCGTAAGGCCCTGGCGTACGGAGCATTCGGGTTTCTGGCCAAGCCGTTTCCGGTGAGGCTGCTTGTCGCCGAGATTCAGGGAGCGCTGATCAACCAGGCTCGGGAAAGGGCTTCCGTCGCCAGCGACGTCTCCCCGGAAGGGACCTGACGCTTTTTCGGAGGAAATCATGCAAGTGCAAACACGAAACCACAAGGTCTCGGCCCACGCCGGGAAGGATCCTCGAGCGAGCACCATCCCTCGCGGGCCGGTGTTCAGCGTATTCCCCCACCCCCGACTCAAGGGCTCCCTCCGAGGCGTGGGCCCCTCTTCTTACCGTGCCGTTCTGATCTGCCGCACCCGTGGCGGGAACAGGAACGGCACTTCTCGATAGCGGAGGACCCCCAAGGGTCACCCGAAGTCCACCCACCGCCGGCCACGCCCCGGCTCATCCCAGGAAGGGAGGTGATGAAAATGTCCAAGATCCACGTCCACAACCTGCGCTCCCTCGAGAATTCTCCCACATCGCCTGCGAGACTTCGAACCAAGATTGGTGAAGTCATCCTTCACAGCGCGATCGCGCGCGCCAAAGTGGAGGCCCTCAACCCCGAGACCGGCGAGTACCGCGTCGTGCTCCAGGGAACCCTGGATCGAGACGAATTCGAATTCGAGAGCTGAGAGTTTTCTATGCATAGAAGAGCTTCGGGTGAGCCTGGGGGGTCCTCCCGCAAGGGTCGGACCCCCTCGGCGAGTGCCATGGGGATGCCGGAAGTCAGCATCTCGGAAATCCAGCACGGAACGCTTCCCCTAGCCAGTCGGCTCAATCCCAGATTTGCTCCGGACACTCCGTTGCTCCTGGCCACTCTCAAGATTCGCTGGGCCCCGAGGAATCCCCAGAGAGCCATCGCCGACCTCGAGAAGCGTCTCCTGGCGTTCTCCCCCGGATTCCGCCATCACGAGTGCCGCGGCATGGGGATGTACCACGTTTTCTCGCACGCCGGCGGGAATGGCAAATCCCACGCTGGAGGCGAGGAGAGGGCCGCTTCGTCCGGGAAGCTGGAGGGATTCGACGCGGCTTTGGCACTTGCCCATCTCCTGGAGCATGCGGTCATCGATTTCCTGAGCGAGGTCACCGGTGAGATGACATGCAGTGGAATCACCGGAGCGCACCGAAGCGTCTCCCATCGGTACGATCTGTTGGTGGAATGCCGGGAACTCGAAATCGGGTGCTGCTGTCTGGCCTTGGCCCTCGGCTGGATCCAGGGTCTGTTTCGAGGGCATCCGATGGGATCGGCCGAGAAGGATGTACTCTCGCTGCTGCGATGGATGCACCGCCGCGCGTCCCCACCTGTGTTCGCGAGTCGAGTGGCAGGGGTTCTGGGGTGGAGCGAGGACCGGGCGGAAAGAGCCCTGGCGGCGCTGCAGCAGACGGGCTATCTGGAATCCACGGCGTACGCGATGAACCTCAGCGGACTGCCTGCCTACCGCCCACGCCGGCTGTCGCAGGGAGCTTGAATCCCTAGGCCAGCTTTTTCAGCTCTTCCAGGATGATCTGATTGTCCGGCTGCTTTCGGAGCTCGTTGACGGTGCTGAGCCGGATGGTCCCCTGCTTGTCGATGAGAAAAAGCGCCCGCTCGGGAAAACCTTCCTCGCGCAGCACTCCGTATTTCCTCGCCACCTCGCCATGGGGATAAAAATCGCTGAGCACGGGAATGTTGACGCCCCCCATGGAGTCCACCCAGGCCTTATGGGCCGCGCCATGGCCGATCCCGATGGCGAGCACCTGGCAGTCGGCGGCCTCGAATTTCGCCAAATCGTCCCGGTAGGAGGGAATCTGACAGGAGCAGACCGGCGTGAAGGCGAGGGGGAAGAAAGCCAGGAGAACGTTCTTCTCGCCGCGAAATTGGGAGAGGGCAAACTCCGCCCCATCGAAATTCTTGAGCTTGAAATCGGGAGCGGGAGTGCCGGGAGCGAGTGCAGACATGGCCGATTCTCCAGAGAGCTTCGCTGAACGAAACAAATTGATGATACAGGTAGAGCCGGCATTATACCCGAAGCCCTCCGCCCCCAGGAGCCGACAGATTGATCCAGCCCGGAGCCACCGATTCGGCGCCGCACCACTTTTTGTGACTTAGGGAACGGGGATCTCGTCCTGAATGGTCAGGGCGTAGCGCAGCGCCTCCAGGGCACCTTCCTCATGGAAAAGATCGTGGAGAAAGGCGTCCAGCTTCGGGTCAGGCCCGTGGGGAAGCTGGACTCGAAGGGAGAACTCCGCGCCCCGCCCAAGCCCCAGCTTGCGTTGATGCAGGCACACGTACGGAAAGCTCCCGCGCTCCAGGTGGTCCTCCAGGAGCGTGCGCAAAGCGGCGCGGAAGATTTCATAGGAGATCGTCCCCGGCGTGCCGGGCTTCTCGAAATAGAGCACGGCCCACTGGCAGGGTCCGCTGCGTCGCTCGCCCATCTCCATCACTCGGTTTCGCAGCATGAACCCGGCGCCGGAGATGGCCCGAATCTGCTTCCCGTGTACCCCCCGGTCAATCCCCACCATGTCGCGAACGGCGATCTCGATGAAATCCAGCGAGGGGCTCCCCCACAGGTAGAACTCAGACTCCTGCAGGACACCGGGTTTGCCGGGATCAAAGCCGAGTCCCTCCAGGTACTTTTTCCCTTCTGGCAGGTGCCTCAGGAGGGACGGGCCCCCCAGGTCGGGGAAGAGAAACCGATACTGACGGGAGTCGAAGGGTGGATAGCGCCGGGGATCGGCCTGCGGACGGAAAGAGTCACCGGGGAAGGTCGAGACGGCTTCGTGCTCGGCGAGGGCCTCGGACAATCGATGGGTCTCCTGGCGGATGCGCGAATGCAAGGCCAGGAGATTCTGCGTGTACTCGGCTTCGCCCAGGTCTGGCCACGCCTGGCTCAAGATGCTGTAAATCTGAACCGGCGGGTGATGCAGGCGCCGGATGGCCTCCCTCAGATCGCTCATCCCGGAGGCCCGGTGGACACCTGCGCTGCGGAGCTGCTTTCGGCGCCCAGGCGGCGAAGCGCCCATTGCACGTGCTCTTGGATGAGCGGGTCCGGGATTGCCAGTGCGTCCCGCAGCGGCTCCACGGCCCTGGGATCGCCGGAATTGCCCAGGGCTACGGCGACGTTTCGCACCAAGCGTCTCCAGCCAGTCCGGCGCAATGGAGTGCCCGCGAAACGGAGATGAAACTCCTCCCGGCTCATCCGCAGCAGCTCAGCGAGAACGGGGGCATCGCCGCCGGCTTCGAATTCCTTGTCCCCCTGGACCATGCCTTGGTTCCAGGGACAAACCTCCTGGCACACATCGCAACCGAACACCCAGTTTCCCATCCCGGCACGCAGCTCCTCGGGAATCACCCCGCGATGCTCGATGGTGAGATAGGAAATGCACTTGCGCGAATCGAGGACATACGGCTCGGAGAAAGCCTGGGTGGGGCATGCCTCCAGGCAGCGTGTGCAGCTGCCGCACCGATCGGTCACGGTAGCCGAGTCTGGCTCCAGCTCCAGATCGATCAGCAGCTCGCCTAGAAAGAACCAGGATCCCGACTCGGGGTCGATGAGGTTGGTGTGTTTCCCCTGCCATCCCAGGCCGGCGGAAGCGGCCCAGGGCTTTTCCAGGACGGCGCCGGTGTCCACTACCGGTGAAGACCGAGCCCCCGGTGAAATCTCCGCGAGAAACTCTCCCAGTCGTCCCAGCCGTCGCTTCATCACCTCGTGATAGTCCTTTCCACGCGCGTAGCGGGAGATGCGGGCGTTCTGGGGAAGAGAATTCTCAGGCTCGAGGGAGGCATAGGGGAGCGCCGCTACAAGAATGGTCCGGGCCCAGGGGGCCAGGCTGGTGGGATCGGCGCGTTCCTGCGTACGGCGATGCAGCCAGGCCATGTCCCCCGCATAGTCCAGGTCCAGCCACAGCCTCAATCGCTCACCTGCCGGATGCGCGGCGGGGGATGCGAACCCGATCCGGGCAAAGCCCAGCCGCAGGGCTTCGTGGCGCAGGCGCTCTTTGAGGTGCATGGGATGGACTCCGGCCCCGGATGATACCACTCCCGGATGAGTCAGGTCTTACGGCGGGAGTGCCGAGGTCTCCTGGAATCTGCGAGCGGCGGCAAGGACGAGGGTGTCACGGGCAGCCAAATCGCGGTATGCGGGAGCCACACATCTTCCGAGAGTCGCTCCACGATAATCAGGCGATCCGCCAGCCAGCGTTTCTCTCGAGCTTCGGTGAACAGCCGGCGCGACAGAGCCAAGGCTCGCAGGAGGCGCCTGGAGTCGAGTTTTTGCCCCAGGGTCAGATGGGGAACGTAGGGGAAGACCTCCTCCCCCTTCAAGGTTCCTCGGGAGAGGCGTCGGTGCAGTCGCTCCAGCTCGTCCCTGCCGGCTCTCAGGCTGGCGAAGACCACGGGCATGACCGGGCGAAACGTCCGGATGGCCCCCAGGGAAATCGGAAATGAGCGGGATCTCAGGGCGGCTCGAGCCACCGCCTCGACCACTTCGCGACGGGAGAGGTGGACCTCCCGAGGTGGAAGCACCGTCACGTGCGGTCCGATGCGCTGGAAGTTGGGATCGTAGGGGCGGCGAATCCGATCGGCAAGACGGGAGAGCCGTTCCGGCACCGGCAACACGATGCCCACGATCCTGCCGCGACGGGTCACGCTTCCATCTCTCCCGGGATCCGGACGGCGTAGCCCAAGCTCCGGAGTCGCTCGACGATCATTCTTCCGTGGCCGGGGTCGCGGGTTTCCAGCAGGATTTCCAGCTCAGTGCCTTCCAGCGGCAACTGCCATCCCGCCCGGTAATGCTTCACGTCCAGGACGTTGGCGCCCGACTCCGCCAGAATCAGGAGGACTTTTGCCAGCTGGCCCGGCTTGTCCACGATCTCCACGCGCAACAGAATGAGACGGCCCTCGTGGGTCAATCCGCGCTCCAGCATACGGATGAAGAAATTGGTGTCGATGTTGCCTCCCGAGAGCACCACCGAGATCACGCCGGTCATCCGCGGAATCTTATCGGAAAGCAGGGCCGCGACTCCCACGGCTCCCGCCGCCTCCACCACGAGCTTCGACTTCTCCATGAGCACCACGATGGCGCGGCTGATCTCTTCGTCGTCCACCAGAACCATCTCGTCGAGGTGATCGCGGAGAATCTCGAAAGGGGCATCTCCCACGCGTCCCACGCGGATTCCATCGGCGATGGTGCGGGGCTGCGCCACGCTGACTGGGTGACCGGCTTCCAGGGCACGAACCATCGAGGGACATCCCGATGCCTGCACGCCAACGACGCGCATGCCGGGCTTTTGCGATTTGACGGCGAGGGCGACTCCGGCTGCGAGCCCGCCGCCCCCCACCGGAACCACGACCATGCCGCAATCGGGGAGATCGTGCAGGATCTCGATTCCCACCGTCCCCTGACCGGCGATGATCTTGGGATCGTCGTAGCCATGAATGAATGTGAGGCCGTGTCTGTCGCTCTCCTCGCGCGCCACCCAGAGCGCTTCGTCCAGGCTGGACCCCTGCAAGATCACAGTCGGGCCGAACGAGCGGGTCCTCTCCACTTTGTTGAGCGGGGTTTCTTCCGGCATCACGATGGTGGCCCTCAGGCCCAGAAGCTGGGCCGCCAAGGCCACTCCCTGAGCATGATTTCCCGCGGATGCGGCCACCACGCCCGCCGCTTTCTCCTGAGGGGTGAGCCCCACCATCCGATTGCATGCGCCGCGCAGCTTAAAAGAGCCGGTGCGCTGGAGATTCTCCGGCTTGAGATGGACCTGGCGATCCACCAGCTGGCTGAGAGTGTAGGAGTAAATATGAGGCGTGGGGCGGACGAAATTCTCCACCACCAGCGCCGCTTCCTGAATGTCGTTCAGGCCGATCATGATCCCCCGATGCCGAGAAGGACGCAGAGTATAGCGAAAGGAAGAACCGCCGGTCGAACGACCGGCGTTCAACGGGACGGGAGGCCGACGCCCGGCAGCCCTTTGGAGGGCTGCCGGCTCAGGGGCACCATGCAGATCAGGAGGCCCGCTAAAGCGCCGCAGAGGTGGGCGACCGGAACCGGTCCAACTGTGGGAAGGGGATCCAGAGCTCCTGCCTCGGGCTTCATGTGAGGCGGGACAAGTCCCCCGGAACGTCGTAGTCCTCCAGCACCGCGGGGTCATCGCAGGGAAGCTCCAGGCGATTCTGCGCGGCGTGGACCACAAAGCGAGCGCCCTGGTCCAGAGGGGCGCTGAGCAGGTCGGGGAAGAGGGAAGCAG
>JAKEFJ010000088.1 GCA_022616665.1 Acidobacteriota bacterium
AAAGACGGCGCAGCAGGCACGCAAACGGGCGGGCAGACCAACGACTTCGACTGCGACATCATGTTCGCCAACGGCCAGTTCTTCCAGTGGCCGCAGGGAACCCAGACCTAACTCAGGCCTCGCATCTGGGCGGCGGTGCCGAACTCCGGCACCGCTTTTTTTTTGCGCTTGACTCTCCGGCGTTCAGCAAGTCCGCCCTGCGCTACAATCTGCTGCCGCACCGGCGGCATGGATGAGCCGGCGCTGTTCCATCGGGGGGAACCCATGCAGGAAAGCAGGTGGACACCGTCGTCGCTTCTCCTGGCCTTCTTGCTGGGAGCGGGAGTCCTCCTGCCGCCGGAGCTGCACCCCGCGGGGATGGCTCTCCAAGCGGCGCTATCGGGCGGACTCCTATGGCTCTTGATGAGGCAGTTTCCCCGGCTTTGGTCCTGGGGCGCTCTGGGAGCCCCGCTTCTCGCGGCGGCTACTCTGCTTCCCTCGGTGCTCCTTTCCCACCAGAGGCACACCAGCGAGGCGGTCCTTTATCAGCTCTTTCCCGCGGTGGTGGCGTTCATCGCCGCAGGCCAGCAGGCGGGCACCCGGAGGGGCCGGGAACAGTTCGACCGGCTGATGATCGCGCTGGGCACGACGGCATCTCTTTGGGGAATCTGCCAGACGACATTCTCCCTGTCCCGGACGGCCCGCTACCTTCGCAGTCTGGGCCAAAAAGAGCTGGACCCGATGATCCTCAGGGCAGAATCGGGGCGAGCCTTCGGCCCTTTTCTCCTGCCGGCGGATCTCGGTATTTTTCTGGCGATGGTTCTTCCGCTCACGCTGCTTTGGCTGATCGGCGAGAAGCGCCGCGGCTGGAGAATTCTGGCTTGGACGGTCCTGCTGATCCAGGTCCTGGGGCTGGCGGCGAGCCGGTCGTACGGAGGCGTCCTTTCTCTCCTGGCCGCCGCCCTGATGCTCTTGCCAATCAGCCGCGTGAAAGAAGGAGTCCGGATCTGGAGTGGCCTGCTTGCCTGCGGCCTGGCAGCCGGAGGAGGTCTATTCCTGCTGCGCGGCGGGGAGGGGCTCACTCCTCTGTTCCTGCGCGTCAAAAACTGGGCGGTGGCAATCAGAATTTTTCGCAGCCACCCCTTCTTCGGGGTCGGGCCGGGAAATTTCGGCGATGCATTCACCAGGCACCTCGTGCCGGGCATGAATGAGACCGTTTTCGCGCACAACACCTACCTGCAAGTCATGGCGGAAAGCGGATTGGCGGGATTGGCGCTGGTTCTCGCCGGAGCCGGCTGGCTGCTGTGGAAGATCGGAACGGGATTAAGAGGTGACGAGCTGGGCAGGGCGCGCTTGGCCGCGAGCCTACCACCCGTCGCATTCTTGATCCACAATCTGTTCGACTTTTCAGCTTACCTCCCGTCGCTTCTCCTCCCCTTCACCGCCCTCTGCGCCATCGCCGTTCGACCTTCACACCCCGTGCCCAGGCCAGCTGTGCCGAGGGTGCGATGGAAATGGGCGCGGCTCTTCACCGTAGGCCTGCTTCTGAGCGGGACGGTCCTCTGGGGACTGCGCGAGGCGCAAACCGAAGCGCTGCTCCGGCGGGCCAGGTCGACCCTGGAAACCGATCGGCTTGAGCCGGCCCTGCGGGATCTGACGAAGGCAAGCCGACTCAACCCGGCGCACCCCGATCCCCCGGCCCTGCTTGCCGAGATTCACCTTGCCCGGATTTCCTCAAGGCCCGCCGCCCGCAGCGAGGGGGAGGCATGGGCGCGCCGGTGGGTGGCCCTCAGGCCATGCCGTGCCTACGGGCATTATGTGCTCTCGCTGTACCGCCTCGCGGGAGGAGATCTGGGTGAATCCTGGGTAGAGCTTTCGCGGGCCCGCGAGCTCTATCCCGGACGGGAACTCTACCTCGGCCAGGAAGCTAAACTGCGCGAGATGATTGCCTCCTCGATGCGGCGCAAGGGAAGTGCCAATGGGAGCTGAAGGGAATCGCCTTCTCCTCATCATCATCGCGTGCATAGTTTTTCTGGCGCCGTTTGGCGAGGGGGGCGCCGCGCCTTTGGCGCTGTTCGTCCTGCAGATCCTGGTCCTCTGCTGCGGAATGATTTCCCTGGCACTCCCGGCTTCCGCTGCTCCCTGGAAGGGAGCTTCCCGAGGGGTGTACAGCGCGGCAGTGGGATTCATGGTGGTGGCCTTGCTCTCCTGCTATCACTCGCCCTATCCGTACGCTTCGTTTCTCCGCATCCTGGACTGGCTGCTCCTCCTGGGCGTCCTCACGATCGCTTTGCGCCGGCCTTGGGAGGAGTGGGAGAAGAGCCTGCTGGCCGATTGTGTGCTGGCAGCCGCTGCGCTGCAGGCAAGCCTGGTCCTTTTTGGGATTTTCCGGGGCACCAGCGCTTCGCTCCTGAAAAGCTTCGGTTTGCTCAATACGAATCACGAGGCAGCCTATCTGCTTGCAGCGGCGCTGCTGACACTTCCTCGGCTTGATTTCAGGAATCTCCGAGGCGCCTCGACGGTGCGGGCGGTCGTAGTGCTGCTTTGCCTCCTGTCATTCACTCTGCTGATGTCGCGGGGGGCCTTCCTGGGTCTGCTCGCGGGAGCGGCAGTCCTCCTGGCTTACCGATGGAGGAACCTCTCGCCGAGAGAACGCCTCGTGACGGGGCTGAGTGTCGGTCTCGTCCTGGCGGCAGGGGCGCTGGCGCTGGTCAGCCGATTCGGCCTATCGGAGGATCCTTACCGGTATAAACGGCTGGGAATTTGGGGCGCGGATTTGCGCTGTTTCGCGGGACATCCGCTGCTCGGTGTGGGACCTGGAGTCTTCCGCCACACCGCGGCCCGGTTCAATTTTCCTCTAGACGTCCCCGTGCGCTTCGGAAGGAGCTTCGAAACTCCGCACAGCGACTATCTGGGTTTGCTGGCGGAGATGGGAGTTCTGGGATTGACAGCGGGACTTTTCCTCCTGATCCGCTCGCTGCGGGCCCTGGCGGGGCTGCGCAGGCAACAGGACAGGTTCGCCGAAGGAATCCTGGCCGCTGGCGCCGCCCTGGCCGTGCAAGGCCTGGTAGAAGATCTCTCCACACGGCCCGCTCTCACGGTGACGATGGCGTCCTTGCTGGGAGCCTGCCTGGCAGGAGGAGGGTTGGGAATGACCTCATCCCTTCGCCAGGGCGCCCCCTTACCCAGGAGGCGCGCCGTGGCTATCCTGGGATTAGCGCTGTTCGGCTGGATTGCCCTGAGAAATCCCTACCTGGCGTTCGTCAAGGACCGGGTGATGAGGCAATCAAGCACCTATCGCGACATGGATCAAAACTTCCGCAGCGCGATCCGGCTCAATCCCTACCAGGCCTCGACCTACCGGTTTCCCGCGGCCGCTTTTCTGGCCTCACGCCCCGAAGTACCTCTCTCCCTCGATCTGTACGCCCGCTTCCGCAGGGATCTGGACAAAGGGATTAGCGTGGACCGCGTTTCAGCGGACCTGCAGGTGGCCCTGGCGAGGATGGAAGCGCGGGCTTTCCGCTCTCTATTCCAGGACGCCGCGGCGCGGGACAGAGCCATCGGCGCCTATCGGGCGGCAATCCGCCTGGCCCCGCACGATCCCCGAATTCGGGTTGAGCTTGCGGGGTTCTTGCACGAAGTGGGAAGGCAAAAGGAATCTGCGCGGCAAATCCGGATGGCGCTGCAGGAGGAGCCGAACTACCTCACCGCCCGGTTGCTGGTTACGCGGCTCCTCCTGGAGGAGGGACGGCGCTCCGAGGCGCTTACCCAGTGGGGGGAGGTCGAAAAGGCGCGATCCTTATTCGCAACCTATAAGCCTGACAGCGCTTATGCCTTTGACATCGCGCGCGATCCAGCCCCCCTCCGAACCTCCCTGGAGCGCGATTTGGGACCCCGATAAGGCCGCAACCTGAAAACCGTCAATTTCTGGACAAGCCCAGGGCCGGGATATATATTCCCCGCTGCAAGTGCTTGTGTTTCGGCAGGATCGCGTCCCCCAGGAGAATGAGACTTGTGCGGGATCTGCGGATATTTTCGCTTCGGTGAACCCCCATCATCTTTAATAGGCGATGAGACGGTTCTGCTGCGAATGCGGCAGACGCTTCGCCATCGCGGTCCGGACGATGCGGGCACCTGGATGGCTCCCAACGGGAGAGTGGGCTTCGGCCACACCCGGCTGGCCATCGTTGATCTCTCCCCAGCGGGTCGACAGCCCATGGCCAATGAGGACGGCTCCGTCTGGATCACCTTCAACGGCGAGATATACAACCATCGAATCCTGCGTGGGCCCTTGGAAGCCAACGGGCACCGCTACCGATCCTCCTCCGACACGGAGACCATCCTCCATCTCTATGAGGAGATCGGCAAAAGCACGCCGAGCCGCCTGGACGGGATGTTCGCATTCGCGCTTTACGATGCCCGCAAAGACGAGCTCCTCCTCGCCAGGGATCGGATCGGAGTCAAGCCGCTCTATTACGCCGTGCTGCCAGGCGGACTGCTGTTCGCCTCGGAAATCAAGGCCATTCTGGCTCATCCTGCCATGTCGGCGTCCTTGGATTTCGAAGCGTTTCTTCACTATCTGACCTTCGTCTCAACTCCGGCCCCGCTTACCCTGTTCGCGGGAATTCGCAAGATGCGCCCCGGAACGGTTCTGCACGTTCATCCGAACGGGTCGATTCGCGAGGAGGTCTACTGGGACGCCATCGTGCCGGGAAAAGCGGAGGGAACGGAGGAGGAGATTCAGGCGGAAATCCTGCGGCTCCTGGAAGACTCGGTGAGCAAGCGAATGATGTCCGATGTCCCTTTCGGCGTCTACCTCTCCGGTGGAATCGATTCCTCGGCCAACGTCGCGCTGATGTCCCGTCTCATGGATCGTCCCGTGACGACCTTCTCGGTGGGATTTGAGGGGCAACCCTCCTACAACGAGCTGGTGGAGGCACGTCAGGTTGCCCGGCAGTTCGGCTGCGATCATCACGAAGTGATCCTGACCGCCAAGGATTTGCAGGAGTCGGTGCCGGATTTGATCCACCACCAGGATGAGCCGCTGGCGGATTGGGTTTGCGTGCCCCTCTACCATCTGGCGAAGCAGACCCGGGCGTCTGGAACCGTGGTGGTCCAAGTGGGCGAGGGGAGCGACGAGCAGTTCTTCGGCTATTCCGGGTACCTCTCCGTCTATGGCCTGGAAAGCTCGCTGGGCCGGCCGCTGAGATCCCTCCCGAAGCCTCTGCGACGGGCCTTGAGTGAAACCGGCGCCGCGGTGGCCCGCGTCCTGGCGCGGGGCGGAGATCGTCTGGAGATGCTGCGGTGCGCGGCGGAAGAGCGGGAGTTCTTCTGGGGAGGAGCCATCGCCTTCAAGGGTGAGGAGAAGCTGCGCATCCTTTCGGAATCCGCCCGGCGACGGTGCAATGGCTTCGACTCCTACCAGATCGTCGCGGAAATCTGGGACCGGATCAGCCGGGAGAAACCCGAATCGGATTTCGGCGAGAGGATGGTCTACCTGGAGCTCAAGCAGCGTCTGGCAGAATTGCTCCTGATGCGCGTGGACAAGATGACCATGGCGGCGGGCGTGGAAGCGCGCGTCCCATTCCTGGACTACCGCCTGGTGGAATACACCATGCGCATCCCCACCAAGCTGAAGATCAAGGGTGGAGTTCCCAAGTACCTTCTGAAGAAGGCGCTCGCCGGCGTCTTACCGGAAGAGGTGCTCTACCGGAAAAAGCAGGGCTTCGGGGCGCCGGTCTCGGAGTGGTTCGCGGGAGAGCTCGCCCGCTACGCCCACGACGCCATCCTCACCTCGAAGATCCGGGAGCTGGATCTGCTCGATTACTGCGCGGTCACCGAGATGCTCAAGGAGCACCGAGAAGGGCGGCGCGAGCGAGCCTTTCTGCTCTGGAACCTGTTCAACCTGAGCCGCTGGTACGATTACTGGGTCGCCGGGGCGGGGGTGAGGGGATGAGGTTTTCTGGCGACGTGGCAGCTACTTTCGCCAGTCGGCTGATCCTGGTCGGCTTCGGCGTCGCTTCCTCCGTGCTCACCGCGCGCTACCTAGGTCCCGCGGGGAGGGGGTCGCTCGCGACGCTCACGGCGCTGGCGGGGATCGGCCTTCAGCTGGGAAATCTCGGTCTGCATGCTTCCAATACCTACCAGGTCTCCCGACGCCCCGATTTGCTCTCACCGGTCTGGGCCAACAGCCTGCGGACGGCGTCGTACCTGGGACTCTTCCTGACCCTGCTGACCCTGGGGGCCGCGGCGCTCTTCCCGGGCGTCCTGGGAGAGATTCCGCTCCCCCTGTTGCTACCGGCCACGCTCTGCATCCCCTTTCAACTCCTCGTTCTGTTCGGGCTGAATCTACTGGTGGGTCTCGGCCGGGTGCCTCTGTTCAATTCCCTGGAGCTGATCTTCCGGGGGGCGGGGGTCGGCGGACTCTTCGTCATCCTGGTCCTGTTGCATGGAGATGTCCGCTGGGTCCTGATCCTGAACCTGATCATCGCCGCGGGCGCGGCCGTGGCGGTGGTGCGCATCCTGGGCGGGATGGTGCGCCGCAGCGGAACCGGCGAGTCCAGGACCAGCCTGGCGCTGTTCCGCTCCAGCGTGGGCTATGGCGCGAAGGCCTACGTGGCGGCTTTGCTGGCCTACCTCATCGTCCGTTCCGACATGCTGCTCGTGAACATGCTCCGGGGCACCTCCGACGCCGGGGTCTACTCCATCGCGGTGCAGATCACCGACCTGATCTACCTTTTGCCCATGAGCATCGGCCTGGTCCTCTTTCCCAGGCTGACGCGACATCACGAAGGAGACCCCGTCTTCGCCATGAAAGTGGCCCGCCACACCGCTTTCCTGATGCTGATTCTGTGCGCCGCCGCGGCGCTTCTGGCTCATCCGGTCATCAAACTCCTCTACGGGGAGAGTTTCCTTCCCGCGGTGCGAGCCCTCTGGTGGCTGCTCCCGGGCATCTGGGCCTATGGGGTCTGCAATCAGGTGGCGACCCAGCTGGCCTCCTCGGGCATGCCGCTCCCGGCGGTGCTGGTGTGGATTCCGCCTCTGCTGCTCAACGTGATTCTGAATTTTGCCTGGATCCCACGATGGGGCATCCAGGGGGCTGCAGCATCTTCTTCGGTTGCCTACTTTCTGGTGCTGGCTTTGCACCTGTTTCTCTGGAAGCGAAGAATCCGCGGAACCTGGGTGGATGCACTGATACTCCGGCGGTCCGACCTGAAGGAGGTGGGAGCGTCGGCGGGGATTGAATCATGGTCGTGAGGCGCAATTTCGAGGAGCTCTATCGGCGCGAGGAGGATCCCTGGTCCATCGGGAACGCAGAGGCTCTCCGATACGATGTCTACCTGGGCTGGATTCGCCGCCACGCGCCCCGGGGAGGCTTCCTGAAGGCTCTGGATTTGGGCTGCGGCAAGGGAGCATTCACCGCTCGCATCGCCTCGTTGGCCCGCGAGACCACCGGCCTCGAGCTCTCCGAGATCGCCGTGATGAAAGCCCGTGCCGCGCATCCCTGCATCCGGTTTCAGCAGGGAGACATCCGCAGGCTGTCCGGGACGGGGCTGGAGCAGGGTGGATTCGATCTCATCGTCGCCAGCGACGTCATTGCCTACCTGACTCCGCGTCAGGCGGAGAGTTTTCTGGGTGCGGCGGGACGGCTCCTGGCGCCCGGCGGATTGTTTTTTCTGGCGGCCTGGTCTCCGGGAGGACGCTATTACACTCCCGATTCCCTGGAGCGACTCTTCGCGCAGCGATACGCCATCCTCCTGAGCCGCACTCTGCCCAGCCAGCATGCCGCCTTCCTGGGACGCCAACGCAGGCGGGACGTGGTTCTCACCCTGGACTACGAGACCTGGCAGCCGCTGCCGGAGGGCAAGCGCCTGGACTGGAGAGAGACAGTGCTCGAGCCCGCACAGGCTCTCATGGACACGGCCCAGCGCTGCGGGGCTCCTCTCACCTTCTTCGTGGAGATGGGGGAGGTTCTTTATCTGCGAGAGCACGACCCCGCCACGGCGGCGGCCCTGGAAGACCAGATCCGGCAGGCCCGGCTTCGCGGTCACGATGTTCAGCTTCATCTTCATCCGGAGTGGCTCCCGGAGTCTTCCCCCGTGCTGGATGCTCCATCAGGCGTGCCTTGGTGGGATCCCAATCGCTCCCGAATCCATCTCCATCCTGAACCTCCGGTGGAGCTGCTGGGAAGGCTGAAGGAGGAGCTGGAAGCGATCGTCCGGCCGGTGGATCCTTCCTACCGGGTGAAGGTCTTCCGGGCAGGAAAGTACCGCATCCAGCCCCACGCCGGGGTCTTCCAGGCGCTGCAGAGCTTGGGCATTCTCGCCGATTCGAGCGTCTGGCATGGAGGCTGGTCGTTCGAGCACCGTTTCGACTTTCGCAATGCCTGCTCCACTATGACCCCCTACTTCCCCTCCGCTTCGGACATCAATCTGCCGGCCCCTCCGGCCGAGAATGGGGTCATGGAGTTTCCGATTCTCTCGGTGGACGGGCTCAAGTTTTCCCTGGACGGCGCCGCCGCGTCGGACCTGTGGAGCTCGTTCCGGCAGTGCGGGAAGCAAGATTTCCTGTCGAGGTTCAAGGAGCGGCATCCGAACGTTTGGCGGCGAATGGTCCGATATCTCAGGCGGGTCCCGGCCCTGGGGAGCTGGACGCGTCTAGAGCGGGAGCCGGCGGTGGAATGGAATCTCTCGGGGGACGACACCCTGGTGGCCATTGGACACACCAAGGGGGATCTGCGCTGCGGGGAGATTGAGGCCTTCTTGCAGGCCCTGTCGCACCAGGAAGGGGTGCGTTTCATGACCTTCTCGCAGGTGGTGCAGGAGCGGGCGGAGGAGCATGCGCGCCGTCTCGAAGGTGAGCGGGAGATCCTGGATCGGCAGGTCGAGCGCGAGCGGGAGGCGATTCTGGGCGAGGCGAGAAACGAGGCCCAATCGGCCCACCTCCAGGCAAAAGTTCCGAGGGATCGCGGCAAGATTCTCGATCTGGGTTGCGGCGCCGGATACTGGACGAAAGTGCTGGAGAAGCAGCACGGATTCTGCCTGGGGGTGGATTACGGCAGGGACTTCCTGGAGAAGGCGCGGGAAGTGCACGACGTGAAAGTGGCCCGCTGTGATTTCACCCGGCTTCCATTTCCCGACGGCTGCTTTGACGCGGTCTACGCCGACAATGTCTTGGAGCACGCCGCCGATCCCTCGAGGGTCCTCCTGGAAATCCGCCGAGTCCTGGCGCGCAAGGGCCTGCTCGCGGCGGCGCTGCCGCCCGATGGCCGGAGCCGCCGCTACCGGGTTTCGGACCACCTCTGGAAGACGGATCGTTCCGACCTGGAGCGGCGCCTGAGAGCGGTGGGCTTTACCCGGATCCGGGTGGAGGATGTGGATACGGTGGCAGCCTTCTCCATGCCGGCCTACCCGGCCGCGGAGAACGCCATGCTCTACGTAACCGCCTGGAACAACGGCGGCGAGGAATACACCGACCGGGAGCGGGCCGAAGACTTGATGGAATTCGTCTACCGCAGGCTGGATCCTTCCAAGAGCCAGCGCAGTCTGGATCCGGACGCGATTCTGCGGGAAGGGTTCGCCTGGTGCCTGGGGTACTGTTGTGTGCTGGGGAGCCTGGCCCGGAGGGAAGGGATTCCCAGCCGCTATGTGACGCTGGAAGCGAGGAACCATCCCCGCGGGCGCGGCGAGGAGAAGATCGACACCCACGAGCTGGTGGAGCTCTACATCGCCGGGCGTTGGCTGGCCTTCGATCCCATGGCCCGCCGGATCCTGGAGGGGTGCGTGGAAGAAATCCTCGCGGATCCGTCGCTTGCGGATCGGGCGATGACATCGCGCCTGGCCGACGAGCGCTTCAGGGGACGCGGCTACCACCTCTACTGCTCCTCATTCTTCTACGAGCGAGTCACCCGGTTCTGCCGGCGGGAGAGCCTGACCTCCGGGGAGCCCTGGATCTGGGTCCGCGTGAAGCGGGCCGGCTCCGGTGGGAAGCAGCAGGCCACCCGCCTCGTTCTGCTCACCGACCGGCCGGAGGAGGAGCGGCTGGAGCTGGCGCAGGGGGATCCCGAAGCGGCGTCCCGGATCTGGACTCGCGAGGAACTTTCTGAGCCTGGAAATCGTTGGAGCCTGCTGCGAAAGATGCGCCGCATCCGGGAAAATCGACTGGAGATTCTCAGCGAGGATTTGGCCTGGCACGAGCAGGTGATCCGGATTCATCTTCTGGGAGCCGCGGCTTCACCCGCGAGCAAGCGTTTGAGAGATCGCCAGGGGAGGGAGGAGACGTTGGGTGTGTGGCCGCTGCTCACCCGGCAGATCCCTGCCTTCCTTGCCGGAGCGGTTCGAGGAGCTTTGGCCATTCCTCGCATCCATGGCCGGGCGGCGCTGCTGGAGGGTGCCCCGAGGCGATCCCCGAGGCTCTTGCCCGCGCGCCGGGCCGCGTCGGTTCTCTACCTGCGCTCCGAACTCTGGCGAGGATTGCGGGCCGGGGGATCCGTGGGGCATGTCTCTGGAATGGCTCAGGCGTTCCAGCGCGAAGGACAGTCGGTGAGCTTCCTGACGGCGGATCTTCCCGCCGGGATCGATCGCGAGGCGATGGCCGTGCACCTGGTCCCCCCGCCGGCCCTCCTGCGCGTCTCGCGCAGCGCCGCACGCTTCGAGCACTCGTTTCAGCTGGTCCGCTCCGGCCTGGGTCTCTTCCGAGCCGATCCCCCCGGACTGCTGTATCACCGCTTCGATGAGGGGAGCCTGGCGGGAGTTCTCCTGTCGCGGGCGCTGGGGATCCCCCTGGTCCTGGAGTACAACGGCTCGGGGATCTGGATTGCGGAAAACTGGGACAGCCCCTTGCCTTACCGCCGGACCTTTCAGGCCATCGAGCGGGCCAATCTCCGGCATGCGCACCTAATCGTCGCCGTCTCCGAGGTGCTGCGCGACCAGCTCCTGTCGCGGGGCGTGGAGCCGCACCGCATTCTCGTCTGTCCCAACGGCGTAGACCCGCGAATCTACCAGCCCGGGCGGGACCCCTCACCGGTGCGCCAGCGTCTGGGACTGGAAGGGCGAACGGTGGTGGGTTTCATCGGCACCTTTGGCCCGTGGCATGGAGCGCCCGTGCTCGCGAGAGCGGCCGGTGACGTCCTGAAGCGGCATCCCGAAGCGGCCTTTCTGTTCGTGGGGGACGGTCCAGAGCGCCGGCGGGTGCTGGAGATTCTCCGGGAGCAGGGGGTAGAGGAGCGCTGTCATTTCACCGGGCTCGTCCCCCAGGAGGAGGCGCCCAATTACCTGGCCGCTTGCGACCTTTTCGCTTCGCCCCACGTGCCCAACCCCGACGGCACGCGCTTCTTTGGATCTCCCACCAAGCTCTTCGAGTACATGGCCATGGGCCGCGGGATCGTGGCGAGCCGGCTGGAGCAGATCGGAGAAATCCTGCGAGACGAAGAGACGGCCCTACTCGTTCCGCCGGGAGATCCCACGGCACTGTCGACGGCTCTCGGCCGCCTCCTGGACGATCCCGCGCTGGCTTCGCGCCTGGGCCGCTGTGCCCGCAGGCAGGTGGAGGCGCGGCACACCTGGGATAAGAACGCCCGGGCTGTGCTGGACCTCGTCCGGTTTCTCTGAGAGGGACGCTTTGGGTTACAGAATGGAGAGTTTGCGCAAGGACATCCGGAAAGCGCTCAGCCTCCCGCCGGGGGAGGTGGTGCGGCGATTCACCGGGCGCGCGGTGCGCTACGCCAGGCGGTTGCGCAACCGCCGCCGCACCGGCGCCATCTCGGAAGCGCAATTCCTCGCGGCGCTTGGGCGACCGGCGCTCAGCCTGCACGAGTTCGTGAGGCGGCGAGCCGACGGTGAGCCCCTGGTGCCCGCCTCCACACGCAGCAGTCTCATGGCGGAGTGGATCAAGGCGCACGCGGCCGGGAGCCTGGATCCGCTCCTGGCCACCGCACGCTCCGTGAAAGGGGGAACCTTCGATCTGCTGGGCTCCGGGCCGGTGGCTCTGGGCTCGAGCCCCGACTGGCAGCGGGATTTCAAGTCCGGAATGCGCTGGGACTCCCAGGCCTATTCGCTAGAAATTGTCCAGGCGCCGGATCGCGGCCACGACATCAAGGTGCCCTGGGAGCTCGCGCGACTGCAGCACCTGATCGTCCTGGGAATCGCCGGCGCCATCACAGGCGATCCCTCGTTCAGACTGTCGGCTGTGCAGCAGGTGGATTCCTTTCTCGCCGCGAACCCCGCCTACCGGGGAGTCAACTGGAACTGCACCATGGACGTGGCCATTCGCGCCTCTCAGCTGCTGGTGTCGGAAGGGTATCTGCGCGGCGAGGGGACGCCGGCTTTCTGGGGGCGCTTCCTCACGTCGCTCTTGGGCCATGCCCGGTTCATTCGAGAAAACTTGGAGGATGGACCGGTGCGGGGCAATCACTACCTTGCGGATTTGGCCGGATTGTATCTCTGCGCGCTGGGCCTACCGGAGTTTTCAGAATCGGCTGGCTGGCGGGAGTTCTCGCGGGTCACGCTGGAGGAGGAGATGCGACGCCAGGTACACCCGGACGGATTCGATTTCGAGGCATCCACCTCGTACCACGCCTTCGCCACGGAAATGTTCCTGTTCCCGGCCCTGCTGGGCGCGGGGAAGCAGGATCCGTTCCCGGATTTCTACCTGCGACGGCTGGAGAAGATGCTGGAAGCGGTGGCCGCGCTGATCCGTCCGGATGGAACGCTGCCGCAAATCGGCGACAACGACGACGGCCGGTTTCTGATTTTTTCCCAGTACCATCGGACCAGAAGGGACTGGCGACCGCTGCTGGCCTTGGGAGCCTATCTCTATCGCCGTGAAGCTTGGCTTTTCCTGTCCGGCGATGCCTGGGTGGAGGGGGTCTGGGCTCTCGGCGAGCCGTTCATTCGTTGGGCCGGCTCCCTGGGCTCGCCCCTCTCGCCGCCTCCTTTCGCCAGCCACGCCTTCCCGCAGGCGGGCGTCTATCAGCTGGGAGCCGGATCCCTGCAGATGGTGGTGGATGTCGGGAGCGTGGGTCAGGTCGAAAACGGTGGACACGCCCACAACGACACCTTGGCGTTCGAGCTGCACGCCTTCGGGCGGGAAGTCCTCCCGGACCGGGGCACCGGCACCTACACTCCCAGCTTGAGATTGCGAAACCGATTCCGGTCCACCCTCGCGCACAACTCGATCCAGGTGGATGGGGAGGAGATCAATCCGATTCCTGACGAGGCGTTCCGCCTGATTCCCTGCGACAGCCCCAGGGCGCTGCGCTGGCGAACGGGACGGCACTACACCTATCTGGCGGCTGAGCACCGGGGATACCATCGACTTTCCGCCTCTCTCGTCCACCGCCGACGGTTCCTCCTGGACCATCGGCAGGGCTCCTTCGCCCTGGAAGATCGCCTGGAAGGCGAGGGCCAGCATCGGTTCCAGGCGAGTTTTCATCTTCCTCCCGGCTGGGACGCCCAGGCGGATGATGGAGGGTGGAGCGCCCGGCAGATGCGCGGTGAGGCGGGGCTGAGATTTCGCTGGACCAAGGCTCCCGAAGGGCACCAGATCCGGGTTGAAGAGGATCTCCATTCCCCCTCTTACGGGGTGACGGTTCCCGCCAGAACGGTGCGTATCGCCTGGCAGGGGAGCGCACCGCAAATCATGAGGTACCGCCTGGTTCCTTTCCTGGGGGAGGGGGCATGAAGCAGGTGCTGCTGCGCGAGGGGAAGGTGGAGGTGGCCGATGTTCCGGCCCCGGCCCTCTCACCAGGCCGGGCGCTCGTGGCTACCGCCGTTTCGGTCATCAGCGCCGGCACCGAATCGGCTGCCCTGAACACCTCAAGGCGCGGAGCCCTGGAGCGCGCCGTGGCGCACCCCTCTCCGCTGAAACGCCTCCTGGAGGTGGTCTCGGAAGAAGGGGCGGGGGGAATTCTCCGGCGACTTTCGCCCTCCTCGGATGAGCTCGATCTGATGGAAGTGGGCTACTCCGCGGCGGGAGTCGTCATGGCGCGGGGCGAGGGAATGAGCGTGGACGTGGGTGCGCGCGTCGCCTGCGCCGGATCCCAGTTCGCCCATCACGCCGAGGTCCTCTCCGTGCCCGAGCACCTGCTCACCACGATCCCCGAGGGGGTCACCTTCGAGCAGGCGGCTTTCGCCACTTTGGGAGCTATCGCCCTGCACGGCTTCAGGCGAAGCGATGCCGCGCTGGGCGAAACCATCGGCATCGTGGGGCTGGGTCTGGTGGGGCTGCTGGGAGCCCAGATTGCCCGTTCCGCCGGGTGCAAGGTTCTCGCCTTCGATCCCGATCCCTCCCGAGTGGATTTGGCCAGAGTGCTGGGAATCGAGGGCGCCAGGCAATTGGGAGAATCCGACCCGTTGGAGGTGACCCTTGCCAGCACGTTCGGGCAGGGCGCCGATGCGGTCTTGATTTTCGCCGCCACCCCCAGCGACGAGCCGCTGGCTCTGGCGATGCGCCTGGCGCGCAAGAAGGGAAAAGTCGTGGTGGTCGGAGACGTGGGGATGGGGGTGGACCGCTCCCTCATGTACGGCAAGGAGCTGGACCTGCGCATCTCCACCTCCTACGGGCCCGGCCGATATGACGCCGCGTACGAGGAGGGGGGCGTGGACTATCCCTATGCCTACGTCCGCTGGACCGAAGGAAGAAACCTCTCGGCCTTTCTGGATCTGGTGGCGGCCGGCCAGGTTCGAGTGGATCCGCTGATCGAGCACGTCTATCCGGTGCATCAAGCCCAGGCGGCCTATGCAAGTCTTGCAACCGCCCAGCGCAAGCCTGCCGTGCTCCTGTCGTTTCCTTTTTCCCTTCAGGAAGCAACCCAGAGGCTCTCTCAAACGGTGCGGCTGGAAAGGCCTCGAGAGTCAACTTCCGGACGAAAAGCGGTCCTGGTGGGGCCGGGGAGTTTCATGAAGGAAGTCTTCCTCCCCGAGTTTGTTCGGGGGAAAGTGGCGGTGTTGGAGGCGGTGGTTTCGGGCGGCGGCGCCAGCGCGCTTGCGGCCGCCCGGAGATTCGGCGCCCCAGTGGCCTCCACAGATTTGGATGAAGTGCTCGCCGACACCTCCGTGTCCCTGGTGCTCATCGGGACTCGACACCATCTGCACGCCTCCCAGGTGGAGAGGGCGCTCAAGGCCGGGAAATCGGTCTTCGTGGAGAAGCCGCTCTGTCTGACCCGCGAGGAGCTCGACCGGATCCGCGAGGCGCGTCGCCTGGGTGGAGGGCTCCTGGCGGTGGGGTTCAATCGCCGGTACGCCCCGCTGGTGCGAGAGATGAAACTGCGTCTTTCCCAGTTGCCCGGACCGCGGGTGATCCAGGCGCGAGTCAATGCGGGGCGCCTGCCTGCGGAGCACTGGACTCAGGATCCAAAGGTCGGCGGCGGGAGGTTGTTGGGGGAGGGGTGCCACTTCCTGGATCTCGTGCCGTTTCTCGCCGGCTCTCCCATCGTCTCGCTCCGGGTGGAGAGGGTCCCCGCGTCCCAGGGGATGCCCCCCCTCCCCGACAATTTCGCCTTGAGCTTGAGGCTCTCGGACGGATCCCTTGGCAGCATCCTCTACACCAGCCTGGGCGATGCCAGCCTGGGAAAGGAGCTTCTGGAGGCCCACGCTTCCGGCGCTTCTATGGTGCTGGATGATTTTCGCCAGCTCAGGATTCACCGTTCGGGAAAGCTCCAGAACATCACCCGGGAGAAAGACAAGGGGATCGCCCAAGAGGTGAAGGAGCTCAAGGCGGCGCTGGCAGGGGAAGACTCGCAGCTGATCACCTGGAAGGAAATTGAATCGGCGACCGAATGGACCCTCAGGGCCCAGGAGCTTTTGGAGGGACAGGCGTGAGTCCCAGCGTGCTGATGTGGGAGCACCATGCGTGGGACAGCCCCATCCGGGTGGGAGGACGCGCCTTCGCCGAGCGCTTCCTCCTGGCGGGCTGGAACGTGGCCTGGATCAACGGCCCCCTGGCCCCCTGGAATCTGATCGGCGGCAATGACGAGGTGGCGCGGCGGCGGTCGTGCTGGCGCCGGAGAGGCCGGGAAATAGCCCAGGGTCCCGGTCGGCTTTTCCTCTACGCACCGATGGCGATGCTGCCTTACCGCAGCTACCCGGTTCTCAATCGCCCCTGGTTTCATCGGCATTCCTTGGATGGGACGTTTCCCTCGCTCCGGCGCATTCTGGATGAGCGCGGTTTTGGGAGAGTGGATCTCCTGTGGCTGGCCACGGGAAGCCCCATGCTCCCACTTCTGCAGCGCATCCCCCACCGGAAGAGTCTCTACCGGCTCTCCGACGAAACTTCCGCTTTTCCTGACACCCCCAGGAGCTACCGGGCGCTCGAGGAGGAGGTTCTCTCCCGCGTGGACGTTGTCGTCGCCACCGCCGCCTCTCTGGCCGAGCGCGCCTCCCGGTTCGGCAGCCGAGTTCTCCTGTTGCCCAATGGAGTGGATGGCTCCCGCTTTTTCGGCGTGGACCGGAATGATGCAGCGTCGGGACATCCCGGGCGATTGCGGCGAATCGTCTACGTGGGGGCGCTGGACAGCTGGTTCGATTGGCGAAAGGTAGAGGCTCTCTCCCGGGCCTTTCCCGAGGTGGAGATACGCCTGGCGGGCCCCGTCCGCATGGACATTTCGTGGGCCAGGAATCTTGCCAACGTCCAGCTGCCCGGCCCCGTGAGCCCGGAGGAAGTTCCACGCCTGCTCGCCGGGAGCGATGTGGGAATTATTCCGTTCGTGGACTCGCCCCTGACCCGGTCCATCCATCCTGTCAAGCTCTACGAGTACTTCGCCGCGGGGCTTCCGGTGGTAGCTTCCGACCTGGACGAGATCCGGCGCATCGGATCGCCGGCGCGATTGGCGAGGAGCGAATCAGAGTGGATCGATTCGGTGAAGGTCGCATGGGCGCGGCACCGGCGGGAGGAGGCTCTGGCCTTCGCCGCCCGCCATGACTGGTCGGAGCGCTTCGCCGCACTGATGGAATTCCTGGGGGAGAGCTCGCAGCAGGCGATACCCGTGAGAATCGGGAGCGGGTCTTGAGAATCGGCGTGGATGCCCGCTTCCTGGTGGAGGAGAAAACCGGCGTGGAGACCTACTTCCACGAATTGCTCTCCCGCCTCATCCGGCTGGGCGGGGATGAGGAGTACGTGCTCTTCCGAGGCGATTCGCTCACGCCGGATCTTCCGCCGGGACGATGGCGCGTGGTGGGAGCCGGAGGGAGAGCCTGGAGTTGGGGACTGACGGCCAAGCTTTCGGGAGAGGGACTCGACCTCTTCTATTCCCCCGTCACGGCCTTCCCCCTGGCGGGGGCGCCGCGCAGCATCGTCACCATTCATGATCTCTCCTGGCACCACACTCCGTCCAGCTACTCGTCGCTGGAGCGGGCCCGGCAGCGCCGCTGGACCGCCCTGGCGGCGCGCCATGCCGACGGAATCGTCGTGGTCTCCGAATCGACGGGAAAAGATCTGGCCGCCCTTCACCCTGCCGCGGCCGGGAAGATGACCACCATCTCGCCCGGCGCGGATGACGCCTGCTTCAGCAGTGTCCCCGCGTCGGAGGTGCAGCGGGTGCGCGATCGATACGGACTGAAGGGACGGTACCTGCTGGCTCTCGCCTCGTTCCACCCTCGGAAGAACCTTCCCGGATTGGTGGAAGCCTACGATCGCTTCCGTGCCCGCGGCCCCGAGCGCATCCAGCTCCTGCTGGCCGGGCGCGGCGGAAGCGATTCCGCCAGGGTGCTCGCGCGCATCGCCCGGAGTCCGTTTCGCGGCGACATTCTCCTCTCCGGCTACGTGCCCCGGGAGGACCTCGCGGCGCTGTACGCCGCCGCCGAGCTCTTTGTCCTGGTCTCCCATTACGAAGGATTCGGGATTCCGGCGCTCGAAGCGATGGCCCGCGGCACACCGGTTCTCGTGTCGGATCTGCCGGTGTTCCGGGAGGTCTGCGGCGAGGCCGCCATCCGGGTCGCGCCGGACGATCCCGACGCGGTGGCCGAGGGGATCGGGGCTTCGATTCGCGACACGCCGGAGCGCTCCGCGCGGATCGAAGCGGGAATCCGGCGGGCTCATGGCTATCGCTGGGAGGATTCAGCAACCCGCTTGAAGGATTTCTTCCGGCGCGTGGAAGGCGGCGCGTCATGATCTCCTGCGCATCACCGCGAGTCCTGGTCCTGGCCGTGGGCATGGGCACCGGCGGCGCCGAGGCGCTGATCCGCGACAGCCTGCCGCTGTTGCGCGACGAGGGGTTCGACCTGTCCCTGTGGGTGCTGAAAGAAGGGGGGGCGCAGCTGGAGTCGATTCGCCAGGCGGGGCACAGGGTCCGCGCCCTCTCGGATTCAGGCGGCCGCGGCGCCGCCGCGCCCCTGGCCCGCCTGTTGCGCGACATTCGGGGAGGGCGATTTGATCTGATTCACTCCCACCTCTTCTGGGCCAACCTGTGCGCCAGGGCTGCAGGCAAGTGGGCGGGCGTGCCGGTGGTGATCAACTCCCACCACGGCACCGATGGCTGGCTCTCCCTGTCGCACCGGCTTCTGGAGCGCGGCACCGTGGGCCTGGCGGACCGGCTGGTCGCCTGCTCCGAGGCGGTGCGCCGATGCGCCGTGGAGCGCTTGCGGCTTCCCGCCCACAAGGTGGTGACCATTCCCAACGGGGTTCCCCTCCAGCGCTTCGCCGACCGCACCACCCGGGATGGGATGCGCGCGGCGCTCGGATTGGACTCGCGCTCCCGGGTCATCGGCAGCGTGGGGAGACTGGACGAGCCGGTGAAGGGATTCGCGGTGCTGTTGGAGGCCCTGGAAATGCTCGGCAGGAGGATGCCGGACGTGGTTTGTCTGATCTGTGGAGACGGTCCAGCCCGCGCGCAGCTGGAAAACTCAGCCCGTAAGAGGGGCCTCTCGGCGCAGGTGCGCTTCCTGGGAGAGCGCCAGGACATTCCTCGGGTCCTGCAAGCTCTCGATCTTTACGTGCAGCCTTCGCTTTCGGAAGGATTCGGGCTGTCGGTGCTGGAAGCCATGGCTTCGGGGGTGCCGGTGGTCGCGACGCATAGCGGGGGATTGCCGGAGGTGGTTCGCGATGGGGTAACGGGAGATCTGGTCGCTCCAGGCGACGCGGCCCTGCTGGCCCAGCGCATCCACTCGCTGCTCGAGGATCCTGCGCGGTGCGCGGCCTACGGCAGGGAAGGAGAAGGCCGCGC
>JAKEFJ010000089.1 GCA_022616665.1 Acidobacteriota bacterium
GGATGAGGCTTATGCCGCCTTCACCTCAGTGGCCAACGTCTACCCCGGCAGCCCCCTGGTAGGGCCGGCTCTGTTCGGCGCTGCGGTGAGCCAGATGCGCTCCGAGGCGTTCGGCACGGCTATCGAAGATTTTTCTCGTCTCCTCGAGCAGTTTCCCGATCTTCCCGCTGCCCCCCGTGCCCGGCTGGCCTTCGGATACTGTCTGTTCCGTGCCGATGACTTTCCGCGCGCCATGGAGGAGTACCAGAAGGTCAGGGATTTGTTCCCCTCTCGCGGGGAGGCCAGGGTGGCGCTGGAGCGCCTGACGCTCCTCCATCGACTCCGACTCGACCCCTCGGTGGGGCGGAGCGTGTCCTACGAGCTGGATTCCACCTTCTCCGGGAAGCTGCAGCTGCTGGGGGCCAAATCACTGGTCTCCATGGCGGTGGATCCCGACGGCAACCTGCTGGTCGGGGACGCCCGGGGAGGCGGCGCCATCAAGGTGGACCCGACGGGAAAGGTCATCGGAAGGCTGGTGCTGGCCGATCTCGAGGCGGTGGCTTTGGACCAGCGAGGCAATGCCGCGCTCACGGGCGGCGGGATCATGCTCCTGGGGACCCGGCAGTTTGCGTTGGTCCGTCCGGACGCCTCCTCCTCCCGTCCGGTAAAGGACGTGGATGCCCTGGCGGTCGATCGGGATGGCCGAATCCTGGTGGCCGACACCAAGGCGGGGGAAATCCTGCTCTACGGCAGGGATCTGAATTTCAAAGGCTCCCTCCAACGCTCCGCTTCCGGGCGGCTGGCGGCCGTGCAGGTCAGCTTCGACAACCAGGTGTACGTGCTCGACTCGAAGGAGAAATCCATCAATATTTATTCAGATGGCAAGCTCCTCTCCCGTCTCAGGCTGGATGAACCCCCGGCTTCCATCGCCCTTCCCGTGGATCTGGCAGTGGACGATTTGGGGGATCTCTATATCGTCGACGACGCCGCGTCTCGCGTGGTGGTGCTGGACCCCACGGGCAAGCGCGTCCTTTCCACCCTGATCAGCGACAAGACCAAGGGGGGGCTCGCGGATCCCCAGCGTGTCGGGGTGGATCGCCAAGGAAGAATCTACGTCTATGACCGGAAGTCCGATGCCGTTCTCCGATTCCGCTGAGCTTCACCCGACGCTGCCGGCGTGGGGCATCCTGGGCTGCGTAGCCCTGGCGCTGGCTGTCCTCCTCGCCTGGACGGCCGGGAGCACCCTGGCCCAGGACCAGACGGAAGAGGAAGATCTCACCGTGGGGCTCGCCTCGCTGGAAAGCCATCTGAAGCGCGGCAAGGAATTTTTCGCCGACCTCAAGTTTCCCGAAGCCATCGCCGAGTTCGATCAGGTTGTCCAGGTGTACGATGCAGGAAAGCTCCAGGACGGAGGAGAAAGCGCCCTCCACTCGGTGGCCGAGGCCCTGGATCTGCGGGCCCGCGCCTACTTCAATCAGGGAGATCGCACCAGGGCGGCGGCCGATTTTGCGAAGCTCCTGCGCGTCGACATCGACTATCAGATCGATCGCCGGGTGGTCTCGCCCAAGGTCATCGAGCTTTACGAGCAGGTCAAGAAGGAGAACGTCGGGACGCTTTCGGTGACCACCGATCCTCCCGGAGCGGTGGTCTACCTCAACGACGAGGAGATTTCCCGCACACCGGTATCAGGCCGGGCGGTCATGGGAGGGACTTACAAGCTGAAGCTGGCCCTCAAGGGTTTCCAGGACCACCAGGAAGATCTGATTCTGAATCCGCGCACCGAGCTGAAGCGGAACATCAAACTCACCCCCAACCGCAGGACCTTGCAATTCATCACCGAGCCCTCGGGGGTGAATGTGCTCATCGACGGGGCCGTCGCCGGCACCACGTTTGGCTCGCTGCCGCCAGAGCTGCAATCGCAAGTCAAGGACGCCGGGTTGGATCCGGCCCGGGCTTCCGCACCTCTCGTGATTCCCAATGTGGAGCCCGGAGAGCACCAGGTCCGCTTCGAGAAAGAGTGCTTCGAGCCGCAGCCCAGGACTATCCAGGTGTCCCTGGATCTGGAAAAGAACTCGATACAGTATTTCCAGCCGGTGGCCCTCAAGCAGGAAATCGGGACCCTTAAGGTCACCTCACACCCTTCGGGGGCGGAGGTCTTCGTGGACGGCAAGTCCCAGGGGACCACTCCGCTGCATCAGGCCGTGGTGTGCGCCGGAGACCGGGACATCCGGCTGGCCAAGAGAGGCGAAGGCGTCTGGTTCGACCGGGTCCGCATCAAGGCGGACGTGACCAATCTTCTGGATGCCACCCTGCGTCCCACGCTCCTCTACGTGGGCACCTTTCGCCTGGACGAGTGGGGCCGCTTGAGCTGGAGCGATGAGGACAAGCTCCTCCTGGAGCAAATGAAATCGCTTCGCTCGGTCAACCAGGTGCGCAGCGACGACAATCTGAAAAGCCTGCGCGAATCTCTGGTGGCGGAGCTGCAGCAACCGACCCAAGCCGAAAAGCTGCGCAAGGGAGCGGGCCTTCCAGCGGCCAGGGTTCTGGACTCCCTGGGAAGGTTCCAGGCAGATCTCCTGCTGGTGGGAATCTCCATCTCCGAGCAGGGGGGGAAGGGAAAAGAGTCCCTCTTTCTCTATTCCTCCGAGCAGCCCGAGCCGGACATCGTCCAGTTCGATCTGGCCAAACCGGCCGAAGTGCAGGACTTCCTGATCCGCTTCGATCGGATCCCGGAATTGACCCGTCCATGGGTGGGCGCTGCCTTCACCGATACGCTGCTGGGGGAGGGGCCCGTAGTGGTCCGGGTGGTGAAATCGGGGCCGGGGGACCGGGCGGGGTTGCTTGCAGCGGATCAGGTCATCTCGGTGAACGGCAAGAAAGTTTCCGAGGCGAAAGCGCTTCTGGTCGGGACGGCGGGATGGAAGGAGAAGGAGCGTCTCTCCTTCGCCGTCCGGCGGGAAGGTACGACCCAGAGCATCGGCCTGACGGTCGAGTCGACTCCGGTCCTTATTCCCTTGTACTCCCCCGGCAGGCTATACAACAAGGCCCTGTGCGATTACCGCCAGCTGGCCCGGGGCGCTGACGATCCCTTCCAGCGCGCCCTGGCGCAGGTCAATCTCGGACTCGCCTTCATGCATTTTCATGCCTACGATAAAGCGCTTTCCGAGTCGTTCAACGCGGTGAACCTCCCCGCCGGAGGCGGGATTTCGCGGGGCACTGTCCGTTACTACCAGGGGCTTTGCTATCTGAAGAAGGATCTGGTTCCCGAAGCGCACACGGCCTTCCAGGAAGCCGCCGCCTCGCCGGAGGCCACACTGGAAACCAACGATGGGCCACCCGTGGCCGCCCGAGCTAGAAACCTCCTCCAGTAACGGCTGGAATGACAGACCACAGGGAAAATCATGAGTGAGACCACAACTCACGGGGAAATATTCTCCGAAACCCTTCCAACTCTCCTGCACGGACACCATGAGCGCGCCGAGACTGGCACCTTGACCCTACGACAGGGCTCCGTCACCAAGACCCTGAGGCTGCATCGCGGCGGCGTCGTCTTCGCCGGCTCAAACGAACGGGACGACCGCCTCATCCAGCTTCTGGTGCGCCGCGGAACCGTGTCGCTTCCGGATCTGATCAGGGCGCTGGAGGTTTCCTTGAAAGACAAGCGGCGCCTCGGGGCGATCCTGCTGGCTCAGAAAAAGATCAGTCCCGCGGACCTGGAGCGGGCGCTACAGGAGCAGCTCAAGGACATCGTCTGCAGTCTCTTCGCCTGGACCTCGGGTGTCTGGCAATTCGAGGCGGGCGATCCACCCGCCGAGAGCGTGACTTTGAAGGTGCATCCGCTGGCGCTGATTCTGGAAGGGATCCGGCGCATCGAATCCTGGGCTCGAGCCTACGAGGTCGTGGGAGGGATGAACACCGAGTACCTGGCCACCCGGGAAGCTGAAGGTCTGGCAAAGAAGGCGGAGCTGCTTCCCGGCGAGCAACAGATCCTCAATTTTTGCCAGGAGAGCCGCTCTCTCAACGAGATTTGCGAAGTCGTCCCGCTGAATGACTTCGTCGTAACCAAGGTCGTGTGGGGGCTTTTGGCCGTCGGGGCGCTGATGAAGGCCTGATCGGCGTTGTTGACCCCTTCCCCGCCCATCCCGTAAAATCGTTGTCTAATCACCAGTTCGAGGCGCGAGCGCGTCTCGCCGTGAGCGCCCTCTCTCAACTTCCAGGGGTCATCTCGGGATGCCCATGTGCCGAATCGCCCTGCTCGTCCTCCTCATGGCCCTGGCTCCCCTCGGCGGTGCGATGGCCGCCACGCTGGAACAGGATTTCCCGACGGTCGGGACCTTTAAGTGGGGCCCGTTTCGAGTGCGTCCTTTCTTCCTCCTGCGGGCCACCGGCTACGACAGCAACGTCTTCCTGGAAGATGGAACATCCACCTCGGATTTCACCTCCAGCCCCGAGCTGGGGATCAGGTTGTTCAGCCTGTTTAAGAATCGAGGCGTGGTCCAGGTGGAGGAGATTCTGGATTACGTCTGGTACGCCCACAACGACGAGCTGAGCCATTTCAACAACGCCTTCCAGGCGCGTGCGGCCTACTACATGAAGCGCGGATTGGTCTTCGCGGAGCTGAGGACCCTGTCGCTGAGGGAGCGGCCCAGCACCGAAATCGACTATCGAGTCCGCCGGCATGAACGTTACTTCGGCACCGGCTGGCGCTTCGTCTGGCCGCATTCTTCGCTACAGTTCCGCCTGGGGCGCGACAGTTTCGACTACGAGTCGGGAGTGGAAGCCGGGCAGGGCATTCCTGTGGCCCTGAACCGTCTGGAAAAAGTCATAACGATCACCGGCAGTAAGCGAATTCTGCCTAAGACCGATTTCCTGATGGAGTGGGAGGGCCGGCGGATCGACTTCGACACCGAGCCACTGATCCCCACCGAGGATGACGACTCCAGCTCCCGCCGCTTTTCCGTGGGGTTTCTATTCGATACCTCCGCCTTCATCAAGGGCTCGTTGAAAGTGGGTGTCCTGCGGCTGGAGCCGGACAGTCGGGCCGTGGAAGGCTACGACGGGCCGGTGGGGGAGGCTGTCCTGCTTTACCGGCTGACAGGACTCACCACTCTGGAAATGCGCGGGCAGCGGCAGGCGCTGTTCACCACGGCGCTGAACAACGTCTACCTACTCGACCAGGGCTACGGGGCGACGCTGACCCAGGCGGTGTCGGCGCGTGTGGCGGCGGAGATCGGGATCGACCGCGAAAAAGTGAGCTTCCCCAACGAAACTACGACCTGTATTACCGTCGGTGAGAATGAGTTCGAATGCGAAACGGGGCTGAGGACCGACTGGATCCGCTCCTTTTTCGGGGGAGCCTACTTCCGGCTCAGCAACCTGAGCCGGATCGGTTTGCGGGTGGGGCAGTGGGAAAGAGACTCGACCTTCGAATTCCTCAATCGCCACCGCATCATAGTCCAGATGACCTATTCGTATAACTTCTGATAAAATAAGGCGTTTTATGAAAGGACCTTAGGAGAGCATGTCGCCTGTCTCGCCTCGGAACCCTGGGGGGTGGACACCCGTCCACACGCTCCTTTTTCTGGCCTCCATCTCACTGATCTCGGCTTCGCCGGCGCAGACCCCGGGAGCCACGCTTTTGGAGGTGCGGCCCGACGGTAAGCCGGGGACCATTCGACTCATCTGTGATGGCGCATTTCAGTTTTCGCGAGCAGACGAGGCGGATCCCAGCCGTGTGGTGGTGGATCTCCAGAACGTCAAGAATGGCTTGAAGGGCAAGGTCGAATACAAATCCGAGCTGGTAAAGAATATCTCGGTGACGCCGCTTCCCACGAAAGACCAGAGCGGCACGCGCGTCGTCTTCGATCTGGTGCGCCCCTGCCCCGTATCCCTGCTGCCGGAGAAAGACTCGCTGGCCGTCGTGCTGGGCCAGAAGAATCCCGTTGGAGACCTTCCCGTTGGAGTGCAAGGGGTGCCGCCGGCCCCGGGCACCGGTGCAGCTGCCAATGTCGTGGGGACCGCGATTCCTCCCTCCCGAGGTGGACCACCCGGTCCTCTCAAGTCCGACTATGTCATCGGCAAAGAAGATCTCCTGGAGCTCGGCGTGTTCGAGCAGCCCGATCTGACCCGAACGGTGCGAGTCTCGGGAGACGGCACCATCTCGCTGCCGCTTCTGGGAGTCGTGCCGCTGGCGGGGCTCTCCACCAAGCAGGCCGAGGAAAAGCTGAGGGGCCTTCTGTCGGATAAATATCTGACCGATCCCCAGGTCTGGGTCTTCGTCAAGGAAGCCAAAAGCCGGAAGGTGAGCGTGGTGGGTGCGGTGGAAAAGCCCGGCAGCATCGAGATGCTGGGCGACCGGACGCTTCTGGAAGCGATATCGGAGGCCGGGGGGCTCACCCATCAGGCCGGCCGGGACCTCTACGTCCTGCGCCCCGATGCCTCCGGCGCTGCCCAGCGCATCGACATCGATCTGGATGACCTGATGATCAATGGTAACCCGGTGCTGAACATCGCGCTTGCGCCCGGAGATGTCATCAACATCCCCATCGATCGGGTGCTCCATGTCTACGTCGACGGAGCGGTCCGCAAGCCCGGCGAGGTGGAGTACAAATCCAGCCGCCCCCTGAACCTTTTGCAGGCCATAGCCGCGGCCGGGGGCCTCAGCGAGCGTGCCTCCCAGAAAGGAATCGTGGTGATCCGGACCAAATCGGGCGGGACTCAGGACATGATCAAGGTGGACCTGAAGGCCGTGCGCAAGGGGAAGCAGGACAACTTCGAGCTGGAGAACGGCGACAGCATCTACGTACCGGAGACCTTTTTCTAATGGAACCCGTCACCCAGAAGGAAATCAACCTCGTCGAATACTGGAACGTTCTGGCGCACCGGCGCTGGGTCGTCTTCACTGCGGTGGTCGTGCTGGTCATCACGGTGACCTTGGGCTCGTTCCTGATTTCCCCCACGTATCAGGCCATCTGCACCATTCAGATCGAGCGCGAGCAGCCCAACGTGCTTACCTTCCAGCAGGTCCAGCCGATTGGCTACGACTACATGTCGTATACGGACTTTTACCAGACCCAGTACAAACTCCTCTCCAGCCGGAACGTGGCCCACAAGGCGATGCAGAAGCTGGACCTGAGGAACGACCCCGTGGTGAACCGGATGGTGGGGCGCGGCTCGGGGAAGGGGCTCCTGACGAGACTGGGATCCTTCGTGCGCAAATCGCCCCTGGAGGATCTCCCCAAGGACCCGGACAAGCCTTACATCGAATTCATCCTGGGCGGTCTGGACATCAGTCCGCTGAAGAACACCCACCTGGTGGAAATATCCTTCGTCAGCGTGGACCCGGAGCTTTCCGCTCGTGTGGCCAACGCCGTGGCTACCTCGTACATGGACTTCAATCAGTCGGCCCGCTACGACAGCACCGCCCAGGCCAGCGAGTTCATCGCCAGCCAGACCACGGAGCTGAAGAAGCAGATATCCGATCTGGAGGCGAAGCTCAACGAGTATGGCAAGGAAAACGAGATCATCGGGCTGGATGACAAGGAAGACATCATCAGCCAGAAGTTGTCCCAGCTCAATCAGGACGTGCTGGCAGCCCAGGTGGAAACCTCCCGGAAGGAGGCCCGCTACAAGGGGCTGCTTACCACCCCTCCTGAATCCATCAAGGAGGCCACCCAGAGCAACCTGATCCAGCAGCTGAGGCAGAAATCGGCGGAGCTGGAGCGCCAATACACCCAGAAATCGAAGCAGTTCAAGCCCGACTGGCCCGACATGCAGCGCCTGAAGGCCGAGTGGGACAAC
>JAKEFJ010000090.1 GCA_022616665.1 Acidobacteriota bacterium
CCAGACTATTCAGCGGTGTACAAGTTCTACCCGGCCAAAGGGAGATTTCTCATCCAGGACGACATGGCGTCCCAGGCGCGGGTCTGCGTGCTGGGGGATACCGCGGCCCGGCGATATTTCGGAAACGAGGATCCGGTGGGACGCATCCTCACCATTGGCGAGGTCGGATTCAGGGTCGTGGGAATGATGCAACGCAAGGAGTTCTATTTCGGGGAAGGCGATCACAACGCCCTGGAATGGATGAACGAGCAGACCTTCATCCCCTTGACCTCGCTTTACGCCCGCTTCACGGGAGATGACCGCAAGCGGGTGCAGTACATCAACGTCATCGTCGACAAGGTGGAGAACAACCCCAAGGCCGCCGCCGCCATCCGCGCGGTGGTGCAGCGGCGTCATGCCGGGATCACCGATTTCGAGGTGATCAATCGCGCCGAGAGGCTCAGGCAGCGCGCCGAGCAGAACCAGGTCTTTAACACCGTCTTCCTGGTCTCGGGAATTATCTCGCTGCTGGTGGGCGGGATTGTGATCATGAACATCATGCTGGCTTCGTTCAGGGAGCGCATCCGCGAGGTGGGAGTGAGAAAAGCCCTGGGGGCGAGGGGCATCGACATCGCCATCCAGTTCCTGGTGGAGTCGATCCTGGTGACCGTGATCGGCGGGACCGTGGGGCTGGGCCTGGGGGTGGTGTTCGCCCAGATCATCTCCAACCTGGTCGGGCAGCCGGCGGTCATCACCCCTCAAATGGCGGTGATTGGAGTATCCGCTTCGGTGACAGTGGGGCTGTTCTTCGGACTCTACCCGGCCATCAAGGCCTCCCGGCTCAACCCGGTCGAGGCGTTGAGGTACGAATGAACCTCTGGGAGACGATTCGCACGGTGCTGGGGGAGATCCGCCATCACAAGATGCGCTCGGCGCTCACGCTGCTGGGAATCATCCTGGGCACCCTTTCCATCACGGTCATGACCTGCCTGCTCCAGGGAGTGGTGGTGACGGTCTGGTCCGGGTTCGCCGACCTCGGCTTCGACGGAGTCGTGCTGGTGAGAAACCAACAAGCTCGCGACCTGACCGAAGCGGCGGTGTTCGCCCGCTCCGAAGGGCTGCAGCCCGAAGATGCCCAATTGCTTTTGAGCCGCGGCAAGCTGGTCGCCTCGGTGGCTCCCGTTGACTTCTACGAGGACATCGTCCGACGGGGCGACGAGGAGCGCAAGGCCCAGATCACCGGCGCCACTTCGTCGTACCCCTACGTGCGGAACCGGGCCATGGAATCGGGCCGCTTCATCAACGAGGCGGACGAGCTGGCCTTTGCGCGGGTCTGCGTGCTGGGGCACCGTCTGAAGAACCGGCTGTTCGGCACCGAGGACGCGGTGGGGCAGAGCATCAACATCGGCTCGCGGCGATTCAGCATCGTGGGCGTGGGGATGAAGCTGGGGAACCAGTTCGTCAACGATGACGATTTCATCCAGGAGATGGAAGGGCTTTACATGCCCTTGAGCACGCTGCGGAAATTCTATTCGGGAGAGGACGGCCCCGTGGCGTTGTTGGCGGTGAAGGGCAAGGACATGGAGCGGCTCGGAGACTTGAAATCGGAAGTCGAGGCCTCCCTGCGGATCGCCCACCGGGGGGCCGAGGATTTTCGCGTCATGAACATCGCGGAGGAGATGCTGCGCGCCCGCAAGCAGGCCGGCGACCAGATCCGCAGCTGGCAGATTGTGCTGGGCGCCATCGCCGGAATCTCGCTCATCGTGGGAGGCATCGGGCTGATGTCGGTGCTGCTCATCTCCATCGGGGAGCGGCTCTACGAGATCGGCCTGCGCAAAGCCATCGGAGCCACCGATTTCGAAGTGTTCCTGCAGTTTCTCGCCGAATCCGTCATCCTCTCCATGATGGGAGGCGCTCTGGGTGTCGCCGGCGGTGTGGGAATCACCCTGTGGGCCGGCTCTTTTTTCCCCTCAGGTCTCCCCATCCAGATGGACGGATTGGCCATCGCCCTGGGCACCGCCCTGGCCCTGGGCATCCTTTACGGCATCTACCCCGCCCTCATCGCCTCGCGCCTCGAGCCCGTCGAAGCCCTGCGCTCCGCCGCCTGATCAAGATCCTGACCGCTAAGGTGGTCCCTTTCTGCAAACCCGCTGGCTGTCAGCGGTCTCACATGGCTTGCGGTGAATGGTGCTCCACGCCTGCCGGGTCACGGCCGTACACCGGATCCTTGCCCGGGGTGAGAATCTCCGAGTAGGAGGGGGAGCGCAGGTCGCGCGGTAAATCAAGAGGGACGCTGGGCTCGAAGCGGTGCCGGGAGAGGAACATCTTTCCGGCATAGCCGGTGAAGATGTACTTGACGTTGTTCCAGAGCATCCAGAACGACTGGGTAGGGCAGGCCTTCCAGATCCCGTTCTGCACGATGTAGCGGGGATCCCAGTAGAGGCGGATGCCGGCGCCGGTCATAATCCGCGCCAGGTCCTCCTGGGAAAGATGCTTGGTCCGCACGTTGGGGATGAAGCCGTTGTAGCGGTCCAGATCGTCGGCATTGGTGACCAGGTCCTGCTCCAGGAGCTGGCGGCGCAGCTCGGTCTTGGGGTAGGGGGTCAGGCACTGGACGATGCCGTGGTCCACCCCGATCGACTTAACGTAGCGGTAGGTGGCCCGGACGTCCTCCTCGCGGTCGTCCGGATTGCCCACGATGAAGCCCCCGATGACGATGATTCCCGCTTCGCGCAGCGCTCGCACGACCGCGGCGGTCTTGGGTGCCTGCTTGGTCTTGCCCAGCACTTTCAGGTTGCGCTCATCGCCGCTCTCGATTCCGAGGAACACCATCTTCACGCCGCCTCGGGCCATCGCCTCGGCAATCTCCAAATCCGCCGCGATCGGAAAGACGCTGGCCTGCATCACGATGAACAGGTCATTGACCTTTTCCTGCTCGAACCGATGGCACAGCTCTTTGAGACGCGGTCCATCCAGGGTGACGTTGTCATCCACGAAGAGGACCCCCTTGCCGCCCCGCGCCTTGACGTCCCGCATGTCGGCGACGACCTGCTCGTCGGGGTAAAGGCGAAAGGTCTTGCCGTACATCCTCCGGATGCTGCAGAAGCCGCAGGGCATGGTGCAGCCCCGGCTGGTCTCGGAGACGTCGAACGGGCGCCCCATCCAGAGGAACCTGTCCGAGATGCGGCCGCTCCGATCCGGCGGGAGGATCGCCTCCAGATCGAGAAGGGGAGCGGGAAGATTATGTTGATACTCCTCGCGACGGCGATACGAGAGCCCGGCGATGGAGTCCAGGTCACCGTGGGAGTCCAAGGTCTTCACCAGTTCGTTGAAGATCGATTCCCCCTCTCCGCGAACCACGTAGTCGAACAGGTGCTTGTCGAAGCCCTCGCCGATCTCCTTCCACATGATCGTGGCGTGGTAGCCGCCCAAAACGGTGATCACCTCAGGCTTCATCGCCTTGCAGACGGCGGCGGTTTTTCGGGCTGATCCGATCTGGAAGGACATGGCGGAGATCCCCACCAGGTCGGGTGAGAATTCCCTCATCTGCCGCTCCAGGGCTTCTGCCGCACGGCGGCGGTGCTTGACCAGATCCAGGATTCTCACCTCGTGGCACCCATCGAGGTTTCCAGCGAGGCAGCAAAGCGCCAGGTTCGGGAGCTCCATGATGTGATCGAAGCAGGAGGCCGAATCGGGCATGGCGACCAGTAGAATTTTCATGGGCAGCTCCCCTTCGCCCGCACGTGGGCGAGTGTATCCAGCACCTGGGTCAGGGGCGCGTCCCGGGCGGGCCCCACCACAGTGCAGCAGACTTTCCCCTTGGGATCCAAGAGGGATGCCGACATTTCCGCTCCGGACAGCGAGAGAGACTTGGCCAGTTTCCCATTCCAGTCCACCAGGATGGCAATCTCCTTCGGGACACTGCTTTGCAGCCGCTCATTCACCTGCGCCTCGGTTTTCTTTCCCTGAACCGTCCGGGCGTCCACGGCCCGGAGCACCTGAATCTCCTCTCCGGCCTTCTCCTTGACCTTCAGCTCCCAGCTCTTCATCCGCCGCAGGTCGGGCGGTTTGCCGTAGAGCAGGAGAAGCGGCGCTCCCCGGTGCTGTTCGGGTCCGTCTTCCCTGCCGTACTGGTCCTTCAACATCAGATCGGGTGTCGCGGCCAAAATGGGTCGGGTGGCCTGGAAGATCAGGCAGGCGCAGAAGCAAAGCATGAGGGCGGCACGAACCTGGGGAGTCTCTCGCGCTCTGCCCGGTTTTCCCAGAGGCTTGAAGAGGATGAGCGCCAGGGGCAGGAGCACCGCTTCACAAAGAAGTCCCATGAGGAGGGTCGCTCCCGTCAGGAGGGCGAAGTGGCGTGAAGGGAGAAAAGAGCTGAAAGCGCCGACCCAGAAGCCGATGGCGACGGTCAGCGTCGAAAATAGAACGGCGCGGCCCGAGGTGTCCATCATCGCTTCCAGCGCGACCTCGTAGTCTCCGTCTCGGCGAAACTCCTCCCGGAAGCGCGCCAGAAGGTGAATCGTGTTGTCGTCGGTCATCCCGATGGCAATGCTGGCGATCATGGCTGTGGGGACGGAAAGGGGAATCCCAATCCAGCCCATGAGGCCGTAGGACATGAGCACCGGAGCGGCAGTGGGAATGGCACTGATCAGTCCCAGGCGCGCCGAGCGGAACTGGATCATCATGGCCAGGAGGATGAGCAGCAGCGCCGGGACCAGGCCTTTGATCTGGTTGCTCACCAGGCTCGTGGACATGTCGGAGAGCACGGCGAAATTCCCCGTCAGCGTCACTTTGCCCAGTCCCGCCTGGGAGGCTGCGCGGCGAATTTGCGCGAACAGGCGCTGGGATTCGCCGGTGTCCAGGGCCGCGACCCGGGCGGCCAGGCGCAGCGTGCGGCCATCGGTAGACACGAAGCGATGCAAGTCGGCGGGGGCCTCCTGCTCCAAGAGTTCATGAATATCAGCCAGATCGGCCCCGGCATCCGGTCCGTCCGGAAGACGACCAAACGAGTCCTGGCCCTCGTGGAGCGCGCGGTTGACTCGCGCCGCGAGGTCGGAGTAGCCGGTGATCTTGCGAATCCCGGGAAACCGCCGAATCTCCTCCTCGAACCGAGCCACCTTTTGCAGGTCCTCGGGATTGTCGGCGGAAGCGCCATGCACCAGAATCTCCAGGGAATTCACCCCGGTCAGGTGGTGGTCGATGAACTCCGTGGCCACGGACAGAGAGCTGTCGGGGCGAAGGGAATGAAGCAGGTCGGTCTCGACGCGGATGCGAAGCACTCCCACGACCGAAAGGGCCAGCACCAGCAGCGCCGCCGAAGCCGACGCCACAGGATGCTCGCAAATCGACCGGGTGACCCTGCGCAAGACCTGCTCCACCGGTCCTCTCTGGAAGGCGCGTGTCACGCGGGGTGGAAAGTCGGGAAGCACGGCGATCAACAGGGGCGCGAGCGTCATGGTCAACAAGTAGGAAATCATCACCCCCGCCGCGGTGAAGATTCCGAAATCCCGGATGGCAGGCAGCGGAAGCACCAGCAGGGAGGCGAAGCCGATGGCGGTGGTGAGGGCCGCATTGAAGCAGGGGACGCGGGAGGCCTGGAAGGCATGTCGCAGGGCGTCGTCGCGCGACCGGCCCTCGGAGCGTCCAGCCAGGTAGTGATTGAGCAGGTGAATCGCCCCAGCCACCGAGACCACCAGAACCACTGGAGTAATGAGCGAGGTGACGGGGTTCAGGGAGCGCCCGGCCGCGCCATACAAACCCAGAGTCCAGAGCAGCGATGCGGCCACGACCCCCAGGGGGATCAGCATTCCGGAGAAGTGCCGGTAGAGGGCGAGGGTGACCAGCGCCAGCAGGCCGAAGATGAGGGGAATGAAGATCCTCTGGTCCCGCTTGACATAGGCCGCCACGTCCACCTTCTCCACCGGGATGCCTGCCACGTAGGCTTCGATTCCCGGCCCGGCCCTCGAAGCGAGCGAGCGGACCCGGCCCACTAAATCCCCTCGGTAGTCGGCGTTGGTCTCCGAGCGCTCCAGCTCGATGAGGATGGCCGCGGTCCTACCGTCCTGGGAGACCAGCAATCCTCCGAAGATGGGGTGCGAGGCGAGTCTGCGACCCAAATCCTCGGCGCTCCATTCCCCCAGTCTCACTTTCTCGTAGGGTAGGAGGGGAAAGGGACCCAGCTCATCGCCGTCCAGATCCTTCGCGCTGGTGGGCGACAACACCCTGGTCACATGCGGAAGCCGGGAGGCTTCCCGGGTCAATTCGTCCAGCCGCTTCAGTCCTTCTTGCGTAAACAGCTGCGGCGAATGCAGCGCCAGCACAATCACTTCATCAGGACCAAAGGTTGAATGGAATTCCTTCAGCTCCCGCAGGGCCGATCCGCCGACCGGGAGCACCGATTCGGCGCCGGGGTCCACCTTGAGGGTCAGCGTGAACCAGAGGGACAAGATCGTGACGAGCGAGAGGAGGAAGAGCGACGGCGCGCGGTGGGAGAGCAGGAAGGAAATCAACCTCGACACTCCCGGGGGCCTGGAGGGATCATCCGTGCTCCTGCTGCGACGTCATGCTACCAGAACACCATTGCAGGGAAAAGGAAATCGGCCCCTGCCTTCTGCTAAGATGACGTCCTCGTCATCCCAGGGAAAGTCATTCGTTGGACGCTGGTCCCTCTTTCAAGGAGCCTCCTGCATGCGAGACTCTGAAAAGAAGGCGCTGTCCCGGCGCGAATTCGGAAAGGCAGCCGCCGCGGTGGCGGGACTGTCGCTGGTCCCCTCGCTCGTGGGCGCCGCGTTGCCGGACACCAGCGCCAAGCCGGGAGCGCAGCCGGAGAAGCCGGCGACAGCTCCCTCGGATACTCCATCCGAAGAGGCGCTGGCCCTGGTGGGAATCGTGAAGCTGCGATACGGCTCCCGATTGAATGAAGAGGCGATGAAGGAGATCACCCGCTCTCTGGATGGCACCTTGAAATCCGCCGCCGCGCTGCGCAAAGTGCCTCTGGAGAACTCCGACCCTCCGGCGGTCGTGTTCCGAGCCTGGAAGGCGGGAGCATGATTGATGATGCCGTCCTCTTCTCCTCGGCGCACGATCTCGGAAAAATGATCCACGCTCGAAAGATCTCACCCGTCGAGCTCACCGAAGCCTACCTGGCGAAGCTGGAGGGTCCCGGGAAGAAATTGGGCGGGGTCGTTACCGTCACGCGGGATCTGGCCCTGGAGCAGGCGCGCAGGGCCGAAAAAGAGATTCGTGCCGGCAGCATTCGCTCGCCTCTGCACGGGGTCCCTTACGGCGCCAAGGATCTCCTCGCGACCAAGGGGATTCCGACGACCTGGGGCGCGGTTCCCTACAAGGACCAGGTCTTCACCTACGATGCCACCGTCATCCGCCGCTTGGAGAAGGCGGGGGCGGTCCTGCTGGGGAAGCTGGCCATGGTGGAGCTGGCAGGGGGAATGGGATACCGCTACGCCTCGGCTTCGATCACCGGAGCGGGGAAGAACCCCTGGAACCCCGGGCGCTGGAGCGGAGGCTCGTCCAGCGGCTCAGGAGTGGCGGTGGCCGGCGGCTTCGTGGGATTCGCCATCGGCACCGAGACCTGGGGCTCCATCACCACGCCGTCATCCATGTGCGGCATCGCAGGCATTCGCCCCACCTACGGCCGGGTCAGTCGTCAAGGCGCTATGGCGCTGTCGTGGACGATGGACAAGATTGGCGTCATGGCGCGCTCGGTGACGGATTGCGGCAGGGTCCTCTCGGAAATCGCCGGCCCCGATCCGGCCGATTCCAGCACCATTCCCAAGCCCTGGAATTACGCCCCGTTCGGGAAAAAGGAGAAGTGGCGCCTGG
>JAKEFJ010000091.1 GCA_022616665.1 Acidobacteriota bacterium
AGCGCTCCCCGAGCGGATCGGCCCGGGTTACGGCAGCATCCCCGGCATCACCGGGTCCGCTTGGAGGGCTCGCGCCGACCGTCGTCGTAAAGTCCAACGAGCTGTTTTACCTTCCCCCCCTCGGAGACGAATTCGACACGAAAATAGTCGAGCCCTTCCACGAAAAAAGTGGTCTGAGTCATGGGGATGAGCCGGTATTTCGGCCCGGTCCGCTGATAATAGAGAGCGCCGTTTTCGAGCGTGACCTTGCGGGCCTCGTAGGTCCCGGCGTATTTCCGCAGCGTGGCCTCACCCACCCTGACCGGGTTCAGCTTCGCCGTTTCGCCTTGAAGGGTCCATTCGATGGCGTTTCGTCGCGCGGGATCCGCCACCTTTTCCTTGAGCTTTTCAAGCGCCAGGAGGTACGCCTTCTCGAAAGCCTGATCCGCGGGCACCGAGATGTCCGGGGAGACCCCGGTTCCCTCCCAGTTGGTCTTGGAAATGGGATTGATGGCCCGGGCGAAGGGCACCACCAGCACGTACTTGGCGTGGACCACCTTGCCATCCACCGGATGAGCTCCACCTCCGGTGGTCTCGCCCACCAGCGTGGCTCGTTTCAGGTTTTTCATGTTGTAGGAGAACTCCTCCGCGCCGGAGAAGGTGTAGGTGCTGGTCAGGACGTAGAGGTCCACGCCGGCCATCTTCCTGCCGGGGACGTACGGCAGGGTCCAATAGTTCTCCGTTCGGTCGTCGCGCCGGGAATAGATGTCGTTCAGGTGGGTGGGCTCTTCGAAGAAGTAGGAGCTCATCAGCTGGATCATGGCGGGATCGCCGCCCCCGTTCTTGCGCAGATCGATCAGGATGGCGTCGCATCCGGAGAGCATCTGCAAGGCGGCAACGGCCGTGTCCCCCGCCAGCTCGGGGGAGGCGAAATAGCGGAAGTCGAGATATCCGACGTTCCCCGCGAGGCGCTCCACCTTGCGAAATCCGAAGTTGTCGCGGGCCATCTCGGCGCGCTGCGCTTCCCGCTCCTTCCTGCGCTCCTCCTCGCTCTTGCTGGTTTCACGCTGCCCCTGGGCTTGCGCCTCCGGGTCATAGTGGAAGCGGAGGTGCTTGTCCTTGCTGATTTCCCGAAGGTCTTCCGAGACGGCCTCGGCGAAGGCCTCGGCAGTATTCAGCGAATCGTAGGCGCCGTCTTTCAGCTGCTTTTCGACGCCTTGCCGCATCTTCTCGGCGGTTTCCGGGAAGATGTAGTTCTCCTGCAGCACCTTTCCAACTTCCTGGAGGATGGCCTGTTTCTCCGACGCGTCCAGCCGATCCGCCGGCGGCGGGGAAGCGTCCTGACCGAAGATCAAGTGAGGCGTCGCCGCGAGCAGCGCCAGCAGCAGAGAGAGGATTGCGAAGATGATTCTCATGGGGGGCTCCTTTGAATAATCACCGGAGTCCTGGGGGGTCCGGCGTGTTGGGCTTACGTTCGATCCAGGCCGGTGGTCAGGCCGTCCAACAGCAGGTCGGCGGTCCGTGAGACCGCCGCCTCGATCTCCTTGCGCCTGCCCAGCTCTTTCGCGCTCAGGCTGTAAGGGAGCAGGGAGTTGGTCGCCCACAGGAGGGTTTGCGCCGTCGCCTTCGCGTCATCGCAGCGAAACGCCTTCGACGCCCGCCCTTCCTCCAGGATTTCGGCGAAAAGCAGGATCTCCTTCTGAAAGTGGCGCTGGCGCCGCGCCAGAAACTCCTGCCTCAGCGCCGAAAGGAGGTCGTTCAGGCTCTGGGTGTAATGGCCTACGCTGTCGAAGCGGAACATCACGCGGGCGACCAGCATTCGCTTGAGACGCTCGCGCACCGACAGGGGCTCTTCGCGGATCTCACGAAGCCGGTCCAGAAGCCGATCCACGATACGGTCGATGTGCGAAAGGACCACCTCCTCCTTGCTCGGGAAATGCAGGTAGATGGTCCCTTTGCCGATCCCGACCTCGGCGGCCAGGTCCTCCATCGTCATCTTCCGGTACCCATAGCGGCCCAGCAGGGCGTCCACCCCGTCCAGGATGAGGTCGCTGATGTCTTCGCGCCGTGCTATCTGTCTCATTTGACCCATGACCAGATTGGTATTTTAGTCATATTGTCCCGAACAAGCAAATCGGCGGACGGATCCCGTAGAATCCCCCCTCCGAGGGCGGGAGATCCGCATGACAACCTCCAACAAAACGGCACTTTTTTACCGACTCTGCGGGATCGGGTTCGCGGCGCATCTGGCGTACAACCTGGCGCGGGATCCGGTGCTGTCGCTCTGGGCGCGGCACCTGGGATTCTCCCCGCAGCTGGTCGGAATCCTCATGGGAGCGTCCACCTTCACGGGCGTTCTCACCAAGTTCCTTTTCGGCGCCCTGTCGGACAGCATGGGGCGGCGGCGCATCCTGCTTCTGGCCACCGCGGTCACCGGCTTCGTCCCCATCCTCTATTTCCTCAATGACAGCTTCCCGTATCTGGTCGGCGTCCGACTAATTCAGGGAATTGCCACGGCGATCCTGGGCCCGGTAGGCAGCGCCGTGGTGGCCGATCTGGCGGGATCGCACGAGCGCGGCTTCAGGCTGGGGACATTCTCTTCGGCGGCCCGCTCCGGACAGCTGGTCGCCCCGTGGGTCGGAGGGTTTTTGATCGAGTGGGCGGGCTACCGCTACCCCTTCGCCGCCGCCGGCATCGCGGGGACGGTGGCTTTCGGGATGACCCTCACCTGGCCCGAGACCGCATCCGCGCACCGCCTCAGAGTGGGGGAGCACTTCGTCCGGATGAGGGAGGGTTTTCGCGAAGTGTTCTCCAGCCGGCCCATCCTGGTGACTTCCGTGGCTGAAGCCCTGCAATTCTTCGCCACGGGGCTGCTGCAGGCGATGCTACCCATCTACGCCACGGAGGTGGCGGGACTCTCCCCCACACAGGCCGGCATGCTTTGGGGAGTTCAGCTCGCCGTGCCGATTCTTTCGAAGCCGCTGTTCGGAAGACTCTCGGATCGATGGGGACGCGTCGGGCAGATCGTCGTGGGTTTCGTCATCGGCGCAGCGGGTGTCTGGGCGGTCGTGCAGTCGACTTCGTTCTCCTTGATGATCCTGGCCTGCGCTCTTTACGGGCTGGGGGTGGCCGTGACCACCTCCGCCACGGCGGCATATGTGACCGACCTCTGCCGGCAGCAGGACTATGGCGCGGCCCATGGCGTCTTCGGAACGATCTACGATCTCGGTCACTGGCTGGGCCAGAGTTTTTCGGGACTCCTGGTGGTGGGCCTGGGGTACCGGGGAGCCTTCGGGATTTACGCGGCGGGATTGCTCGCGGCGGGATTGATGTTTGGAACGCTGGGACGCGTCAAGC
>JAKEFJ010000092.1 GCA_022616665.1 Acidobacteriota bacterium
ACGGCAAAAAGGAATTCCAAATCCCTCTGGACGGCCCGTCCCCGCTGGCGGTTGAGCTGCGGCACGGAGATCGCCCTGGGCCCCGGCAAAGCTGATCTCCTGGACGCCATCCGGCGCTCCGGGACCATTTCCGGCGCTGCGCGAGAGTTGGGGATGTCCTATCGCCGTTCCTGGCTGCTGGTGGAAGCCATGAACCGCTGTTTCGCCAGGCCGCTGGTAAAAACCTCGTCGTGGCGCGGCAAAGGAGCGGCCCTCACTCAGGATGGAGAGCGGGTCCTGGAGCTGTATCGGCGGATTGAGGTTGATAGCTTTGAGGCCGTGAAGCGCCCGCTGTTGAGCCTGGAGAAACTCCTGAAGAAGGAGCGCCCGACCCCCCGAATGCGAGGCCACTCAAGAGAGGGATCATGATCGTTTCCATCGTGATTCCCACCTTCAATGAAGCCGAGGCCATCTCCGCCCAGGTCCTTCGGTGTCTGGCTCTGAATCCCCGCCCCGAGGTCATCGTGGTCGACGGGGCCAGCGACGATGGCACCCTGGCTCGCGCGCAAGTCGCCGGCGCCAGGACACTGGCCGCTCCGATCCGGGGCCGCGCCCACCAAATGAATGCGGGCGTCGCTATCGCCACCGGAGACATCCTGGTTTTTCTGCATGCCGACGTGATGCTGCCCCAGGCCGCTTATGCGGAGATGCGTAAAGCGCTCCTGGAAGCCGAAGTGATCGGTGGAGCCTTCCGCCGGCGATTCGATCATCCCTCCTTGTTACTGCACCTGGACTGCCGCCTAGCCGATCTCCGGGGCCGCCTCTTCGGGATCTTTCTGGGCGACCAGGTCATGTTCATCCGCCGGGAAGTGTTCTGTCATCTGGGCGGGTTCCCGGAAATTCGCCTTTTTGAAGATCTCGCCCTGTCGCGCCGGATGGCGGCGTACGGTGCCACCCGGATGGTGCGGTCGCCGGTGATCGCTTCCGGGCGACGCTTCCGACAGGAGGGGAATCTCCGGCGGCTTTGTCGCGACTTGCATCTCATCGTGCTCTATTTCGCCGGGGTGGATCCCGAGATTCTGGCCCGGCGCTATTACCAGGGATATTTTGATGCGCGCGAACAACTGCCGGCTGAGGCGGCGGCCGCTGGAAGATACTTGGGAGGCAAGCCTTGAGAAGCTGGAAGCTGAAAGCCGGGTTGCTCGTGGCGCTGGCCGCCGCCCTGACGGTGATGTGGTGGCTGCTTCCCTTGGAGGACTGGCTCAGGCGCTTTGTGAATTGGGCCTCCGGGACCGGAACACCGGGACTGATCGCATTTGCCCTCTTCTATATGATGGCGGCAGTTCTCTTCCTGCCCGGCTCGCTGCTGACGCTTGGCGCCGGCGCGGTCTTCGGACTGTGGCGCGGGACGCTGGTCGTCTCGGCGGGAGCCACGCTCGGCGCCGGCGCCGCCTTTCTCATCGGGCGGTACCTGGCCCGGGAGCGGGTCGCCCTCTGGGCCCAGGAGAACCCGGGGTTCGCCGCGCTCGATCGTGCCGTGGGCAAGGAAGGCGGGAAGATCGTGTTTCTCATACGCCTGAGCCCGATTTTTCCGTACAATCTGGTGAACTACCTCTTCGGCCTCACCCGCGTCGGATTCCTCCCCTATCTGCTGGCCAGCTGGCTCGGGATGCTTCCGGGAACGATCCTTTACGTCTATCTCGGGTTTGCCGGGCGGGCCCTCGCCAGCACGACCGGGGGACCGGGGGTGGGAAGGCTCTGGGATGTAATATTCTGGGGGGTGGGACTAGCTGCCACGGCGCTGCTCACCATCTACTTGACCCGCCTGGCACGTCGCGCCCTCTCCGAGAAAACCTCGTGAAGTCAGGCTCCAGATTGATCCCTGCCGGTTGGGTGCTTCTCTCCTGTCTCCTGATCCTCGTCGCGCCGGGATGTGCCCCTCGCGCCGTGGCGCTGCAGGGCCAAGCGGCCCTGGCCATCCGCAAGGGGATCGAATCAGGAAACGGAACTTTCGATCACTCTCGATTCAGCAAGGTGCTGGAGACCTACTCCAGGGAGATGGGCTCGCGATTCGATTACGAGGGGCTGAAGGCCCGCCCCGAAGATCTTAACGGCTATCTCGAAGCGGTCGCCAACGCCGGTCTCTCTGGCCTTTCCCGGGACGAGCTGCTGGCCTTGCTCATCAATGCTTACAACGCCGCCACTCTGTCGTCGATCCTGGAGAGCTTCGACACGGCTCATCCGCAGGGGGTGAACAGCATCCGCGACATCCCCGAAGTGTTCACCCGCAAGACCCACCGGATCGGCGGGTATCTGCTGAGCCTGGACAACCTGGAGCATGGGTTGATTCGGCCGCTCTTCAAGGATCCTCGAGCCCATTTCGTGGTGAACTGCGCCTCGATCAGCTGCGCCCCCCTGCCGCCGCAGGCCCTCACCGGCAACACGCTTGAAGCGCAGCTGGAATATGCGGCCCGCCGCACCCTCTCTTCGCCCGATTATGTCCGGGTGGATGGCGACCGGCTGCTGGTGACCAAGCTGATGGATTGGTTCGTCGCTGACTTTACGACCCAGGAATTTCATGGCGCCGAGAAGTCGCTTCCCCGCTACATCCGAAAATACGCTTCCGAGGAAGTGGCCCACTTCCTGGACGGCGCCGGAGAGGATCCCCCGCTAGGCTTCATGGACTACGACTGGTCGCTGAACCGCGCCACCCGGCTGCCCATACAGGATATGCCTCTCTGAGGCCCAGACCGGCTAGCGTGCCGGCAGCTGCAGCAGGGTCATGACGGAGCGCTCGAAGAGCGGGTCCTCCCAAGGCTGGGCGCCGCGGTAGGTGCGCAGGACCTCACCCCCTCCCGCGAGCAGGTAGGTGCGCGGGACGGAATAGCTCAGATCGAGCCGTTGTGCCAATCCTTCCCGGGGCGCCAGGAAGCTCTCGAATCCGCTGGCCAAATTGGAGCCGTATTTCATGACGCGGCCCGCCGCGTCGGCATCCTCCACCGAAACCAGGACGACCTGTCCCCCTTGTCGCGCCAATGTTTTCCTGAATTTCAGCAGACTCGGCAGCTCCGCCTGGCAGGGAGCGCACCAAGTCGCCCAGAAGTGCAGCACGGTGGGCCGGTTGGCCAGCGTGTCGATGCTGACCTGGCTCCCATCCGGGGCGGCCACCGAGAAAGAGGCGCGTTTGGCCGGATCCGGGAGAAAGGGAGTACACGCACCCCCGACTTGAGCCAGCTTGGCAATCGCGGGGTTCAGGGCGGTTTCCAGCTTCTCGTGGGGATGGTACCAGGCACCGGCGACTTGTCCGGCCGCGGTGATCAGGAAAGTCGTAGGGGTCGAAGTGACCCGGTAGAGATCGGAGGCAAAGCCGCTTGAATCGTCCAACACCGGCCAGGTGAGTTGATTGGTCCGGACGTAGGCTTCGGTGACCTTGCGGTGATTGAAGCCGTCGGAAACACCGGGCCGGATCAGCGCGACCGAGATGAGGTTGAATTCGCCCGGGTGTTTCTTGAGGTACTCGACCAGTTGAGGAATTTCCTTCTGGCAGTGCTTGCACGTGGAAGACCAGAACATCAGGAACGTCGGCTTGCCGTTTTCCGAACGGGGGGTGAAGAGGCGGTCTTTTCCCGAGAACAGCTCGGGCAGGTGAAAAGATGGCGCGCAATGACCATACAGCTCGCTGCTCGGATAATAAGGAAGCAGCGCCGGAGCCGTTGCGGGCGACGAGCCGCCGGCGACCTGGCGGATCAGAGCCTCGGCGTCCATCCCCCCGGCGGCGCCCGCGATGGACTGTCTCAGCCCTTGAATGCGCGCGCTCACCAGAACTCCCCTTCCGTCGAGCAAAGCCAGCGTGGGAAAACCCGGCAGCGCGAGCTGTTTGAACAGAGCGAAGCCTTCATCACGAAGCAGACGAAGATCCGGAGGAACCCCCAGCAGGCAAAACGCCTCCCAGGCGATCTCGGCGCGCTCCTCGGGTCCACCCCCCACCACCGCGAAGGCGTCCACCTGCGGAGCCTGCTCCTTCAGGAAGCGCGCGAAGCTCACCAACCCCTCTTCGGATACCCGCACGCCGGGCTGCCAGAAAATCAGCGCCAGGGGCTTTCCCTTTCCGAGCCGGCCGTTGAGATCGAACGGCTCCAGCTGCAGCTTTCCCTCCCGCACGGAGAACTCCGCGAGCGAGCTCGACGCCTGGAACGGTGTGCCGGCCACGGGCATCGAGCTGGAAGCCGCCATGACGGAGGAGGTGGGGACCCTCGTCAGGGCGGATCGGTAGGCGCGCTCACCGGCCACGGTGAGAACCAACATGCCGGCAAACGCGGCGGCTGCCATGCGCAGCTCTCGCGGGGGGTGCGACAGATCGGCGAAGACATCTCGCAGGAGACCCAGGGGGTTTCGCCAGGCCGCGATCCCGCAGAGCAGCGCAATGCCGGCATTGATGCAGTAGAGCCTGAAACACCAGTCGCACAGGTAGCCGATTTTCACGGTGGATATGTAGTAGAGATAGACAGAGTAGGCGACGGTCAGGAGGCCAATGGCAAACGCGTAGGTCAGCAGCCGCGGGTTTCGCCACCCGCCCAACGACAGCAGGAGGAGCAACAAGTAGGTCGGGATTCCCAGCGCCGAGATGGGAACTCCCAGGAACTCGGCGTAGCCGCTGGTGTTGACTACTTCGCAATTGGTGGTCTCGGTCTGGGGGCAATTGCTCAGCGTGGCCGATTGATCGCCGTACATCTCGATGTCGTGAAAGCGGGTTAGGTAGAGGCAGATGCCTATCCCGGCAAGGAGGAGCCCTACCAGCGGGAAGAGGAGCCAGCGGAATTTTGCGCGGAGAGGATTCAAGGTTCCCTCCCCTCCTCAGAGGAGTGCTCCAGCAGGACCCGGGCCCGGGCGGTGGCCTCCTCCAGGTTGGTGACCCGGCCGTCCAGCTGCATCTCGTAGACGGCCCGGGTGATTTCTCCGACGCGCGGGCCCGGTGTGAGGCCCATCGCCAGAAGGTGTCGGCCCATCAGGATCGGCACCGGGGGCTTGCGCTCCACTCCCAGGGA
>JAKEFJ010000093.1 GCA_022616665.1 Acidobacteriota bacterium
CGGAGGGCAACCCTCCGGGCCGCCCTGCTCATCGGGCTCGTTCCGGGACTCGCGGGCGTTTTCTTCTCCCACTGGCCTCCCACGGAGAACCTCGAGCGCGGCGGGCTGGATTTCCTTTTCATGCTGCGCGGCGCCACTCAGGCGCCGGCGGGCGTCTGCGTCGTCGCCCTGGACGAAGATTCCATCCAGGAGCTGGGCCTCGACCCGGCCGGAGCCTGGCCGCGAGATCTGCACGCCCGACTCATTCAGGTCCTGAAGGCCGAAGGCGCGCGGGCCATCGCCTTCGACGTGCTGTTCGAGCATCCACGCGACCCGCTGGAAGATGAGGCGCTGCGCGGCGCTCTGTCGGATGCAGGCATCGTCGTGCTGGGCTCCACCGTGAGCCAGGTGAACGATCCGCGCTTCCGCAAGGCCCAGATCGACGAGCCGCATCCACTCTTTGCCCAGGCCGCCGCGGCCGTGGCCGACGTCAACTTCCCCACCGACCGGGACGGCGTGATTCGCACTGCCTGGCTTCTTCACCAGGAGCGCAAGACTCTGGCGCTGGCCGCAACCGAGATCGCGACCGGTCGTCCCTTCCAGGGCGACACCTCCGAGCGGCTCATCGACTACTACGGACCTCCCCGAACCATTCCCACGGTGTCTTTCTACCAGGCCATCGACCCCGCGCAGTACCTGCCGCCCGGTTTCTTCCGCGACAAGGTGGTTTTCGTGGGTCTCTCCCAGCCCTCCGCCCCCGGGATCGCCCCGAAGGACGCTTTCCTGACGCCGTTTGGAGGCGCCAGCGGCCAGCCCACCTATGGCGTGGAGATTCACGCCGCCCTGGCCGGGAATCTTCTGGAGGGGCGGCGCATCGGTCTGCTGCCTCCCGTCGCCGAGGCGGCCCTGCTCCTTCTGCTTCCCCTGATTGCCTCACTCGCCTTCGTGGGGCTACGGCCCTTGTGGGGCGGACTGGCCTTTCTGGCACTGGAGTTGCTGCCTCTGGGGGCGGGCTATCTGGCCTTCACCTCGGGCCACACCTGGATTCCCATCGTCATCCCCTCGGTGCTGCAGCTTCCAGCCACCTACGTCCTGAGCCTGGTCTGGTACTACCTGACCACGGTGCGGGAGCGCGAGCGCATCAAGCGGGCCTTCTCCTTCTACCTTTCTCCCGACATGATCAAGCGGATCGCCGCCGACCCCGACTCGCTCAACCTGGGGGGTGAGGAAGTGGTGGCCACCGCGCTGTTCACCGACATCAAGGGCTTCACGCCGCTGGCGGAGGGCCTGTCGGCCCCCGAAACGGCGTCTCTGCTGAATCGATACTTTTCGGAAGTGACCGGGCACATCTTCGAAGCGGGCGGAACTCTCATCAAGTACATCGGGGATGCGGTGTTCGCCATCTGGGGCGCGCCGCTGCGCATGGAGGATCATGCCACCCAGGCCTGTCGCGCCGCTCTCGCCATGGCCCGCCAGCAGCGTGCGTCGGAGGGCGACGCCGATCCGGTCGGGAAGCTCATCACCCGCATCGGGGTCCACACCGGAGAGATGCTGGTGGGAAACCTCGGCTCCTCCCAGCGCTTCGATTACACCGCCATCGGCGACGCGGTGAACCTCGCCTCGCGGCTGGAAGGGCTGAACAAGGCCTTTGGAACTCTGGCGCTGGTCAGCGGCGAGACGCTGGCAAGGACCGATGGCCGCTTCGCCGTGCGGCCGCTGGGACGAGCGCGCGTGGTGGGCCGCAACGAGCCCGTCGAAGTCTTCGAGCTGCTGGGGCTCAAGGGGGGGGCAGCCCAGATGAGCGAGGCGGCGCTGTCGCGCTTCGCCCAGGCGCGTCATGAGTTCAGCCTGCAGCGCTTCGCGCCGGCCGCGGAGGGGTTTCGCGAGGTGCTCTCCCTCTCCGGCGGTCACGACGGCCCCTCGGAGTTTTACCTGAAGCTGTGCGCGAGCTTGGGGAAAAATCCGCCCGGGGCCGACTGGGACGGAATCATCCATTTCGAGTCGAAGTAGGACCAGCGGCGCTCAATCAAGGTGGGCCCGATCCGAATCGCCCATCTCCACTCCCCCATTCGGAAAGTACTCCTTCCAGCGTTTCTCCACCTTCAGGGCGGTATCGGGATCGCTGAAAAGCTCTTCGGGGTAGGAGGGCTTGATGCGAGCGTCCAGGGCCACCGGGGGAGTGAAGGAAGGGTGGTTGCGCACCAGGCTCACCTGGCGGCCGTGGAGATCCGCGGCCGGCTCGAAGCGGGTGAATGTCGTCCAGAGGAAATTGAAGACGCTGCGGGTCGCCCTGGCGGCGTCATCCGTGAGCACCACCAAGGGCCAGTTCGCAAGCGCAGGGTGGGCCAGCAGCGGCTGCACATCGGGGGCGGGTTGACCCGGGGCATTCCCCTTGGGAAACGGCGGCGCCTGCAAGACCAGACAACCCGGGCAGAACACCTTCGCCTCCCGGATTCCGGGCGGCAATTCGCCTGGCAGCTGCGCAGGCAGCTCACGGATCGGCTCCCCCACACCCAGCAGGACTCCTTTGCTGCCCTCGTTGATCCGAGGTCCGGCGTAATCCAGGCTGTCCATGGAGAGGTTGCCGAAAATGTAGAGATCGGAGCGGAAATCGCAGCGTCTCAGCACCTCGGTCAGGACGTTACGAAAATCCTTCAAATCACAGGGGCGATCCATCACCAGCAAAAACTTGGTGAGCGAGAGCTGCCCCTCGCCCAGGATGCGGAAGGCCGAGGCCAGCGCCTCCCTCTTGTAGCGCTGCCGCACCACCGCCGCCGACAGGGAATGGTACCCGGTCTCACCGTAGGACCAGAGGTCTCGCACCGCGGGCATGACGACCGGAAAGAGCGGGGAGAGAAGCTCTTGAAGGAAATCGCCCAGGAAGAAGTCCTCCTGCCGCGGCTTGCCGACCACCGTGGCGGGGTAGATCGGATTCTCCCGGTATGCAAGAGCCTCCACGTGAAAGACCGGGTATTCGTGAGCCAGGGAGTAATATCCATAATGATCTCCGAAGGGCCCTTCCAATCTGCGCTCCTTGGGAGGCACGAGACCCACCAGGGCGAACTCCGCCCCGGTCGCCAGGGGCAGGGGCGAAAAATCGGCCTGCACCACCGGCAGCTTCTCCCCCATCAGCAGCGAGGCCAGGAGCAGCTCCCCGACGTTTTCGGGAAGTGGCGCCACCGCGGAAAGCATCAGAGCGGGCGGGCCGCCCAGATAGACGGCCGCTGCAAGCGATTTTCCTTCCGCTTCGGCCTGAGCATGGTGAAAGCCGCCTCCCTTGCCGATCTGCCAGTGCATCCCCGTAGTGGCGTCATCGTATACATGAAGTCGGTACAGGCCCAGATTGTGCCCCTTCCCATCCGGATGCTCCGTGTAAACCTGCCCCAGGGTGATGAACGCTCCGCCGTCCTTCGGCCAGGTGGTGAGAATGGGAAGCCGGGAAAGGCGCGGAGGCCGCTCCAGGTGAGCCAGCACTGGAGCGGTGCGTGAGCGCTTCAGCCCCAGCCTGGACAAGACTCCGAAAAGATCCCGGTGCTCCCAGAGCTTCGTGGCGCTGGGCGGGAGAAGCGTCTCGGGCAGCCTGGCGGCACGCGACAGCAGCTCCTTGGGGCGCTTCCCGAACGCCAGCTCCACCCTACGTGCCGTGCCGAACAGATTGGTCACCGCAGGGAAGTCGGCCCCCCGGATACGGCGAAACAGCAGCGCCGGTCCGCCCGCGGCAATCACCCGCCGATGAATCTCCGCCGCCTCCAGGCGGGGATCGACCTCCGCCGGGATTTCCACCAGTTCCCCTTCCCTTCGGAGCAGATCGAGGTACTGTCGGAGATCCGCCAGTGTGGAGGCCGATTTCAAGAACACTCTCCTGCCGCTTCTTCCCAACTGAAAAGGCCGGATGGGCAGTTGCTCCTGTCCCTCCGGCCTCTCTTCACAACGGATTGCTTCTGGATGCTTACTTGATCACTCCGCAGCCGATGCGGCCTCCGGCATTGCCGGTGGGCTGAGTGACGAAATCGTCCGGCTTCTCGTGAACGATGATCGCCCGGCCGACCACCGAGTTGGGCCCCTCCAGGGAGAGATCGCTGCTGTGCACCATGATGGATCCGGTGCCATCGGCACCCACGGTCATGTTGCCCAAATCCCCGGCGTGGTGCTCCTTCCCGTCCGGCGCGCCGTGCTGGTGCCCTCCCGGGTTGAAATGGCCGCCGGCCGAGGAAGCGTCCGGCGCGCTGCAATCTCCCTTTTCATGGATGTGGACCGCATGGACCCCGGGAGGCGCGTCCTTGACGCTTACGGTCACCATCGTCATTCCGCCATGCATCACGAACTCGGCGCTGCCGGTCAGCTTGCTGCCGCTGCGGCCTTCGATCGCGGCATTGGCCTTGCCGCCCGGCATGGGCTGGGACTGGGCCGCCGCCTTCTTGGCATCACTCTGGTCGGCCATTGCGACAGCCGCCACCACCGCAAGCGACAGTCCTATAGCCAGAATCCATCCCTTCTTCATCTTTGCTCCTCCATCATTCCGGGTGTGGATAATCTACTCGATCTCGACCACCGATCAAAGCGAGGGCTCCCGAACCTCCCGAACCTCCTTGACGCAACACAACCCACACGGATACGCTCCAGCCTATCTTGAGGGCCCCTTGAATCAAGGCTACGAGTACCGCGAGCGGATCATCCCGGAAGGTGTCGGGAGGAGCGTTGCCTCCTACCTCGCCTGGCGTTATCCCCACACTTCCCTGGAAGCGTGGGAAGAACGGATCTTGCAGGGCCGGGTGCTGCTGGACGGGTGGCCTGCCGAGCCTCGTCGGGCGGTGCAGCCGGGACAGATACTGGTGTGGGTGCGACCGCCCTGGGAGGAACCCAACGCTCCTCTCTCCTTCGCCGTTCTGTTCAGGGACGATCATCTGCTTGCGGTACTGAAACCGGCAGGGCTCCCCACCCTCCCGGGTGGCGGCTACCTGGAGCATACGCTGTTGGCCATTCTTCGCCGCAGCTACCCCGAGGCCTCCCCGGTGCATCGCATTGGACGCGGCACCACCGGATTGGTCCTGTGCGCCCGCAGCGACGAGGCCGCGCGGTCGCTCACTTCCGCCTGGCGGCGCCAGAGGGTCCGGAAGATTTACCGCGCCCTGGTTTCAGGCCGGCCCGTTCGGGATCGCTATTCGGTGGACGCACCCATCGGCCGTGTCCCGCACCGGCGCGCCTTGTTCAAGGCCCATGCGGCGGTGTCGGATGGAAAGCGGGCACTCAGTCATGTCCAGGTTCTTGAGCGCCTGGTTGATGCGAGCCTGGTGGAAGTGGAAATCGTGACGGGTCGCCCGCATCAGGTGAGAATCCACCTGGCAGCGTGTGGGCATCCTCTGGTGGGAGATCGCTTCTACGGCCCCGGCGGCGTGCCGAGGGCCGAGACTGAAGTCGGTCCTGGCGAAGGTGGATTCCTGCTGCACTCCCACCGGTTGCTCCTCCGCCACCCCGTGAGTGGCCAGGCGCTGGAGCTGGAAGCGCCGTTGCCCCCTGGCCTTCTAACCTCAGCGGAACAATGATCGAGGAAGCAAATCGCGGCTTGCCTCACCGCTCCAGATTTCAGGACGGTCCCGCAGCTGGATCTCCTGTGCGGGCGATCTGCTGGCGGGCGTAGTTTTGCACCATGGCGAGAATTCCCATGAGCCCCATGCTCTTTCCCATGGACAGCTCATTGCCGAAAATGGTGTAAATGGCGTCTTTCGGCACCTGGAGGATTTGCTCCGGTGGCGCGCCGGAGAGGGTCTCGTCGAAAATGACCGAGGTGGCCATGGCGGAGATCCCCTGCGGGTTTTCCACGGCGAAATAGAATTTCAACGTCCTGTCGGGCAGCTCCTCCGCCCAGACGTAGGCCTGCGACTCGCACCCCGGAACGAGCTTGTCCTTCGGGTAGGGCCTTGAGGCGATGCGTTCGGGAACCAGGACCCGCTTGAATCGATCGGCGATGTCGATGAGGAGTTGGATCCGCTCGCTGCGATCCTCCATTCCGGAGAACATCGCCAGGAGTCTTGCCAGTTTTTCAGGAATCGCCGCCATGGCCGCGCCCGGTGGATTTACTTCTCGATCGGGACACCCACCAGGTTGCCCCACTCGGTCCAGCTCCCGTCGTAGTTCCGCACCTTGGGATAGCCCAGCAGGTAGGTCAGGACGAACCAGGTGTGGCTGCTGCGCTCCCCGATCCGGCAGTAGACGACGACGTCGTCATCCTTCTTGAGTCCCTTCTCTTTCTCGTAGATGGCCCTCAATTCCTCCGCCGTCTTGAAGGTGTGATCGTCGGGGTTGATGGCGCGCCCCCACGGGATGCTGGCCGCACCGGGAATATGACCGCCCCGCAGCGCTCCCTCGTTTGGATAGTCGGGCATGTGCAAACGCGTTCCGGCATATTCTTCCGGGCTTCGCACGTCCACCAGGGGTTTTTTCCCTTCCACGTGCGACAGAACATGGTTGCGGTAGGCGCGGATCCGGCTGTCGTCCCGTTCCGGCGCCACGTACTTGCTGGCGGGGTACTTGGGTACCTCCTTAGTCATGGGACGCCCTTCCTTTTCCCATTTCAAGCTCCCCCCGTCCATCACCTTGGCGGCGGTGTGGCCGAAAAGGTGGAAGACCCAGAAGGCATAGCAGGCCCACCAGTTGTTCTTGTCGCCGTAGAAAACCACCGTGGTGTCCCGGGTGCAGCCGATCCGACTCATCAGTGTCTCGAATCCGGATTTTCCCAGATAGTCCCGGCGGAGCTGATCGTTGAGATCCTTGGTCCAATCCACCTCCACCGCGCCGGCGATGTGCCGGGCCGGGTAAAGGAGAGGATCCTCGTTGGATTCGATGATTCGGACATTGGGATCACTGAGATGCTGGGCCACCCAGTCGGTGGACACCAGGACTTCCGGTCGGGCGTACCCGCGTTCCTTGATATCGGTCATCTTTCTGTCCCTCCTTCTATCGTCTATGACAATCCGTCAGCGGTGCAAGCAGGACTCATCGCACTACCATGTGGATCTCGGTGCCCCCTTTTTCGAAGCGTACCTCGTCTACCATCTGATTGATCAGGTAAATCCCCCGTCCGTGGGTCGAAAAGAGCTCCTGGCCAAGCACCGGTGTGGGAATGCTGGCCGGATCGAATCCCACTCCGGGGTCGCGCACCACGATGAGCATTCCCCGCGATTCATCGCAGCTGACGCAGAATTGAATTTTTTTCTTGGGATCCTTCTTGGCGCCGTGCACGATGGCATTCGCCAGGGCCTCGCGCAGCGCTGTCTCCACCTCGAATTCTCTCCCGGCCGCGCAGCCCATCTGCTTCACGATGGCCATGACTCCTTCCGCCACGGGAGAGATTTCCTTCACATCTGCCGGGATGGTGCTCTCGAACTGAAGAATCAGATTATTGCTGTCGAATTGGCACCGGGGCGGTGACTGCTCTTCCAGCATGGGGCCTCCTGAACCAGGAATGGCGCCATTCTAGTGTGGAGGGGCCGAGAACCGCAACAACCGGCGTGTGCTAGGCTGCCTGCCATGTCCGGGAGGGGCCGAATGTTACTGATCGATCTCCTGACGGGGCGTTGCCCTTGGTGCCGGCGCGGCCGGATATTTCGCGGCGTTCTGGCGATGAACCGGTCGTGCCCCTCGTGCGGTGCCGTCTTCGAGAAGGAGCCCGGCTACTTCGTGGGTGCCATGTATTTCAGCTATTTCCTCGCGGTCCCCGCCTATGCTCTCCTGGCGCTGATTTCTCTTCGGGTGCTCGGAAATCGCTCGGAGCTATTGGCCTTCGCGGCGGCGCTTCTTGTGTTCCTCCCTCTGTCTCCCCTCATTTTCCGCGCTTCGCGGGTAATCTGGCTGTATTTCGACTTCCTGCTCCAGCGGCGGCTGCGCTGACTCCACCGCTTTGCTTCTTCTGCTGCATCTTCTGGGCAAGGCCGGCGGACCATTCCACGGCGCGATTCTTGAGACTCGAATGTCGAAAACGCGGTACAGTGTCGGGCCGCTTCCTTTTAGAAGGCGGGACCGATTTGAAGGATCCTATCACTTGGAGGTGGACGATGGGAAGAAAGGTGCTGCGGATTTCAGGAGCCCTGATTGCCGTGCTGGGGCTCGGACTGGGGATTGCGCTCACCCAGCAGACGCAGACGGCGCCGGCGAAGGGGCCGTTGGAGGTGACCTACTACTTCCTGCCGGGCTGAATGGTGTGCGCCAAGCTCAAACCCGCCGTGAGCGGGCTCCAAGAGGAATTCCCGGGGCAGGTGAAGGCGCTGAACCTGGACGCCACGACCCCCGAGGCAAAGAAGGCGATTCAAGAGCTGGGATTCAAGAGCCACGGGCTGGTCATCCGCTCCACCGACGGCAAGGTGCTCTTCAAGCAGCCGGATCACGCGGTCAATCTGGACGACGCCCGAAAAGCAATCACCGAAATACTAGGGCGACAAAACTGAGGATCACGGGCCAGGCTTCGTCACCGGGAGACCGCCCCAGGCAGCGCCATGACGACGAGTGCCCATCGGAAGTTCAGAGGACCTCTCCATCGGGGTGGCCGCTGCCGTGATGTCCTGCGTGTCCCCAGGCGCCGGACCGGTCGCACGCATTCTCCCCAGAGGAGTACTCCGCCGCTCGTCCGAGCTTCGCCATGACCGAGCGCAGGGAACCCAGGGGCATCGTGAGGTGGACTTCGTCTTGATGATCGTTCACGTCCACCACCATCTGATGATCCAGGACCCTGATTCGGACGTGCTCGCCAGGACCATCCACCTGGACCAGGGTGCAGTCGGGCAATCGCTGTAATTCGTTGAGGGCCGCTTCGACCACTGGGAGGTGCTGACGGGCCTCGGCAGGCATGTGCTTGCCAATCTCCTTCGCCGGCACGAAGGCCAGCGCCAGGGGGGCAATGGCCGCCGGGACGGCCAGCCGGATATGCTCACCACCCGGCCGCTTCTCGTGCACGGAAACCCGGATCAGCCCCTGGCTGTAAAGGTAGCTCCCCGCGAAGAGCGCCCCCACCCCCGCGGCGGCCAGCATGCCGCCGGGAACCGAAAAGCCTCGCTCGCTCCGCAGGATGCTCAGCATGGTCTCCTCGCTACTCCGACTCGTTTTTCGAATCGACCCAGATCCGGACTTTGCTCTTATGGTCATCCACGGTGACGAGTACTCCATCCCCGTGCTCTCCCAGCGCGCGCACCGCCGCGGCGATGTTCAGCTCGTTATTGTCGCCGGAGAGCAGCGCCTCCACGACCTGGAAGGGGATTTTGGCGTCCACCCGGGTACCGCCCTCTTTCCCTTCCCGGACCTTGGCGACCAGATAGCCTCCCTGCTTGGCGACCTGGACGTTGTCACGGGACCCTTCCACCGTCACGAAATTTCCGTCCTTGGTGTCGCGCAGGGCGATCAGGATTTTCCGGAAGTCGACATCCTGGAGGTGATTATCTTCGCCGTTCACGTCGACACGAATCTTGCCGTTCCTGAAATTGTCCACGTTGATGGCAGGGATGACCGCCTCGGCCAGTGAGAGAGGGACATTCACGCGCACCCTCTCGGCATCCTCCCCCGCTCCATCCTCCACCCGCACGTGCAACCACTTGTCCGACGATGACTTGGAAGCGGATTTAGACGCGGGGGACGCCAGCGCCACGCCCGCCGCCAAAGCCAGAATTCCCGCGACCGCCACGAGTCTTTTCATGGGATGACCCCTCCTCCATCAGTCCGTTATGCCCAATTAACGAATCCCCTGGCGGGGAAGTTCCAGTGATTCTCGGGAATCTGCTATTCTCCCCGTCGCTTTTCTCGGGCGCAGCGCGATATTCGAATTTCTGGGGGAAAGATCTGACCGCCTCCCACCACCTCGCAAACAGCTTCCGGCCGGCCTTCTGGCTGCCCGGGAGGCATCTGCAGACGATCCTGCCCACCTTGCTTCCCGGGCCACCCCTCGGAGCCGTGCAGGAATCCCGCCTGGTGGAGGTCTTGCCGGGCTCGCGAATCCGTATCCTGATTTCCAGACCCCCGGGAGCGGCCCGCGGGACGGTGATCCTCCTTCACGGCCTGGGGGGATCTGCCGATTCAGGCTACCTCCGGCGAACGGCCCGAATGGCCCTCCAGCGGGGATGGGTCGCGGTGCGGGTCAACTTACGGAATTGCGGCGGAACCGAAGCCCTGTCCCAGACTCTTTACAACGCCGGGCAGTCCGAGGACGCAGGGCGAGTTCTGGAAGAGCTTGGATCGGCAGGATTCCCGCGCCCCTTCGGGGTGGTGGGATTTTCCCTGGGCGGCAACCTTGCCCTGCGCTACGCAGGCCTCGCGGGGCCGGACTGCCGGGCCAATGCCATCGTCGGGGTCAACCCCCCCGTGAACCTGGAGGCCTGCGTGAAATGCCTCGAAGAGCCGTGCAACTCGATCTATCACGCCTATTTCACCTGGAAGCTCTGCCGGCTGCTCCGCCGGATTCGCACCAATCGGCCGGTCCCGGGGCCCGATCCGAATCCTCGTGCCATCCGATCGGTCCGGCGGTTCGATACCCTTTACACCGCGCCCGATGGCGGCTTTTCCTCGGCCGAGCAGTACTATCGGCAGGCCAGCTCCGGCCCCCACCTGAAATCTCTTCGGGTCCCGACGCTCGTCCTCTCCGCTTTGAACGATCCCTTCGTCCCCGCCGGGATATTCGACGAGAATGGACAGGCCGGCTCCCGGTATCTACGGCTACTGTTGCCGTCGAGCGGAGGGCATGTAGGCTATTGGCAGTCGGGAGCCCCACGTTTTTGGGCCGGCAAGGTCGCGCTGGATTTCCTGGAGGAGGCAACCCTTCCTTCGGGTCCTTCCATTTCCTGAGGCCGGAAACCCAGCCCCACCGATTCACGTATGAACAGCCGCGGCTATTGCCGGGTCTCACCAGCCTGGCCCCCACCCGGCGGGCCGTTTGGATAGCGCCTTTCCCAACCTCAGGAGAACCTCGTGAAGCCGAAAACCCGGTTGTGGGTCGTCGCTCTGCTTCTGGTCAGCTCTTCACTCGTGCCGCTCACTGCGGCGCCGGCCGCCGATACACCGCCCGACGGCTTTTACCGATATCCCAGCATCGGCGGCGGCAGCATCGTGTTCGCCTCAGAGGGAGACCTCTGGAAGATTCCTGCGGCCGGAGGAACAGCCATGCGTCTGACGGCCTATGAAGGGGAAGAGAAGTTCCCGCGCCTTTCCCCCGATGGAAAATGGATCGCCTTCACCGCGCAGTACGAAGGGAACGATGACGTCTACGTGATGTCGTCCGCCGGGGGCGAGCCCAAGCGTCTCACTTACCATCCCCTGCCGGATCAGGCCCTGGGGTGGACCGCGGAGGGCAAGGTCCTGTTTCGCAGCCGCCGGGACACTCCCCACAATGATTTTCGCGTCTACACCATCCCCCTGGAAGGGGGTATCCCCGAGCTGCTTCCCCTGGAGCCGGCCGCCTGGATCAGCTTCGAGCCGAAGGGGAAGCGCCTTGCCATGCAGAAAATCGGCCTCGAGTTCCACAACTGGAAACGTTACAAGGGCGGAGAGGCCGAGCAGATCTACGTGGGAACGTTGCAGCCACTGGCCTTCACCGAAGTGACGAAGTACGACGGGAAGGATGCCTTTCCGATGTGGGCCGGCGACGGCCGCATCTACTTCGTCACCGATCGCTGGGGCCGCCCCAACCTGGCCTCGATGAATCCCGACGGAGGGGATGTCAAGCGGCTCACGAATTTCCAGGACTACGACGTGCGCTGGCCCTCCATGGGCGACGGCAAGATTGTCTATCAGCACAAGATGGATCTGTGGATTTACGATCTGGCCACGGGGAAAAGCGAGCCAATCGATCTGCAGCTCCCCAGCGATCGGATTCAAGTGAGGGAGCGCTTCGTGGACCCCATGACCACCCTGCGATACTGGGGCCTCTCGCGGGACGGCGACCGCATCGTCCTGGAGACCCGGGGAGATGCTTTCGTCACTCGAACCAAGAAAAAGGGGTTAATCCGGCGGATCACCGAAGACAGCCTTGCCCGGACCAAGTTCCCGGCCTTCTCCCCCGACGGGAAGTCCCTGGCCGCCTGGAGCGAGGTGAAGGGCGAGGAGCAGCTCGTCCTCTATTCCGCCGACAACAGTGCTCCGCCGAAGCAGCTGGGCAGCACTCCGCCGGGATGGTACTTCCCGCCGCTGTGGTCTCCCGACGGCAAGAAACTGGCCTACGGCGACGAGAAATACCGGTTGCTGGTGGCCGATGCGGCCACCGGGGAGGCGGTCGAGGTGGACCGCGGTAAGTTTGAGATCAACACCTACGAATGGTCTCCGGACAGTCGCTACCTGACTTACGACGCCTTCATGGACAACGAATTCAACCAGGTGCGCGTCTGGGATTCGCAGACGAAAAAGGTCACTCCCGCCAGCGATCCCATGTTCAACGCTTACTCCCCCACCTGGGATCCGAAGGGAAAGTACCTCTATTACCTCAGCGACCGGTACATCAATCCTTACCTGGATCGCTTCGAGGCTCGATTCGTGGTCCAGAACTCCACCCTCCCCGTGGTGGTGGCGCTGCAAGCCGACGGCGCTCTCCCGTTCGCCCCGCGCAGCGACCAGGATCCCAAGTGCGACGAGAAAAAGGGTGAGGAGGGAAAGGACGACAAGAACAAAGAAGACAAGGATGCGAAGGACTCCAAGGACAAAAAGGCCAAAGAGGAGAAGCCCGCCCCCATCAAGATCGATTTCGAAGGCCTCTCCGATCGCACCGTCCTGGTCCCGGTGGATCCCGGGGCTTATTACGGCCTGAAGGGGGTGGAAGGCAAGCTCCACTGGCTCAGCATCCCCCCGAGGGGGATGATGCCCCCGGGCTCCGACGACGAAGACGATGGCCCCAGCGGCGATCTCCTCACGTACGAAATCGAAAAGGAAAAGCTGTCCACCCTCACTTCCGGCGTGAGGAGCTATGACGTCTCCGGCGACGGGAAGGTCCTGGTTTATCGCACCAAGGCGGGATTCTTCCGGGTGGAAGCCGGCGCGACCAGCGTGCCGAAGGGAGAGGGAGCCGAGGACAACCGCATCGACCTGAGCGGCTGGACCCTCCGGATCAACCCGCGCCAGGAGTGGCAGCAAATGCTGCACGAGGGGTGGCGCCTGCAGCGCGACTTCTTCTACGACACCAACATGCACGGCGTGGACTGGAGCGGCGTCTGGAACCAGTACGGCCCGCTGGCCGACCGGATGGCCTCGCGGGATGACCTCGAAGATCTTCTGGGGGAGATGCTCGGCGAGCTGAACGTGGGGCACGCCTATCACTGGCCCGGAGATGTCAGGCGCGGCAAGAGCGTGGGAACGGGACTGCTGGGCGCAGACCTGGACTACGACCCCTCCAGCGGATTCTGGCAGATCAAGAAGATTTACACCGGCGATTATCCGACGATCGACACCTCCTCTCCTCTGGCCCGGCCCGACCTCAAGGTCAAGCCGGGGATGTGGCTGGTGGCCATCGACGGCAAGCCGCTGGTCAAGGGAGAGGACTACCTCCGCCGCCTGGCCAATCGCGCCGGGCGGGAGGTGGAGCTTTCCATCAATGACGAGCCCAAGCTGGCAGGCGCCCGGCGCATCGTAGTGAAGCCCGTCGGCAGCGACACGCCCATCCGCTATGCCACCTGGGTGCGCGAGAGGCGCGCTTACGTGGAGAAGGCGAGCCACGGGCAGATCGGCTACATCCACCTTTATGACATGGGCGGGCTGGGGCTGAGGCAATTTTCACGGGACTTCCCTCCCCAGTGGAGAATGCCCGGGCTCATCATCGACGATAGGTGGAACCACGGCGGGTTCGTGGCGCCCATGATCGTCGCCCACCTCGACCGGAAGCTATTCGCCGTGGGCGGCACGCGTTACGGAAATATCTCCACCACCCCTGATCGATCCTCGGACCGCTACATGTCGGTCCTGATCAATCGACAGGGAGGCAGCGACTGCGAGACCCTTGCCCTGGAGTTCCAGAACTTCAAGATGGGCCCGGTCATCGGCACCCGCACCTGGGGAGGATGGGTCGGGATAAGGGGCGACAAGACTTTCCGGGACGGCGGGGTCACCACTCAGCCTGAGTTCGGCGGATGGGATCCGCGGGGCAAGTTCTGGATGATCGAAGGACACGGGGTGGATCCGGACGTGGAGCTGGACCTGGGACCCGACGGTCTCATCAATGGGAACGACGTGCAGATTGACTATGCCATCAAGGACATGATGGCGAAGATCGCCAGCGATCCGCGCGCCCTGGCCCCGGCGCCCAAAGTTCCACCGCGCCCCCTGGTTCCCGTGAAGTAGCTCAGATGAAGAGCTACCGGAAGGAG